>DCHJ01000047.1 GCA_002314805.1 Lachnospiraceae bacterium UBA1755 | reverse complement strand
CCTTACAAGCATCATAGTGATATCATCAAACTGCTCGGCTCCGCCCGCAAATTCATCCAGATCCGCCCTGACGGCGCTGACAGTTTCCTCTTCATCGGCATCCATATGTGCGTTAAGACAGCTGATAAGTCTCTCCTCTCCATAGAATTCCTTGTTCCTGTTCTGTGCTTCCGTGACCCCGTCGGTATACAGGAATATCTTGTCTCCCGGTTTGAGCTGCAGCTCCTGTAGCTTATATAGCATTCCCGACATACCGCCAAGGACCAGACCCACTCTGGACTTCAGATATGAATAACCTTCACCCTTACGGTATACCAGCGGCGGATTATGTCCGGCATTGGCAAATTCAACATGCCCGCTTGCGATATCCAGCATGCCCATCCATGCGGTGACAAACATCTCTGCCTCATTGCCCTCGCAGAGCCTGTCATTTGTGAGCGTGAACGTATCATCTATCCTGAGTCCTGCATCCACACAGTTCCTCAGAGTTGCCTTGGATCTCATCATGAATAATGCACCCGGAATACCTTTTCCGGATACATCGGCAATACCGAACGAAAGAGTATTGTCCTTCATCACGAAGTCATAGAAATCTCCTCCGATCTCCCTTGCCGGATCCATGGTTGCAAATACATCCACTTCCCTGTATGCATCGAACTCTTCGAAATTAGTGGGAAGTGAGGACTGCTGGATGTTCCTTGCAATTTCAAGCTCCTGATTTATCCTTTCCTGTACTTCTACGGTATAATCCTCCAGCCTCTGCACTGTCGCATTTATCGCATCCGACAGCTCATCAAATTCCTGGTCTGTATGTACACTCACTCTCTCATCAAGATCACCCTCCGTGATCTTCCTGAGAGACTGATTGACCCTGTAAATATTGTCTGTGACCAGACGTTTCACCAGGAAGAATATCCATGCAAACATCGCTGCAAATATCATTACCATAACGAAGGTATTGACATATACTTCCAGATCCCTGGTCAGCAGGGCTTCTGCGTATGGAAGATATGCCAGTATATAGTACCCTTCGGCAACAGCATATTTGCAGAAGCATCGTTTCTCATTGACTGTTCCCTTGAAAAGCGTCCCCGGTCCCTTTGCTGTATCACCGGCAAATATCACTGCCGGATCTGCGGGACCTCGTCCCCCATAGGTGGAGCTGACCACATTCAAATCATAATCGACAATACTTATACCACCGGTACTGCCGATGTGACGGTTTTTTGTCAGATCCGGAAGCTGCTCCCTGACCTTCCTCATAAGAGTTGTCTGATCATATCCTACCTGGATGAATCCTCCGTCAGCAAGAGCCACTCCTGCATATTTTCGCCTTGGTGATGTGCCTTCAGGCGAAAAGGATGCTAATGTAATGGGCTGTACCAGCTCCTTGACACCTCTGGTAAGTATCATGAACTCCGCAGACTGCCGTCCGGATTTCATATCATACCCCACAAACTCCCTGAAATTACTCTTGATGATCTCTCCCGAACGGTCCACCACATCGATTTCCGTGACATCATACAGCTCGGCCAGCGATTCCGGCGACAGCGACGGATCCTTTTCATATGCCTCAGCCACCATATGGGCAGCATTGAGCATGTTCTTATCGATGATGTCCTGAATATCCCCTGTCACATCAGCCATATTGATATCCAGGAGCAGGTCTGTCTGAAGAACTGCCATCTGTGACTGAACAGCAAATATTGCTGCCGATGCGACAGCGAATGCGGCAATAACGGCGATCAGCATCCTGAACTGGATGCGTTCATTGATTTTTTTCTTTAGCTTTGAACTGTGTCTGTGCAGTACCTTTCTGCTGATCACATCCAATAGAAATGCCGTAAATCCGCAGGCAAACGCATTGCAGAATACCATAGGTACCGTTGCAATTTTGATGACCTCAAGCGCTGTCTCAATATCCTCAAAATGCGTGACAAATACCATAGACATATGGAAGACTTCCATCACAAGTCCCACCAGTGATACCATCATCCATCCCGGACGTCTGAATTCAAAGATATACTTTCTGAGGGCTGCCGCATACAGACCTGCGGCCACGGTAGATACCGAACACGCCACCCTTGTATACATCCCTGTTGCGGGTGCGGATATCCACCGGTAGACTCCTCCGATGATTCCTGCAATGATCCCTGCCGGTCCCCCGAAGAAAAAGCCTGCACACAAAGGAGCGGCATCACGGCAGTTTGCCGTAGCACCGCCAATATCCACTCCCAGAACCGTGCCGAATATAGCAGCCAGGCCGAAGACAGTTCCTATGATCACCTGTTTGACCGCAAACGACAGACCCTTAAACGCAGTACAGCGTTTAAGGAAATAGAAAATTATAGATATGACTACTGGGAGCATTGCTACTCCCAGTAATTTAATAAAAACACTCATATGCTGTCTTTATTTTTAGATCCTTTTTGAAATTGTACTGCCGAACCGATTATTTGGCAGCTTTTTTAGCAGCAGCCTTCTTAGCCGGAGCCTTCTTTTCAGCAGACTTCTTAGCCGGAGCCTTCTTAGCATCTGCCTTGCAGCCCCACTTGCCTGCCTTGTATGCTTCCTCAACAGCAACTGCTACTGATACTGTCATACCAACCATCGGGTTATTGCCTGCACCGATAAGTCCCATCATCTCAACATGTGCCGGGACTGATGAAGAGCCTGCAAACTGAGCATCCGAATGCATTCTTCCGAGTGTATCAGTCATACCATATGATGCAGGACCTGCAGCCATGTTGTCCGGATGGAGTGTTCTTCCTGTTCCACCGCCTGATGCAACTGAGAAGTACTTCTTTCCGGCCTCGATCCTTTCCTTCTTGTATGTACCTGCTACCGGATGCTGGAATCTTGT
>DCHJ01000093.1:7072-12423 GCA_002314805.1 Lachnospiraceae bacterium UBA1755 | reverse complement strand
CGTACCAGTGAGAATCCGTTGGAATGTATCCCCGTGGACGGAAGCGCGATTATCACGTCTCCTGCCTTCATGGAAGTCTGATCGATTATTTCCGCTTTATCGACTATGCCTACTGAAAAGCCTGCCAGATCAAAATCATCCTCCGCCATGGTGCCCGGATGCTCGGCGGTCTCTCCTCCGATCAGGGCACAGCCAGCCTGTACGCAGCCCTCCGCAACTCCGGATACCAGCGATGCCACCTTTTCGGGTATGTTTCTGCCTATGGCTATATAGTCAAGGAAAAACATGGGTCTTGCACCGCAGCAGATGATATCATTGACGCACATTGCCACGCAGTCGATGCCTACGGTATCATATCTGCCCATGAGCTGTGCTATCCGCTGCTTGGTCCCCACTCCGTCAGTCCCTGACACAAGTACCGGCTCCTTCATCCCGCTCATATCCGGAGCATAAAGCCCGCCGAAGCCTCCGAGTCCTGAAAGGACCTCCGGAGTGAATGTCCTTGCGACATCCTGCTTCATGAGCTGCACACCCGCATATCCTGCTCTTATATCAACGCCCGCCTTCGCATATGCCTCTGAATATGAATTGTCCATATGATGCCCTATTCCTTTCCTGTCCAGCAGTAGGTACAGATCATATCTCTGTCTATGCCTATCGCCTCAAGCAGTCCGTCAAGTGACTGAAAGCCCAGTGAATCGAGTCTGAAGCGCTCTGCCATGGTCTTTATGAGGCACCGTCCGCGCTCTGTACCGGCATCCGCGTATTCATCCACATGCTTCTGACCCTCGTCACCCTCAATCTCCTGTATGATCTTCCTTGCAAAAAGACCCATGTCATCATTGCCCGGTGAAAAGTTAAGATATTTGCATGCATACATGATGGGCGGACAGGCTATCCTGACATGTACCTCCTCTGCTCCCATCTCCGCGATGAAATCAACCGTCTCACGCAGCTGGGTACCGCGCACTATTGAATCGTCTATGAAAAGCAGCCGCTTACCGCTTATCAGCTCCTGCACCGGAATCTGCTTCATCCTGGCTACCTGATTGCGCACGTCCTGATTATCGGGCATGAAGCTCCTTGGCCAGGTAGGCGTATACTTGATGAGGGGCCTTGCATACGGGATCCCGCTCTCACCCGAATAGCCGATGGCATGTGCTATGCCTGAATCCGGCACACCTGCCACATAATCGACCTCCGGCATGGTCATATCCTGCTCTTCATTTCTTGCCATGATCTCACCGTTTCTGTATCTCATGGCTTCTACATTTACATTGTTGTAGGTTGAATTGGGATATCCGTAATATGACCAGAGAAAGGCGCATATCCTTGTCTTCTCACCGGGAGGCGAAAGCATCTCCCAGCCGTCCGGAGTGATCCTTACGATCTCGCCCGGACCCAGCTCATGCTCATCCTCATAGCCGAGCTTCTGATAGGCAAAGCTTTCAAGTGATACACATCTGCCGTCATCCCGCTTTCCGATATGTACCGGCAGTCTGCCCATGCGGTCTCTTGAAGCGATGATCGAGCCATCCGGGCAGAGTATGAGCACCGTGAGGGAGCCCTGAATCAGTCTGCCCAGCCTGACGATACCCCTTTCAATGGTCGGTTCCTCATTGATAAGCACAGCGGCAAGCTCGGTCATATTTACCCTGCCTGAGCTCTGTACCGATAAAAGTGCTTTGTGCTCAGCCATATATTTTTCCGCAAGCTCCTCTGCATTCCTGATGATCCCGGTCGTAAGGATGCCGTATACCCCAAGCTGTGACCTGACGATGATCGGCTGAGGGTCGGAATCATTGATACAGCCTATGCCGCTGGTCCCGGTCCTGTCCTCGATATCCTTTTCAAATCTGGCCCTGAACGGAGTATTGGATATGGAATGGATATCCTTCCTGAAGCCCTTTTCCCGATCCCAGAAAGCAAGACCTGCGCTCTTTGTGCCAAGGTGGCTGTGATAATCCACTCCGAAGAACACATCAAGCACGATCTGACTGTGAGAAGCTGCTCCGAAATAGCCGCCCATTATGCGAAGAAGAGCTTAGAAAGCTCCATCGGCTCGATATACTCACCGTCCTTGTAAACTCTCATATTTCCCGAAGCGATCTCGTCGATAAGCATGACCCTGCCTTCGGGATCATATCCGTATTCAAACTTGATATCATAAAGCTCAAGTCCCTTTGCTTTAAGATCATCTGCTACGATCTTAGTGATCTCCTGAGTCATCCTTACTGTCTCGTCATACTGCTCATAGGTCATGACTCCGAGGACCTTAAGTCCGTCTCTTGTTACCAGCGGATCGCCCTTCTCATCATTCTTAAAGGTCATCTCCACATATGCCGGCAGGTCCTGACCCGGCTCGCAGTAATCACTGTAACGTCTTAAGAAGCTTCCCACTGCCTTATATCTGCAGATGACCTCAAGTCCCTTGCCGAATACTCTTGCCGGAAGGACCTCCATTGTCGTATCCTCAAGGTCGGCTGATACGAAATGTGTCCTGATCCCTGCCGCGTTGATCTTCTCAAAGAAGTATACTGACATACGGAGGTTTACATCGCCTACGCCTTCGATCGTAAGGCCGACTGCATTCTCGCCCGGATCAAACTTTCCGTCTTTTCCTGTGACATCATCCTTGAATTTCAGCAGATAGTTTCCGTTATCGAGTGCAAACACATCCTTTGTTTTTCCCTGATAGACCTTGTTCATGACTTTTTCTCCTCCGTATTTTTTTATTGATATAAGCTTCTTACTTCTTCATCCGCTGCAAGCACTGCTGCTTTTCCTTTTGCCCTGTGCGCATCCAGCGCCTCTGCAATGCTCTTATCCGAGGTCCCGAGGATCTGCAGGGCAAGAAGTGCCGCATTAGCGCCGCCGTTTACTGCTACTGTAGCAACCGGGATGCCTGATGGCATCATCACTGTTGACAGAAGCGCATCCATACCGTCGAGGCAGTTCCCCTTGCAGGGCACTCCGATCACAGGAAGTGTCGTATTGGCTGCCAGCGCTCCTGCAAGATGTGCCGCCATGCCCGCAAAGGCTATTAAAACAGAAAATCCGCCCTCCCGTGCTGATGCAGCAAATTCTCTTGCTTCATCAGGGCATCGGTGGGCGGACAGAATGCGCACTTCAAACGGTACGCCAAATTCCCGCAGTATCCCTATAGCCTTTTCAGCCACAGGCATATCGGACTTACTGCCTAAAACTACTCCAATCTTTGTCATAACATACTCCTTCGCTTATATGCAATGAATAGATAACAAAAAGGGCAGACCGACCCCAAAGGATCAATCTGCCCAGACGGTCGGCATATAATATACGGCTTCATGTGGTGCTCCACTCAATTCCGTCAGTAACCGTATATCTTTGTTTGATTTAATAATACTGCATGCGCCTGTACAGGGTCAATTGTGAGAAAACACATATTTCATACGCGATACACCGGTTTTATGTTGAAAATGACCAATACCAGGGGGAGTGTCAGGCTTTTCATTCAGTGTTTATGCGGATCTCTGCAGGTTTTAGGCTGAAAAGCAAGCCTCACTTTATATGATTGATTTGATGAATAGAATTCTTAGGAAACTCTGATTCATCACCGTTGAATGAAAAGTTAAATTCCACTTGTAAAAGCACCTTTCGCCGGAATTTACTTTTTCAATTCCGCATCCCACTCTTCCTCAGCGGTTAATATCAACAAGCCCCGTATTGCTCAGATCGTAGCGGGCACCGATTATATCAGCGATGGCCATAGCCGTGTCGATCGAGGTCATGCATGGTATATGTCGGTTCATGCACCGCCTGTAAAGGCTCCTGAAATCTCCCACCGAGCTGTCCATCACAGCGCCGGTATATACCACAAAGCTTACCCTTTCATTGTCTATCAGATCATAAATATCATTGCAGTCACAGATATTTCCTGCCGTAGTCACCTCGAGTCCTCTTTCACGGATCGCCCTTGCCGTATCAGGAGTAGCATAAAGCCTGATGCCAAGGTCTGTAAACTTCTCTGCCATTGCAATGGCATCCCTGTAATCATAATCCTCGACCGAGATCAGGATACCATCCTCGCCGCGGGTGGCCGATGCGTGCACATCAACTCCCGAAGCCGCAAGACCCTTATACATAGCTTCGGTCCTGGTGCGTCCGATACCCAGCACCTCACCCGTCGATTTCATCTCGGGACCCAGGATGCTGTTGGCATCCGCTATCTTTTCAAATGAGAATACAGGTACCTTGACAGCGTAGCATGCCGCAGACCTGCAAAGTCCTGCTTCATAGCCCATATCCTTAAGGCTCTCTCCCAGCATGATGCGGGTCGCAAGCTCGACCATGGGTATGCCCGTAACCTTGCTGATATAAGGCACGGTACGGCTGGCGCGGGGATTTACCTCGATGACATATAGCTCACCCTCAAATACAAGGTACTGGATATTTACGATGCCTCTGGTTCCAAGTCCCAGCGCGATACGTGATGAGACCTCACTTATCTTCTTTACCATGGAATCATCAATGTTGTATGGAGGATATACGGCAATGGAATCTCCGGAATGTATGCCTGCCCTTTCAATATGCTCCATGATGCCCGGGATCAGCACTGTATTCCCGTCGGAAATGCAGTCCACCTCCAGCTCGGTACCGGGCATGTACTTATCCACCAGGACTGAATTGGATATCCTGCCCGACAGGATATTGCCCATGTAGCGCTTAAGCTCCTCTGCACTCCGGACTATGCTCATACCCTGACCTCCGATGACATAGGATGGTCTGAGCAATACAGGATATCCGAGTATCCTTGCCGCAATAAGCGCTTCCTCCGCAGTCTCCACGGCAACCGCCCTCGGTCTCTTCTGCCCCAGCGATTCAAGGAAGGCATCAAATTTTTCTCTGTCCTCTGCTCTGTCTATCCCGTCTGCCGAGGTACCGAGGATACGTATTCCGAGCCTGTCAAGCTCGATCGCAAGCTTGATAGCAGTCTGTCCGCCAAAGGCCACAACTACGCCGTACGGCTCCTCCCGCTTTATTACATCCATCACATCCTCCAGCGTGACAGGCTCAAAATACAGTCGGTCTGCAGTATCATAGTCGGTCGATACTGTCTCCGGATTATTGTTGATAATGATAACTTCATATCCCAGCTTTCTGAGCACCTCGACACATTTAACAGAGCTATAGTCAAACTCAATACCCTGTCCTATGCGGATAGGACCTGAGCCCAGCACAAGTATCCGCTGTTTATCTGCTGCAGCTGCCGGAGCCTGCGCATCACCGGCTGTCTGACCGGCAGATATACTGTCTGTATGTACAGTTTCTGACTGCACGGTACATACATCTGCAGTATTTCCCGCAGCTTC
>DCHJ01000093.1:4815-6939 GCA_002314805.1 Lachnospiraceae bacterium UBA1755 | reverse complement strand
AGCTTCTTTCCCTCTGCATACTGCTCCGGACTCAGACCGCCTGCGATCTCATTTTCAAAATCGGCAAGGTGCTTTATCTTCTCAAGGAAAAATCTGTTGATCCTTGTGATATCAAATATCTCATCAATGCCTACTCCGGCCTTTACTGCTTCAAAGATCGCATAGAGCCTCAGATCATTGACTTCTGACACATGAGCTTTCAGCAGTTCTTTTTTCTTATATTCAAAATCAGCCAGATCACTTACCGGCCCGCAGGCATAAGCCTCCTCAAGCTCCTTCACATCCTCAAAGCTGTGTCCCAGGGTCTCCTTCCTGATCTCGGCGCCCCTTACAGCCTTCATAAGCGCCTCTTCAACGCATGAACCGATGGCCATTACCTCTCCGGTAGCCTTCATCTGGGTACCGAGCTTTCGGGCGGTATTGGTAAATTTATCAAAGGGCCAGCGCGGCAGCTTGAGTACCGTATAATCCACTTCGGGTTCATGGAGCGCTGTACCCTCCGCGTCAGGATCAAATCTGATCTCCGGGAGATTATAGCCCAGCGCGATAAGCGTAGTTATCTTGGCGATAGGATAGCCTGTCGCCTTGCTTGCAAGCGCCGAGGACCTTGAAACCCGGGGATTGACCTCTATCACATAATACCTGCCCGTATCCGGATCATAGGCATACTGACAGTTGCAGCCGCCCTTTATCTGCAGCTCCTCCACGATATCAAGGGATGCCCTGCGCAGCATCTCCATATCTGCAGCAGGAAGTGTGAGTGCGGGTGCAACGACAACGGAATCTCCCGTATGCACACCCACGGGATCGACATTTTCCATGCTGCATACGATGATACTGTTGCCTTCATTGTCACGCATGGCCTCAAACTCGATCTCTTCCCAGCCTGCTATATACTTTTCCACAAGTATCTGACTTATCGGTGAAGCATCCAGTCCTGCTGCAGCCTTGTCTTTCATCTCCTCATGAGAATATGCGACACCTCCGCCGCCTCCGCCAAGCGTGAACGCAGGTCTTATGATGACAGGGTAGCCTATGCCGTCGGCAATGCTGAGCGCATCCGCCAGATTTTCAGCCGTACCTGATTCAATGGTCGGTATGCCTATCCTGTCCATGGCCTCCTTAAAGAGCTGCCTGTCCTCACTGCGGGTTATGGCTGCGGCATCCGTACCAAGGAGCTTTACTGAGTGCTCCTTAAGAAAGCCGGTCCGATCCAGCTCCATGGCCATGGTAAGACCCGTCTGTCCTCCCAGACCTGCCAGTATGGCATCCGGCTTTTCAGCCTCAATGATGCGCTCGATAGTGGTAAGTGTAAGAGGCTCCAGATAGATCTCATCGGCCATCTCAGGATCAGTCATTATTGTGGCAGGGTTTGAATTGACCAGTACTGCCTCGATACCTTCCTTCTTAAGGATCCTGCAGGCCTGGGTCCCCGCATAATCAAACTCGGCAGCCTGTCCTATCACGATGGGGCCGCTTCCGATAACCAATACTTTTTTGATATTATTATCCTTCATGTCATCACTTCTTTTCTGCTGCGGCTGCTGCGCACGGGAACTGCAGCTATGCCCGGTACAGCATCTATAATTACACAATTACACGTTATGAATAGTTCCTGACTTATCGAATAAATGAGACTTGATCCTGTGCAGTATATCACTCACAGAGTGTCGCAGCCATGACAGCCTTGATGGTATGCATCCTGTTTTCAGCCTCATCAAAGACGATGGATGCGTTGCTTTCAAATACCTCGTCAGTCACCTCAAGTGCATCAAGACCGTACTTTTCATATATCTCTTTTCCGATAGCTGTCCCCAGATCGTGGAACGCAGGCAGGCAGTGCATAAATCTTGCCTGAGGTCCCGCGATATCCATGACACACTTATTGACCTGATACGGGAGCAGCGCCCTGATCCTCTCGTCCCAGACCTCTGCCGGTTCGCCCATCGATACCCATACATCTGTATAGATCACATCTGCGCCCTTTACTGCCTCTGCGACATCATCACAGAAGGTGATCTGCGCACCGCTCTCTTCAGCGATCTTCCTGCAGGTCTCTGTGAGCTCAGCACCCGGGAAATAACCCTGCGGCGCGCATGCCACGAAATGCATACCCATCTTAGC
>DCHJ01000093.1:0-4656 GCA_002314805.1 Lachnospiraceae bacterium UBA1755 | reverse complement strand
CATTGGTCAGTCCGTTCCATACCGGTACACCCGAATACTCTGCCAGACACTCCACTATCTCCTGACCGTAGCCTCTGTACTCTATGCCGTCAAACATCCTTCCCAGCACCCTGGCTGTATCCTCCATACTCTCCTTTTTTCCGATCTGCGAAGCAGACGGATCAAGATATACCGGATGCATTCCGAGGTCTGCAGCTGCCACCTCAAAGGAACACCTTGTGCGTGTACTTGTCTTTTCAAAGATCAGCGCAGCATTTTTTCCTTCACACATACGGTGCGGTATGCCCTGCTTCTTCAGGTTCTTAAGCGATGCCGCCAACTCCAGGAGGCCATCTATCTCCTCTGAGGTCAGATCCAGCAGCTTAAGAAAGCTGTTATTATATAATCTCTCAAGCTTCTTCATCTATATGCACGCTCCTTTTATTATCTCTACCGCCAGCTTAAGCTGCTCCCACGGGATATTAAGAGCCGGGAGGAGCCTTACCTTATCCTTGGCTGTAAGACAGAGCACACCCCTGTCCATGCACTCCTTCACAACATCCGCAGCGGGCTTTACGGTCTTAACTCCGATCATGAGGCCCATTCCAGTGACCTCTGTGACACCCTGCGCACCGCCAAGCTCATCAAAGATATATCTGCTCTTTTCCTTTACTTCCTCAAGCAGGCTGTCATCTATCCTTTTCAGGATGCTGAGCGCTCCTGCACAGCAAATGGGATTCATCCCGAAGGTCGAGCCGTGATCCCCCCTGCCCAGTACATCCTTAACCTTATCACCCATCATGCATACGCCGAGCGGCAGGCCGCCTGCAAGTCCCTTGGCCGTAGTCACCACATCCGGGCAGATGCCGTACTGCATATATGCATACAGGCTTCCGGTCCGTCCGTTGCCGGTCTGTACCTCGTCAATGATAAGCACGATATCATTGTCAGCGCACAGCTTTGCGGCTGCGGCAGCAAACTCCTTATCAAGAGGGATGACACCTCCCTCTCCCTGGACACATTCCATCATAAGCCCTGCCACCTTATTGCAGGCAAGTGTCTGCTTAAGAGCCTCTATGTCATTGGCAGGAGTATGTACAAAGCCCGGAGTCAGCGGACAGAAAAGCTCATGATAATGCTCCTGACCTGTGGCGGCAAGCGTTGTGAGCGTCCTGCCGTGGAAGCTGTTGGTCAGCGTCACTATCACGCTGTATTCCTCTCCCTTATGCTCCGCGGCATATTTACGCGCGACCTTGATCGCACATTCATTGGCCTCCGCACCCGAATTGCCGAAGAATACCTTTTTAAGTCCTGTCTTTTCACAGAGCATCCGTGCCAGCTCAGGTCCGGGCTGAGTATAATACAGGTTGGAGGTATGTGATACTTTATCCAGCTGCGCCGTTACTGCTGCCTTCCATTCATCGTCACAGTATCCGAAGGAGTTGACTGCAATGCCTGTACCCATATCTATATAGGATCTGCCCTGCGCATCCCTGCACTCTGACCCCCTGCCGTCTGTTATCTCTATGGGATAGCGTCCGTATGTACCCGCAACATACTGCTCATCAAGCTTCATCACCTCTGTCATTTTATCTCTCCTCTTTTAACCATGGTCCCCGCGCCCTCATCAGTCATAAGCTCCATAAGTATGGCATGGGGTACCCTGCCGTCCAGTATGATCACCTTTTCAACTCCCATCTCGATGGCATCCACGCAGCAGCCCACCTTAGGTATCATACCGCCGCTGATCACACCTCTTTCAAGCAGTCCCGGTATCTCATCCACCGAGACCTCCCGGATAAGCGAATTGGGATCACTGACATCCTCCAGTATGCCGGATATGTCCGTCATGGAGATAAGCCTCTTGGCACCCAGCGCGCCGGCGATATAAGCCGCAGCCGTATCCGCATTGATGTTATAGCTATTGCCGTTTCTGTCACAGCCGATGGTGGATACGATGGGGATATAGCCCTTTTCAAGAAGGTCCGTGATCGGTTTGATATTGACCTTTGTGATCCTGCCCACATAGCCCAGCTTTTCATCCTTCATCTCGGCCTCGATGAGTCTTCCGTCCATACCGGAGATGCCCATTGCCATGCCGCCATAGGACTGTATGAGGTTGACAAGCGACTTATTGACCTTGCCTGCCAGTACCATCTGTACGACGGTAACTGCTTCCTCAGAGGTGACACGCAGTCCGTCCACAAACTCTGATTTGATATCAAGCCTGCCCAGCATCTCGCTTATCTCAGGCCCTCCGCCGTGGACAAGCACTACCTTGATTCCCACAAGCCACAGCAATACGATATCCTCCATGACCTGATGCTTTAAGTCATCAGATATCATGGCATTGCCGCCGTACTTTATAACTACTGTCCTGTCCCTGTATTTCTGGATATAAGGAAGCGCCTGTGTCAGCACCTGCGCTCTTTCTGCATTGGAAAAATAATTGTTCATGTGCGGTAGTCTCCATTGATCTTAACATAGTCATAGGTCAGGTCACATCCCCAGGCTGTGGCTGATGCATCTCCGTCCCCGAGCTCCACTGCTATCTCTATCTCATCCTCAAGCAATATCTCCTTGGCCTTTTCCTCCGAAAACGGCACTCCGCTGCCGCCTGCGCATACAGTGATCTCTCCTGCACGGGAGACAAACTTAACTCCCACCCCGGTCACATCGATATCTGCTCCGGAATAGCCCAGCGCGCAGAGTACCCTGCCCCAGTTGGCATCGGCACCGAACATGGCCGCCTTTGTCAGGGATGAGCATATCACTGCCTTTGCCGCTGTCTTAGCCGCAGCCGTATCCTTGGCACCGCTTACCCTGCATTCAAGGAGCTTGGTCGCACCCTCGCCGTCACCGGCTATCATCCTGCACAGCTGCACCGTGATAGTATTAAGAGCCTTCATAAATTCCGAAAAGGCCTCACCCTCACCTGTTATCTGTGCATTGCCGGCCATACCGTTGGCAAGTACTGTCACCATGTCATTGGTGGAAGTATCACCGTCGATGCTGACCATGTTGAAGGTGTCCGCAACGTCCGTTGACAGAGCCTTATGCAGCATTGCCGGAGCTATGCAGGCATCAGTGGTGATAAATACCAGCATGGTCGCCATATTCGGATGGATCATCCCGCTGCCCTTGGCCATGCCGCCCATATGGCAGGTCTTACCGTCAAGCTCAAACTCTACGGCCACCTCCTTGCATTTTGTATCAGTAGTCATTATTGCCTGTGCTGCCTCATGCGCACCCGCGATCGAAAGACCTGCTGCAAGAGCCGGCATACCCTCTCTTATCGGAGTAAGATCAAGCGGCTGACCTATTACGCCGGTCGAAGCAACTACCACATCCTCTGCCTTAATACCCACGGCCTGCGCAGTGAGCTCACACATCTGCTCTGCGATCATGATGCCGTCGGCATTGCAGGTATTGGCATTGCCGCTGTTGCAGATGACTGCCCCTGCTGTGCCGTCTGCAAGATGGCTCTTAGTCACAGTAAGCGGCGCGCCCTTGACCAGATTGGTGGTATAGACTGCCGCAGCCGATGCCGGCACTTCGCTTACTATAAGTGCCAGATCCTTCTTGGTCTGATTCTTACGGATGCCGCAGCGTATCCCGCTTGCAGTAAAGCCTTTAGCCGCACAGACACCTCCGGTTATTATCTTCATCGTATGTCCTCCCTGTGTATTGATATTGACTTATTATGTACATGCTGCACTGATATTAACTATCAGATGCCCCGGGATCAGGGATGCGCATGTCTGACATCTTACTATGCTCAGCACTCAAGGCCGAGCTTTTCATCCACACCCAGTACTATGTTCATGTTCTGGATAGCCGCGCCCGATGCACCCTTGCCCAGATTGTCAAATCTTGCTGTCAGCAGTATCCTCTCAGGATTGCCGCTTACACTGATCTCCATATCATCCTTACCCGCATATGCTGCTGCCGATAAAAAGCCACCTTCATCTGCGCCAGCCTTATAATGCACAAGCCCCCTGCCTGCCGGATAGCATGCCTTGTATGCCTCAGCCACATCCTCCATAGTACCCGAGATCTGCTCCCCGAATACAGGTACCGATACCTCCATGCCGCTGTAAAAATCAGCAACTATGGGACTAAACAGCGGTGCATTGTCAAGTCCGCATATATAATCCATCTCCTTAAGGTGCTTGTGAGTCTGGGCAATACCGTATTGACGCGGCGCATCCAGAAGCGGGTTTCTCTCCTGCCCCTCATACTCTGCTATCATCTTCTTGCCGCCTCCGCTGTAGCCTGTGATCGAAAAGCAGGTAAGCAGCGCATCCTTACTCAATATACCTGCCTTAACAAGCGGATATACCAGTGCGATAAATCCGCTGGCATGGCAGCCCGGATTGGCAATACGCTTAGCAGCGGAGATCACATCATAGCCCGTGAGCTCCGGAAAGCCGTAAGCAAAGGTCTCATCCGTGCGGTGAGCTGTAGATGTATCTATGATCACTGTATCTGCATCACCGGCCAGCATCACGCTCTCTCTTGCCGCATCATCCGGAAGACAGAGGAAGGTGATGTCTGACTGAAGCATCGCTTCCTTTTTGTATTCCGGTATCTTTCGTTTCTCATCCGAGAGGATGATAAGCTCAATATCCTTCCTCCCGGCAAGCCTCTCATATATGCGCAGTCCCGTGGTACCTG
>DCHJ01000108.1 GCA_002314805.1 Lachnospiraceae bacterium UBA1755 | reverse complement strand
CAGGAAATGTTCTTTTACTTGTTACTGACCTTACAATGTCATCTGACGATTAGCGTCATAATGACACGCCCCTGTGATTTTTCCATAACAAAGGATATTCAAAAGCTCCGGCAGATAAATCATGTCTGTCGGAGCTTGCAGATAAATCCGCATACCTGCATCAACATCACAGGCGCGCACATTATGTCCACTTGAGCATTGCCTGCATGCCAAGCCGCGGATCCCGGTTTCTGATAAGTTCGTATGCCTCAACTATCTCCTCCGGCTTGAATATGAGCGGCTTTATCATATCCGTCTTTATCTTGCCCTGCGCAATCATGTCAAGTGAATGCTTGACGTTGAGCTCGCTTGTCCACCTTACATAAGCATACGGAAGCCCTGATTCCGGACCGCCTGCTCTCGAAGCTACAAGCTCAACCTCCTTGAAATAGAAATCACCGAATTCAAATACGATCGGTTTACAATGCCACCCGTCAAGTACAACACGTCCTCTGTCTCTTACGATATCAAGTGCCATCTGCTCTGTACCCTGTACGCCGGTCGCCTCGATGACCCTGTCTGCCAGGAGTCCGTTATTGCAGGCCATAACAGCCTTCACTGGATCCTCTTTCCCCGGATTGATCACATGATCTGCAGCTGCCAGCCGTGCTATCTCAAGCCTTGCATCATCCATATCCAGGACGATGGTCTTTCCTGCACCCGCAAGTCTGCAGTGCTGCTGGATAAGGAAGCCCAGGATACCTGCACCGATGACGGCTACAGTATCGCCATACTCAATATTTGCTCTGTGCACGGCATTCATCGCAGTACTTCCGAGGACTGCAAGTGTAGAAGCCTCAGAGGATACCTGCGCAGGTATCTTATGACAGAACTCTGCCGGAAGACATGCATACTCACCGTGCTCACCCATGGTTATTACTCTGTCACCGATCTCAAAATCATCTACTGAATTGGTGATAGATGCACTCTTTGGCTGTAGAGAATCCAACTGCTTCATGTCAGCCGGTGCTGAGTTAGGATTTATCCCTTTGGCAACAACGGTTCCCACAAGCTCATATCCCGGGCATACCGGATAATCCGTCCACTGAGGCCATTTCTTTAATGTGAAATTTGGAAATGTTCCACAGTACAGCATCATCTCCGTGCCGGATGAAATACCTGAAAGCTCCGTCTTTATCAGCAACTCTCCCGGACCCGGAGTCGGGATCGGAACATCGTCTATACTTACCTCAAAAGGTGCCTTGATATATATCTTTTTATATGTGTCTGCCATACTTCATTCCCCCTGTTGGATAACATTAAAATATCTTTGATTATTTCTGTACCGGTAAAATGCGCTATTACATTACGTTACGGTATTCCCTGCCATCTATCATAGTATATACTACATCCAATTCAGAATTGAGAATATTGATATCTGCTTTATAACCAGCTGCAATTCTTCCTACATCTTTTGCTCCTATGGTCCTTGCCGGGGTAAGAGAAAGCATCTTAACAGCATCCGTCAATGGAATCATTGCATCATTAACAAGTACTTTGAGCTCTACATCATTGGTAGTGACTGAGCCTGCAAATGCAGATCTGTCAGCCAGCATACATACTCCGTCGTCTACCAGACAGTCAAGTCCGAAGAGCTTCACGCTGCCATCTGTCGCACCTGCAAGGCAGGCATCAGTTACCGCATGCATCCGATCTGCCCCCTTGGCTTTATACATCAGTCTGATAAGCGGAGCCGGTACATGTCTGCCGTCGCATATTGCCTCAACTGTGATCTCATCGTGAAGGAGTGCTGCCTCGCAGGCTCCGACCTGAGGATAATAATAGCAATTGTTGAGGAACGAAATTGCATTATAAATATGTGTGATATGCGTATAGCCGGCATTTATCGCGCGGAGTACATCGTCATAATTTGCTCCCGAATGAGCCATTGACATCAGTATCCCCTGCTTTGACAGCTTCTCTGCCATTTCAAGGCATCCAGGTACTTCCGGTGAGGATGAGACTCTCTTTACGATGCCGGTATCGATAAATTCCATATATTCTTCTTCCCTTGGCGGATAGATGAATTCCGGATTCTGCGCACCCGCATATTCCATATTGAAGTAGTTGCCCTCAAGATGTGCTCCGAACAGCTTGCTGCCCTTATTGTGCCCCATCACATTCCTTACGTTAATAAGGAAATCGTAGATCACTTTATGAGCCTGTGAGGGAGATGTCGGTACTACTGTTGTGGTACCGTGATCTGCCATCAGCATTGCTCCTCTTTCCAGTTCCTCAGGGTCTGCTGTAAAGAGCATGCCTGCTGCAGTCCCGTGGTTATGGATATCAACAAAACCCGGTGCGAGATAGTTGCCCTTACAGTCTACCGACGAAAGTCCCTTCTCGTACTCATCGTCTTTAAATACTCGCTCGATAGTGTTTCCGTCCACGACGATACCGCCGCTAAATATCAGCTCCGGCGTGATCACCCTGGCATTATAAAATATTGTTTTCATCGCGTTCCTCCGTTCTGTGTCTGTATATATCGATGACAAATATTTCTTACACAGCAAATGCCTCCATAAACTCACATTCGCTTCTTTTCATTCTTAGCACAAACGATTCATAACTCTCCACATCCGCAGGGATCTTCAGCCCATGCTTTGTAAGGCAAATATCATCCCTCGGTCTGACATTGTCTTCGTAGGTGGATCCCATATTCATCCAGAGATTGAGATCTTCCATCCCCTCCGCTTCAGGGTATAGATAATAACCTCTCTTCGCATCGAAACGAAACATATATGCCAGAACCTGAAAAAGGCAGGAATGGTAATTGCATTTACTCGGTTTTCTTTTTCGAAACATATTACGCAGTACATCAATTGAACATATCTTTTTGCACACGTAAAAACTATCTTTGGCAAAAACTGATAAAATCTTCTAGAGCTTCCGCGCCATTAGCCTCAATATTTTGTTCTGCAATTTCGTCATAATACTCAAGCTCATGAATTATTATTGGGATTTCTTTGCCGAATTTTTGAGTCAGCAAACCTGTCTGGTGCACTTCTTTTACGATACAGATTAATTCCTCGACAAATTTCTTTGTAACTATTTCCACTTCATCGTATATCTCATCGTCATCCCATGCCGGATCATCGTCGTCATAGTTTGGCAACTGATTATCATTCAGCCACTTTATTACTTCTTTTTCAGTATCTCCCTGCCCAAAACAGAAAAACTCATTTTGAAGCCAGAACGCATAATTCCATCTTGCTTCCTGCTCATCAGAAGCATTTGCTATTATTGCCTTTACCTGCTTTTCAGTATTGTACCCAAGCGTAACAGTCGGCCTGCAAGGATTATCTGCCATATCATATACAAATAGGGACACTGCATAAATATCTTGTTCATCCCATCCATTTATACTTGAAAGAATCATATTTCTTAGAATTTCTCTCATCAAAGTTTCTCCTCCTATTTTCTACACAATGACCGATTCACTGCCCGGTCTTCCGGTCAGCCTTTTCATACAGCATCCGGCACGCTCCTGCTTTTGATGCAGATTCCAAGCAGACCCGATGCGATCACAAGCACGATAGCTATTACAAATATTGAATTCATCCCCAGCGCAAAGGCACAATTGGCAACGACTACAGGGATTATGATAGTCGCAATGTAGAGTCCCAGTATCATGGCTGAAGAAACCATGCTTGAATCACTGGGATAGTATGAATTAGCTATAGAAATGATCAGCGGAATGGCTACGGCATTGAGTACACCAAAGAGCCATATGCTGATTATCACTGCCCAGTAGCTGCGGAAAACAAGTCCGATCAGGAGCGCAATTCCTGACAATACATTGCCATAGATAAGCACCTTGCGCGTATCAAGCTTTTTGAGACCGGTGGTGCCGTAAAGTATCCTTACAGGTGCCGCACCACTCCAGTATGCTATAAGCGCCCCGTTTGCCTCCATAGCTGTGCTGCCGAACACCTCCTTGCAATACTGAGGCATCCACACTGCCACCGTGCTCTGTGCTGCTGCATAAAGTATCATGATGACCAGCATGAGCCATATCATCTTATCAATCAGAAATACCTTTATCGGAGTACTTCCCTTTTCCTCAACCGGTGTCACCATCGGCAGGATCTCTTTCCCGCAGATGATATTGCCTGCAGCTATCGCAATCGCAAGCACCAGCATGCATATTCCTACGATACTGTATACCCGGTTCCAGGCCGCGCCCGAATCAAGCAGCACACCGGAGAATATTGCAAGGGTTACCGCTCCAAGACCTGCCATGCCGTGCAGGATACTGAGTGCTGCGGTCTTGGAATCCGAAAGCAGATCCGGGATCAATGCATTGGCAAGCACGTCCGTAAAAGCAATTCCGACACCCATGGTGAAATACAATGTGACAAATATGCCGTACTGCGGTGCAAGCCCCATAAAAATCGCAGAGCATCCGATCACCAGAGCCGGAACCAGAAAAAGCCTGGCTCTGTTGTATCTCTTTAACCACAGGACAAACAGAATACTCGTAAGTACACTGCCCACGTTCTGAAGGCTGGAAATAGTACCGGAACCTGCCAGTCCTATGCCATAATGATTGATAACATCATTAAGCATCGGCCCGGTGATACTGTTGCCCATGTTGGTACAGAACGCAACCAGATATACAATTATCACAAATATCAAAGCTTTTTTATTCTTCATACATAAACCCTTTGAAATCAATCGTTCCGGCTTTCTCCGAACCCGCTTGGACAAGAGAAGCTCAAAAAAGACAAAGCCGCCGGGACTTTGTCTTCAATCCGGGAAGGTCCTTTCGGACCTTCCCCAATCATGTCCCACAGGAAATGATCTAAAAATGAATTAAAGAGTTACAAGTACGTTTTCCTCAAGAGACTTCTTTGTAGCAAGGATTATCCTGAGTACGTCCTTAACCTCATCTGCAGCGATAGGAACCGCCTTATCGTTCTCAACAGCATCAACAAATGCATTGATCTCTCCGTTGAAGCCACCGAGATCCTCTGAGGTTACGACCTCAGGTGTCTCTGCTCCTTCAGGATAGAAAGCAAATGCGACCTGAACACCACTGTCATTGATATTTGCTCCGGCTGAAAGTGAATATACAACAGTACCCTTATCTCCGGTACATCTCTGCTCAACTGAGAACGGGAAGTTGCCTGTCATCTCAAGTGATGTCTCGCATACAGCCCTTGCGTTATCCCATGTAAGTGTTGTTGCTACATGGTTCCAGCAGCCTGAAGGTGATTTCCAGCCTGTCGCGTAAATCGTCTTGGGCATTCCGAATACACTGTAAAGGAAATCGATATCATGGATATTGAGGTCATAAAGTCCACCTCCGGATACAGCCGGATTCCTGTGCCATGTACTCCATGCCGGATGCTGGCAGAGTCTCTTCTCATAGAAGAAATGAACATCTCCAAGTGCTCCGCTCTGAACCATATCCTTGATCTTGGCAGGCTCGCCCATAAATCGTACTACGTGTGCGACCATGAACTTGACTCCTGCGTACCTGCAGGCATCGATCATATTCTCAAGTGACTCCATTGAGAATGTTACAGGCTTCTCACATAATACGTGGCAGCCGAGCCTTGCAGCCTTGACTGTATACTCCTCATGAGTAGGGGTCGGTGTACAGATATCAACGTAATCAACCTTGTTCTCTGCACATGCTGCTTCCAGTGTCGGGTAATACTTACAGCCCTCACCGAACTTCTCGACAAGTGCCTCTGCGTGCTCCGGGTTACGGCACACAACGCCGACAACCTTTGTGCTCTCATTGGCAATAAGTGCCTCTGCATGATTTGCAGCAATGTATCCGGCACCGATCAATACACAATTTAACATATTAATACCTCCTAAAATGTACAGCCATGCTCTGAGGACCCGGGGGTTAAACCGTAAGCCCGAAATATATCATAAAAGCATATGTGACGGGCGGTCCTGAGAACAGACTTCTTTTCGTTACTGTTCAGTCACTGACCGGTAACATTGCAAAATGCATTAAGAATAGCTTCGCAATGATATTTTTGCTTCTAAATCATATCCATACGGCCGTAGCGGCAAGTGCTTTGGTCTAGCACTGAATAGTAACTTTTTTTCTTAATTTATCTGACACTGTCCAGGCAATAGCACCAGACTATGATCATATTGATTTACAGCCGGGATCAGTCGATGATACCTGTCTTAACCATATAATCGTATGCCTTCTTCATCTCAGCATTAACATATACAAGGTCTTCTGCTGATCTCTCCGGTCTCATTGTAAATGCCTCTGTGTACTCAACTTCCATAGAGAACGGGCCATAGAAATCATGGTCGTTGGCATACTGCACTGTCTCAACAAGCTTAAGCTCGCCTGATCCTACACCCGGGAAGTTCCAGGACTGGTCATAACCGACTTTATCCTTGAGATGAACAAACTTTATCTGATCCATGCATCTTTGGATCTCCTCCTCCGGACGTACCTTGCCGTAGAATACAACATTAGCTGTATCAAAGCATACGCCTACTCTGTCAGAGCCGACAAGCTTAGCAATGTTTGCAAGGCTTGTTCCTGTGCCGTACTCGTTGCCATGAGTCTCAAGTCCCATATACATATCATACTCTTCAAGCATCGGAAGGAGCTCCTTGATATTCTCTGCAAGAACATCATCTGAGAATTTCTCATCCTTGCCGAAATGAGCCTCTCCGGTAGATGAGTTGATATACTTACATCCGAGACGGTGAGCAAGCTTCATATTCTCCTTGAAGTCAGCAAGTCTTTCCTTGTCCATAAGGTTGCAATGTCCGCTCATGCCTACGAACTCAAGTCCGAGGTCCTTAGCCTTAGCAATAACTCTCTCGATCTCAGCATCGCCATGCTCCGGCATAAGATGCTCTGTCCAGCCGCGTACAGTTGCGATCTCAATATACCTGAAACCAGCTGCAGCGATTCCCTCAAGTGCCTGATCTACTGTAAATGCATGGTAACTGTTAGTGTTTACTGCTACGATGTTCTTCATATCTTTTCCTCCAATTAATAATAATTGTATATTCAAAACCACCTTTACCCGATGGTATTGATTCCTGATTCAAATTGATCTCCATTCCGCGGACAGGCCGCGTCACAAACAGTGATGAAAGTTCTGCTTTCATTCACACTAATCTCCATTCCGCTGGCAAGCCGCGGCACAAATTGCGATGAAATAACAATATTCTTTCACACTAAGCTCTGTCCCTGCGATAATATTTGCGTTGATCCGGTGCAGTTATCTGAAGGACAAAATACAAAATGGCATACCGGTGTGTACTTTTTTGAAAAAAGCGGGTAAAAGAGTCTGCTCTTTTACCCGCTCAGTCAGACTAAATCATATATCCGCACCAAGCAGAATATACCGATTAGTTCCAAGGTGTCATCTGTGAGAATACTTCCTTGTAGTTCTCAGCCGGAACTGCTAATGTTCCTGATGAGTAGAAAGGATCACCAGCTGCAAGTGTTGAATCCGGTGTCGGAAGTGCTTCGCCGTTTATGAGCTTAGCAAGGTATTCAACAGTAAGCTGACCCATGTTGTAGTAGAACTGACCTGAACATCCGTCGCAGATACCTTCCTCGAAGAATGCCTCCATTGGCGGGAATGCATCAACTGAGAAGCACCAGTGACCATCTTCCTCATGCCACTTCTTGAGGTTCGGAAGAGCTGATGTGTCTGTCATAAGAGGCCAGCCGCCTGCGAAGAACCAGAAATCAAGATCCTCTGATGTTGCTGTGAAGGACTCAACTGCCTCTACAGCCTTTGTGATATCATCTTCACATGAGAATGTTCCGATGATCTCGTAAGGAATACCAGCCTCCTTAAGAGCATCCTCGAAGCCTTCGATACGAAGCTCAAATGCCTCGCCGCCGCCAAGGTCTGTGATAACACCGATCTTGTATGTATGTGTAGGATCAAGCTTCTGAGCTGCAAGCTTACCAACGTCATTGCCAACGCCATACTGATCTGTACCTACTGTGAAAGCAAGATCTGCATAAGAGATGTTGGAACCTGAAACCTGTGCTACAGGGATACCTTTTTCTGAAGCTGCCTTCATAGATGTCTCGAGCTGCTGTGTATACGGAACAACTGCAAGTGCATCAATACCAGTATTTGAGATCTGCTCAACGAGTGTTGCCTGCTGAACTGCATCAGCTGTAGCCGGAGCTACCCACTCAACATCGATCCCCATCTTAGCTGCTGTTTCCTTAACACCTAACTCAAGGTCATAGAAAACAGGGTTTCCTGAAGACATGTTTACGAAACCGATCTTGATCGGGCCTTCCTTTGCTGCCGGAGCTGCTTCCTCTGCGGGAGCTGCCTCTGCTGCAGGAGCTGCCTCCTCTGCCTTAGCCTCCTCTTTTGCTGCTTCTGTAGCTGCGGGAGCTGCTTCCTTCTGCTCCTGTGCAGCCGGTGCGCCACAGCCGGCTAATGAAAGAACCATAGCTGCTGCAAGGATAACTGCAAGTACTTTTTTCATTTTGTTTCCTCCTTAATTTATATTAAGAGCCTTATGACTCTCAATTACTATATTATTTCTTCTGACCGTCCATTGCTTCTTTAATGAACTGTTTTGATACCTTCTGAGCCTGCTTCTGACGTACTGTATCAATAGTAACGGCACCGATGATGATGAGACCGATTATCATTGACTGAATATATACTGAAACCGAAAGCAGCACCAGCGCATTACGGATTACTGCCATAATACATGCACCTACGATGGTCCCAAAGATGGTACCTTCGCCGCCTGTAAAGGATGTGCCGCCGATGATGGTTGAAGCAATAGCGTCTGACTCATAGCCCGCGCCTGTAGCTCCCTGTGCTGAACCGAGCTTTGCAGAGATAATGATAGCTGCAATTGCCGAGCAGGCACCTGCTGCGACATATGAACCCCACTTTAAGAGAAGTACGTTGATTCCTGAAAACTTGGCTGCCTCCGGGTTGCCGCCGACTGCGTATATCCTCCTGCCTGTTACGGTCTTTCTGAGGAAGATACCGAGGAGTATCGCTACAACAAGCATGATCCATACACAAATCGGAACCTTGAGGAAGGTACCCTTACCGATATTGATGTACTGGTCACCTGTACCCATTACAGGTCTTGCATCTGTGATAAGAAGCGCTACGGACTTGATCACCTGTGACA
>DCHJ01000019.1 GCA_002314805.1 Lachnospiraceae bacterium UBA1755 | reverse complement strand
GCAAATTCAAGACTATCAGAGATTCGGAGGAGGAAGGAATCGCGATCATCCATCAGGAGCTTGCGCTTATCCCGCTTCTCTCTATAGCCGAGAATATTTTCTTGGGTCACATCCAGGGTAAACACAATATCATGGACTGGAACCTGACATATAAAAACGCAATTCCGTTTATGAAAAGAGTAGGACTTACAGATGATGATCCTTCTACTCCTGTCAATCAGATCGGTGTGGGTAAGCAGCAGCTGGTAGAGATCGCCAAGGCTCTGGCCAAGAACTGTAAGATACTCATCCTTGATGAGCCGACAGCAGCGCTTAACGAGCAGGAGTCTAAGAACCTTCTTGATCTGCTTCTTACCTTGAAGGCAGACGGGATAACATGTATCATCATCTCTCATAAGCTCAATGAGATCTGCTATTGTACAGACTCGATCACAGTCCTTCGTGACGGTCAGACAGTTGCGGACTTTGATGACGCAAAGAAGGTTACTGAGGATGATCTTATCAAGAACATGGTAGGCCGTGAGCTTACCAACAGATATCCAAAGAAGACAAATAAGATCCATGATGAGGTTTACTTCGAAGTCAAGGATTGGTGCGTACATCATCCCGAGTTCACGGATAAGCTTGTTATAGATCATGCCAATATCAAGCTCCGCAAGGGCGAGGTTGTCGGACTTGCGGGACTTATGGGTGCAGGACGTACGGAGCTTTGCATGTCGGTATTCGGCAAGAGCTACGGATGTCATATCACAGGCGAAGTATTTAAGGAAGGTAAGAAGATCGACTGCTCAACACCAAGCAAAGCGATCGAAAACGGTATTGCTTATCTGTCAGAGGACAGAAAGCAGTACGGACTGATCCTGAGAAATACGATCAGTATGAATATCTCTCTTTCAAATCTTAAGAGAATTTCCAATAACGGGATCCTTGACCTGAATAAGGAGATCAGGGAGACCGGAGAAAATGCAAAGCAGTTCGGTGTTAAGTGCTCAAGCATCTTCCAGAACGTGGGAGATCTGTCGGGCGGCAACATGCAGAAGGTAGTAGTGGCAAAGTGGATGTACAACCAGCCGGATGTACTGATGCTTGATGAACCGACAAGAGGTATCGATGTCGGTGCAAAGTACGATATCTACTGCATTATCAACGAGCTTGCAGCATCAGGCAAGGCAGTGCTGGTAGTGTCATCTGAGTTACCTGAGCTTCTCGGGCTTTGTGACAGACTCTACATCGTAAATGAGGGTAAGATCAACGGCGAGATGGACATCAAGGATGCAACTCAGGAGAACGTAATGAAGCTGCTTGTATAATTCCACAGGCAAAAGGAGAGAGAATAAAATGGAAAAGACAAATAAAGTCGGAGCAATTCTTAAGAAGTACAGTATGGTCATCATCCTTGTATTGATCGCCATACTGTTCCAGATACTTACAGGCGGACTGATGTTTACGTCAACAAACCTTACTAACATCATCCTCCAGAACTCATACGTAGTTATCATGGTCTGCGGTATGCTTCCCGTAATTCTGACAGGCAATGTCGACCTCTCTGTAGGCTCGGTGCTTGCCTTCATCGGAGCTATTGCAGCTATCTTCCAGGTCAATCTTAAGTGCGGATTCCTGGTGACACTGCTGGTATCACTTGCAGTAGGTATCATCATCGGTGCATGGAACGGTTTCTGGATCTCAGTTTATGATATCCCGCCGTTTATCGTAACACTTTCATCGGAGCTCGTATTCAGGGGACTTACTCAGGTAGTGCTTGACGGAGCCTCCATCGGACCGTTCCAGGAGAGCTTCAGAAGCATAGCAGGCTCATATCTGGCTGAACTGTTCGGATGCGATCCGTTCTTACTCACGATTATCCTTGCAGTCATCGCATGCGCGGTATTCGTATTTATACAGTTCAGGGAGAGAAACAACAAGGTTAAGAACGGAATACCGGTTAAGCCTGTTACAGGTACACTCGTTCTCTGCATCGTTATCGTAGCAGTTATCATGTTCCTCTCGATCGAAATGGCTAATCACAAAGGCTATCCGACAGTACTCGTTATTATGCTTGTGCTCTGCCTTGTATACAGCTTTGTATGTAAGAGGACTATCTTCGGCCGCAGCCTTTACGCTGTCGGCGGCAACAGAAAGGCCGCAGCTCTTTCCGGTATCAAGGACAGAAAGACCATGTTCCTTGCATATACCAACAACGGCTTCACGACAGCTATTGCAGCTATCGTATATGCAGCAAGACTTAATGCAGCTACACCCAAGGCCGGAGTCAACTTTGAGCTTGATGCTATTGCAGCCTGCTATGTCGGCGGTGCTTCCGTATCCGGCGGTGCCGGCTCTATCGCTCTTGCCCTGATCGGATGCTTCGTGATCGCTATCCTTAACAACGGTATGTCAATGCTGGGTATCTCGGCAGACTGGCAGCAGACGGTAAAGGGTCTTGTAATTCTTGCATCTGTAGCGATCGACCTTGTTCCGAAGAGAAAGAAGAAATGATGCGCCCGGCAGATGCATGCAGCAGAATATTCTGTATGTACCGGGATTGATAAAGTGTTTAAGCGGATATAAAGTGCTTAAGCAAAATTCGGAAAAAGGCGGATAAAACAAAGCTTTAATGTATATTATCAACTAAAATACGGTTTAGAAGAGGTTAGTATTGATTAAGCTTTAGTTTAGTTGTGTAATGTAAACAGAAAAATATATTTTTCATTTTAAGGAGGAAAACTTATGGCAGCAGCTAAGAAGTTCAAGTCAAGATTCAGGTTTACTTGCGGACCATGGAACGTAAATGAAGGCGTAGAAGCTTTCGGTCCCGGCGTTCGTCCAACAATTGACATCCTTGAGAAGTTTGATGCTTTCAAGAAGATCGGGCTTGACGGCGTACAGTTCCATGATGATGATGCTGTTCCGGATATGAACAACATGACAGAGAATCAGATCATTGATTATGCTAAGGATGTTAAGGCTGAGCTTGACAAGAGAGGTCTTGTGGCTGAGTTCGTAGCACCGAGGCTCTGGATGGATCCGCATACAACAGACGGCGGCTTCACATCCAACAGCAAGGAAGACTATGAGTTCGCTATGTGGAGAGCATATCGTTCAATCGATATCGCCAAGGCTCTCGGCGCTAAGAACATCGTGCTCTGGCTTGCACGTGAGGGTACTCTCTGCGCAGAGTCAAAGGATCCTGTTCAGAAGATCACACAGCTCATCGATTCCATCAATGCTATGCTTGCATATGACAGCGATATCAAGGTACTCATCGAGTCCAAGCCCAATGAGCCTATCGATCGTTCATACTGCGGCACAATCGGCCATGTAATGGCAGTTTCAGCTGCATCTATAGATCCTAAGAGAGTCGGAGCAGTTCTTGAGTCAGCACATGCTATCCTTGCAGGTCTTGATCCGGCCAACGAGATGGCATTCGCTCTTAAGTTCGGCAAGCTCGGTTCAGTACATCTCAATGACCAGAACGGATGCCGTTATGACCAGGATAAGTCATTCGGTGCTGAGTCACTCAGAAGCGCATTCGATCAGGTTAAGGTGCTTATGGACAACAACTATGGTTCAGACGGACAGATGGTTGGTCTTGATGTTAAGGCTATGAGAACTCAGAAGGCTGAGGATCAGTATCGCCACATCATCAATTCAATGGAGATCGTTAAGACAATGGAGCAGAAGGTTGCCAAGTTCGACAAGAAGTTCCAGGCTAAGTGCATCAAGACTCGCAATTACGAGAAGCTCGAGATGTATGTAAACAATCTCATCATGGGTATCGAATAATTATATTTATGAAGCCAACAGAGGGGCGGCATGCCGCCCCTCGGGTTTCACAGGGTGCCGGTTGGAGCCGGAGGACAGGCTTCATGCAGTCCGGGGAGCCGGTAAAGCTGATATGCGCACCCGCATATACAGAGGGAGGATAATGATGCGGACCGTTAACTGGGGTATTATTGGACTTGGTCTTATTTCAAGAGACTATATGATTCCGGAAATGCTGCACTCAGATATCTGTAAGCTTACGGCAGTAGGGTCCCGGTCGAAGATCGCGGATGATTACCTTCCCGATGTAAAGCATCTGACCTATGACGAGCTTTTTGAGGATCCTGATGTCGAGGCTGTGTATATCGCAGTACCCAACGCGCTTCACGCTGAGCTCTCGATCAAGGCGATGCAGCACGGCAAGCATGTGCTCTGTGAAAAGCCCATGGCTATGAACCGCGCAGAAGGCGAGCTTATGGCAAGGGTCGCGGCTGAGAACAATGTGCTGCTGATGGAAGCTTTCATGTATCGTTACGGTGAAAGGTTTGCTGAGTTTAACAGAGTGCTTGAGTCAGGCAGTCTGGGCAGGATCGCGGGTCTGCAGGGCAGCCATGGCTATACCCTCGACTGGGCGAGCCCGGCAAGGGAGGATCCCGGACTGGGAGGCGGCTGTCTGTATGACGTGGGCTGCTATGTGATCGATTTTATGAATTATGTCATGAAGCATGAGGGTGCAAGGATCTCTTCGGGAAGCGCGTGCTTCAGGATGAAGGGCGGCGTGGACTGGCATGCAGCGGCAAGTGTCATGTATGACAGCGGGACAGTCGGGTCGCTGCAGAGCTGGTTTGACGGAGCGCAGGAGCAGCGGGCCGTTGCAGTCGGAGAGAAGGACGTGGCCGTGGTGCCGATGATATTCGAACCGGGCAAGGGCGAGGAGCTCTACAGAGCAGAGGCCGAAGCATTCAGTAAGGCAATACAGGGTGAGGATGCGTATATCGTTCCGCTGGAAGATACGCTTCTGAATCTTGAGGTTTTGGAAATGTTATTAAATAAATAATTTTTAAATGGAGGTGTTTTATTATGGCAGGCGGTCCAGGTAGATATGTATTTGGAGATGAAGAGAGAAAAGAGTTGCTTGATGTAATGGAGACAGGTAATTTATTCCGTTACGGCGAGATCGGCAAAGACGGTTTCTGCGGCAAGGTCGTTACCTTTGAGCAGGAGATGGCTGAGAGACTTGGTCACAAGCATGTATTCGCAACATCATCAGGTACAAGCTCACTTCTCTGCTGTCTTGCAGCACTTGGCATCGGAGCAGGTGACGAAGTAATCGTGCCCGGTTACACATTCATCGCTTCAATTTCATCGATCGCACTTTCAATGGCAGTTCCGGTACTTGCTGAGATCGATGAGTCACTTACGATCGATCCTACAAAGATCGAGGCTCTTATCACTCCAAGGACAAAGGCTATCGTTCCGGTTCATATGCTGGGCAACCCCTGCGATATGGATCCTATCATGGAGATCGCAAAGAAGCATAACCTCTATGTGATCGAGGACTGCTGCCAGGCAGTAGGCGCTTCATACAAGGGCAGGAGAGTCGGAACCATCGGTGATATGGGTGCTTACTCACTCAATACATTCAAGACTATCACATCAGGCGACGGCGGTTTCGTTGGTACATCAGATGACGATCTCTACGAGAGAGGCTTTGGTTTCCACGATCAGGGACATAAGCCCTGCCGTCAGGGCGTTGAGGTAGGAAACCGTTCAATGCTTGGTATGAACTTCCGTATGAACGAGCTTTCAGGCGCTGTTGCACTTGCACAGGGCAGAAAGCTTGACAATATCCTTGAGACACTCCGTGAGAAGAAGGCTGCTCTCAAGGCTCAGCTTCAGGGCATCGAGGGACTTGGCTTCAGGACGATCAATGATCCGGGCGAGTGCGCTACACTTCTTACACTCCTCTTTGATACAAAGGAGCTTGCAGACAAGTTCTGTGCAGCTGCAGGTACAGCACCTATCGCTAAGTCAGGCTGGCATGTATACAACAACATGGAGCAGATCCTTAACCGCGTAACAGCTGCAAAGGTCAACTGCCCGTACTCATGCCCGAGATATGATGAGCCGAGGACATACGCTAAGCATATGCTTCCGCAGACAGATGACATCCTCGACAGAGCAGTAAATATCTCTATCGGTGTTGTTGACAAGGGTCTCGGATCAGGTACAGGTATCAACGTTAACTCATCAATGGAAGAGATCAACGAAGTAGCTGCAAACATCAGAAAGATCATTGCAGAGTGCAAATAATCAGATGCTTATGATTATCGGTTGCAGTCCGCGGGCAGGATCCGCGGACCGCAATCGATAATGCTTGTATAAAACCTGCATGACTGCAGGTACCGGCAGTGTCAGAAAAGTTATGAATAACACTGCTCTTTGGACCTGTCACACCGTACGGTGAGGGCAAAGGTCAGACAGGTAATAATCGGAGGTCAATAATGAAAAAAGTAAAAGTTGCTGTTGTCGGATGCGGCAGCATCAGTGACATCTATCTTTCTAATATCACATCAGGTAAGTTCCAGATCCTTGAAGCAGTGGCATGCTCTGATATCTTCGAAGCAAAGGCAAAGGCTTCAGCTGAGAAGTACGGCATCAAGGCTATGACCCTTGATGAGATATGTGCTGACAAGGAGATCGAGATGGTGATCAACCTCACTATCCCGGCTGCTCATTATGCAGTGATCAAGCAGTGCCTCAAGGCAGGCAAGCACGTATGGTCTGAAAAGATGATCGCTGTTGAGCTTAAGGAAGGCAAGGAGCTTGTGAAGCTTGCCAATGAGAAGGGTCTCTGGCTCGGTGTTGCACCTGATACATTCCTTGGCGCAAGCTGCCAGACAGCAAAGTATATCGTTGAGCACGGTCTCATCGGTACACCTGTTTCAGCGCATGCAGCTATCAGCCGCAACTACGGTATCTACGGAGAGTTCCTTACACATCTGTGGAAGAAGGGTGCAGGCATCGGCTTTGATATGGGCGGATACTATCTCACAGCACTTGCTTCTATCCTCGGTCCGGTAAAGAACCTTGCGGCATTTACCAAGGTCAATAATCCCAAGCGTGTGAATACACGTGTAGGCGCACCTGATTTCGAGAAGAAATATGAGCTTGAGGTACCTAACGTGATCACTGCCACGATGCAGTATAAGAACGGAGTGCTTGCTACACTTCATATGAATTCAGACTGTATCCTTGATGAGACCTACAGCCTCATTATCTATGGTACAGAGGGTATCCTCTACATGGGCAATCCTAATGAGTTCGGCAATCCTGTATACATTCAGAAGACCAATTCAGAGAAGGTCGTATTCCCGCTCACTCACGGTTATCAGGAGAACTCAAGAGGTCTGGGCGCAGCTGAGATGGCATGGTCCATCAGAGCAGGCAGAAATAACCGCGCATCCAAGGAGATGGCTTATCATGTATTCGAGATGATGCACGGCATCATGCAGAGTGCGGATACAGGCAAGGAGTACAAGATGCAGTCAACATTTGAGACACCTGAGGCACTTCCGGAGGGCTTCATCGGTGACGGTGGCTGGACACGCAAGGAAGAGAGTGCTCTCATCTGACAGACGGCCAAACAGCAGGGCGGCACAAGTGTCGCCCTTTAATTAACGAAACGAACAATATATTAATTTGGTAAGGAGTATTTTATGGGTAAGGGAATTTGCTTCGCAGGCAATATGATCGTAGACTGTATGTACCATTGTGAAAGATATCCGAAGGCCAGTGAGCTCACACATCTCTATGAGGGTATTGAGTTCTCAACCGGCGGGTCAGTATGCAATTCGGGCCTTGATTTTGCCAAGCTCGATCCGAATACCAGGGTAATGCTTTCAGGTATTGCCGGTCACGACAAGCAGGGTGATTTCATGCTTGAGGAGCTGTCAAAGTATCCTAATGTTGACCTTTCACAGGTACGCCGTGACGGTGAGACATCATATACGATCGTTATGAATGACGAGTCGAACAAGACAAGATCATTCTTCGTATACGACGGTGCAGGACTGCACTATGGTGAGGAAAGCATTGACTGGGATAACCTGGATGTGGACATTTTCCATATCGGTTACATCCTTCTCCTCCCGCATCTTGATGAGGAAAATGCAGAGTATGGTTCCAACATGGCCAAGCTTCTCGCAAGAGTACAGGCAATGGGCATCAGAACCTCCATCGACGTTGTATCAGAGACAGGAGACCGTTTCACCAGACTTGTAACTCCGGCTCTTAAGTATACAGACTATTGTATCATAAACGAGATCGAAGCACAGCAGACAACGGGTATCCTCTTAAGGGATGAGAACGATGTACTTCATACAGAGAATTTCAAGGCCGCTCTCCTTAAGCTTAAGGAGCTCGGTGTGAAGACATGGGCAGTGATCCATTGCCCGGAGATCGGTGCGGGACTTGATGAGAACAACAATTATTACGAGATGCCGAGCCTTAAGCTGCCCAAGGGCTACATTGCAGGTACCACGGGTGCAGGTGATGCATTCTGTTCAGGTGTACTGGTTGCAGCCGAGAACAACAAGGGTATGGAGTATGCACTTAAGCTGGGCGCATGCGCGGCAGCACAGTCACTCAGCCAGGTAAGTGCGACAGGCGGTGTCTCGACCGCTGAGGAAGCACTCAGGCTGTATGAGCTTTATAAATAATAAACAAGGGTATATAATTGTGGAAAGCAGTAAATAAAAAAACGAAAGAAGGCTAAAAATGAAAAAAGCAGTAATGTACGGCGGCGGCAATATCGGACGCGGATTTATTGGAGCATTACTCAGCCAGTCAGGTTACGAGGTAACCTTTATTGATGTAGCTGAGCCGGTGATCAAGGCGCTGCAGGAAAAGAAGAGCTATCCGGTACGCTATGTCTCAAGTGAAGGCTATGAGGATGTACTGGTTGAGAATGTCACAGCAGTCAACGGCAATGACCTTGAGGCTGCTTCCGATGCGATCGCAAACTGCGATATCATGGCAACAGCAGTAGGCGCAAGGATACTTAAGTTCATCGTGCCAAATGTAGTGGCAGGTATCAGAAAGCGCTGGGCAAATAACGGCGGCAATCTTAACATCATCATCTGCGAGAACTTAAATGATGCAAATAAGATCTTTGAGGGTATGCTCAAGGAGCAGATGACAGAGGAAGAGTGTGCAAGGTTTGACGAGACAGTAGGTCTTGTGGAAGCATCCATAGGACGTATGGTTCCTGTACAGACAGAGGAGATGAAGGACGGCGAGCCCATGCGTGTATGCGTGGAGCGCTACGGATTCCTTCCTACAGATAAGGCAGCATTCAAGGGCGAGGTACCTGAGATAAAGAACATGGTTCCCTTCGAGCCGTTTGATTTCTTTATCAAGAGAAAGCTCTTCATCCACAACATGGGTCATGCTACCTGCGCATATCTGGGCGGTATCCTGGGCAATGATTATATCTATCAGTCAATTGACAATGCAGATGTACGCATCATCGTTCAGAACGCAATGCTCGAGTCAGCAATGGCGATCTCAAAGAAGTACGGAGTGGAGCTGGAAAAGCTCATGCTCCACATCACAGACCTCCTTCACAGGTTCACCAACGCAGCACTCAAGGATACCTGCCAGAGAGTAGGCGGAGATCCTGCAAGAAAGCTTGCTCCTTCAGACCGTATGATAGGTTCATCGACACTTGCGCTTGAGCAGGGAGTAACTCCTGCATACATCACTCTGGGCGCAGCAGCAGCAGTGCGCAGATATATCGATGAGGCAGAAGGCATGGAGCAGGGTATGGCATCTGCAGAGAAGGTACTCGCAGAGGTTTCTCAGCTTGATGTAAACAGCGAGCCTGCAAAGCTCATCCTTCATTACTATGAGATGATCCTTAATGGCACAGATATGGCAGCTTTAAGGAGAGAGGCAGATGAAGTAAAGAGCAGGACTCTCGTTAACGTGATCTGAATTCAGATGAAAATGATAAAGAGCGAAATCAGAAATACCGGCAGAGGCCGTATGCTGTTTCTGACCGACGGCAGGACAGAGGTGGGATGCGCACTTGATTTTGGGATCAGAGTCTCACATCTCAGTGCTGCAGGTATGGACAATATTTTCTATGAGCAGCCGGACGACGGTTCGGACGGGCTTACTACAGCAGACGGGTGGCGGCTTTATGGAGGGCACCGCCTGTGGAATACGCCGGAGGATGACAGCTGCTACGGAGCAGAGGACCGTCCGGTGGAATACGAATTATGTGATGCGGGTGTGAATCTTAAGCAGCCGGTCGACCTCATGCGTAAGATAAGCAAGGAGCTGAGACTGCGCTTTATGGCAGACGGACGCATCGAGGTCACAAATATCATCCGTAATATCGGTGAGGAGCCTGTGGAGACCGCGGCATGGGGAGTAAATACCCTGACCGGCGGGCGCGCCGAGATAGACTTCATTAAGACCGACAGTGTGGTGGGCGGTCAGCCTGCGCGTTATATATCTCTCTGGGGAGATACCAATATCTGTGATGAGAGAGTGACGTGGACAGGAGATCATCTTACTGCGCAGTATAAGGATATCCCGGATTACTTCAAGATCGGACTTTATACAAGGAGCGGCAGAGCCTTTTATTACAACAAGGGTCAGAAGTTTACGCTTGAATTCGGAGCGGATGATTTCGGTAAGTATCCGGATAACGGATGCAACTTTGAGCTGTGGCTCCACAGCAGATGTATGGAGCTTGAATCTTTAGGCAAGGTAACCCGTCTTTCAAAGGGCGACTGTGCTGAACATGTCGAGTATTGGAAGATTGAACCAACACAATAAACAATAATTAAATTTCGGAGGATTTATCATGAATGCATATGTTGAGAGCGTTATCGCCAACGTCAAAGCTAAGCACTCAAGTGAGCCTGAATTCGTTCAGACCGTAGAAGAGGTATTTTCGTCTCTGTCGCCTGTTGTAGATCAGCATCCGGAGTATGAGAAGGCAGACCTCCTTAACAGAATGACAGAGCCGGAGAGAATGTTTACTTTCAGAGTAGTATGGACAGATGATGAGGGTAAGGTCCATACCAACAGAGGCTGGAGATGTCAGTTCAACGGAGCGATCGGACCGTACAAGGGTGGTATCCGTTTCCAGAAGAATGTATATGAAGGAATCATCAAGTTCCTCGGCTTTGAGCAGACCTTCAAGAACTCACTCACAGGTCTTCCCATGGGCGGCGCAAAGGGTGGATCTGATTTTGATCCTGCAGGAAAGAGCGATGCAGAGGTAATGAGATTCTGCCAGAGCTTTATGACAGCTCTTTACAGATATATCGGACCAGACTGTGATGTTCCCGCAGGCGACATGGGCGTAGGCGGACGCGAGATCGGTTACTTATACGGTCAGTACAGGAGACTTAAGGGCGTATTCGAGAACGGCGTACTCACCGGCAAGGGCCTTTCCTTCGGCGGATCACTGATCAGACCGGAAGCAACAGGCTACGGCGCAGTTTACTATCTCCTTGAAGTACTTAAGCATGAAGGCGAGACGATAGAAGGAAAGAGGATCGCTATCTCAGGCTACGGCAATGTAGGCTGGGGCATCATGAAGAAGGCCAAGGAGCTTGGCGCCAAGGTTACATATTTTGCAGGTCCTGACGGATACATCCATGATCCGGAGGGTGTAAATACAGATGAGAAGCTTAATTACATCCTTGAGATGAGAGCAAAGGACCCGATGCACTGCAAGCCATACGCAGAGAAGTTCGGATGCGAGTTCGTAGAGGGACAGAAGTGCTGGGGCGTTAAGGATGTAGATATTTACATGCCGGCAGCTACTCAGAATGATGTTAAGATGGAATCAGCAGAGAAGATCGCAGCATCAGGCGTCAAGTATTATATCGAGGTTGCAAATATGCCTACAACCAATGATGCACTTAACTTCCTGCGCAGCCAGAAGCATATGATCGTTGCTCCTTCCAAGGCTGTAAACGCAGGCGGTGTAGGCGTTTCGGGTCTTGAGATGAGCCAGAACTCCGAGCGTATCTCATGGTCAGCCGAAGAGGTTGATGCAATGCTCAAGAAGATGATGAAGAATATCCATGATGTATCCGCAGAGGCAGCTGAGAGATACGGCTTCGGCTATGACCTTGTTGCAGGTGCAAATATCGCAGGCTTCCAGAAGGTGGCAGATGCCATGATGGCACAGGGACTCTTCTGATGCTCCATTGAACTGACAGAAGATGTAGGACGATCTGTCAGTGTGAAAACTGAATATCCTATCAGATATCAGAGGTGCCGTCGCTGTAGATGGCACCTTTTGAGTTCACGAGCCATGGCACGCTCTGACGGATGTAAGCAGGCGATGAACAGGGGGGTGGACCGGTCTTTTCCCGGTACCGTGCCATACGTCAAACCTTATAACTTTATAAAAACATAGAGTATACCCGCCAAAAATCAGCAAAAGTCTTCTTGACATAAGCTCTATAAAAA
>DCHJ01000001.1 GCA_002314805.1 Lachnospiraceae bacterium UBA1755 | reverse complement strand
CGCCACATTGTCTATGATACGTGAAGTCACCATAGCCGGTCTGCAGTATACTGTCATGCCGTGATAGCGTACGCTTCCCATGCGGTCATAGGCACTGCCGATAGCCGCTGCAATATCATCGGTAAACATAAGAGCCTCATTATCTCCGTAGGCTGAGTATCTGTTATCCTCCCCCGGATCTACATCCCTGATCCTGATGCCGCCTTCCGCAATATCGGTATTGGCAGCGACCTTGATCTTGCTCCTGTGAATATCTTCTCCGACCTGAACATAAAATACCTGTGCCTTGAAATCATCGTTATAGGAGCCTATATCCTCACGTCTGTCGGGAGTTGCCGTACTGCTCACGATGGTATCAGCACCGGACTCCGTGAAGCCTCCGACAGCATTCTTTTTCATGAGCTGCATATTGACACGTCCGTCATGCACGGATATCTCTCCGACAAACTCATTCTTCCTTTCATAGCGCTTGAGGATATTAAGATCCTCATCCATTATTTCAACGGCACTGGACGGAATGCTGCGTACCACTCCGTTTTTAACCCATGAGTTTTTCGCATCGTGTATGCTTAATACTATATCATGCCCTATAAAACCCTCCGCCTTAAGAAGTGTCCCGTCTTCGGTCCGTATCTCCTGCTTCTTTCCGGAATTCATATCAAAGATATTGATCAGCTCTGAACCAAACCTTCCGTTATCCCCCTGCCAGGTCAGCTTTTCCATGGACTTACTGAGCTGATAGCAGCCGCTCTGTATGCCCTGAGCCAGCACTATCACACTGCCGTCACGAATATCGATGGCATAGAAATTGCCGTCTATCTTGGTATAGAAGATATCTGAATCGCTGAGATATGATAATTCTCTTACATCCTTGTCAAGACTCTCATAGGTCCTGCACACAGGTATGAAGAAATACTCACTTACGGTATCGGTCCCGATGTCATAGCGCATAAGAGACACACCGGTATCACCCTCGTGTGCCCCGCGGTTCATATAGCCGTAGAGCAGAAATGTGAGGTTGCCGTCTCTGTCGCATTTAAGGAGCCTGATGTCATGCCTGCGGTAACCGCTCACCATATCAGAATCATCATTAGTCCTGAATGAGAAGATATTCTTCATATACTTTTCTGCGGAATTAATGCACCACAGGTCTCTGGTTGCGACGAAATATGTCCTGGAGGAGTCTGTACTTGTGATACAGTCTATCTCATCCTCATCGTTTATTCCCAGCATTATGTTTCTGGAAGCAATGTCTTCGCGTCCCCTGTAGACTTCTCTGATATCTCTTGCATAATTAAGCATATAGATCCTTACCAGTCCCATCCTCATGGTAAAGGTCTCACTTATCTCATAAACTTCAGTCTGTCCGCTTGAAAGAGCCCGTGCTGCCGTATAATGCAAATGCACTTCGCCCGTATTGCCGTCATAATTGCAGAACCTCAGATCCTGCTTCTGCGAAGGAACAAGCTTGAGTCCGTTGTATGCCAGCTTATTGAATGTCGACTTCAGATTGGTATACGCAAGGGTAGTATCATCTGCGGTACCGTCAGTCTCAACATATGTGGTATTTTCTCTGGCCTCATCGAAATTGAAATTTTTACGTGAGAAATCCTGCGCCAGATCCAGCATCTGCTCTGCCAGCTCATTATTATCATTGAGCATAATACGCGTATAGTAATGGATCTCTCCCGCTTCCTGTGTGAAAAGTGTCACATCCAGCCTGTACTCCTTATCCTTTATGATAAGGTTCTGAATCGGGAGCCTTAAGGTGATCCCGCTTTCATCCTTGGCAATATCATCGATCTCAGTCTTTTCTATCAGCTGAGTAAGGTTTGCACTTCTTATCTCATATGAAGCAGACATCACATAGACCCTGCCGCCCTCCACGTGCAGCTCCAGATTTCTGTCCTCCGGCAGGAGCGTAAGCGTCTCATAGGTCTCGTCATATGAGACCTCACCCAGATGTCCGCGCATGCAGTTCATACTGCGTCCGCACATACGTGAATACACAACGGGCAGCTTCGCATCCTCCAGCGTCGATGAATATACCTCATCGTGGGTTACTGCCGTTCCCTGACGTATCAGGAAAAACAGCAGCAGCGCGATGAGGAATACTCCGGCCATAATTAATATTCGGTGTTGTAATTTCAGCTTACCCATTCAATAGCTTTTCTTACAGTCTCCTTCATATCTGTCTTTTCACATTCGGCCGTATGACGCACCGGTGCATTCTTAAGCTCCGCTACCGCCGCAGGTATCTGTGTGCCGCTGAGCTCTCTGAGCTCTTCTATGATCTCAAAATCATCTGCTCCCTCCGGGAGCTCTCCCTTAATTGCGCCCACCACTGCCTTGGAAAATTTGTAAGGACTTGCTGTGGAGACAATGACCGTGACTGTCTTATCCCCTGACGCCTCTGCGTAATCATCATATACCGCTGCCGCTACTCCGGTATGCGTATCGATAACATATCCCGTGGCATCGTACAGTGACCTGATGCGGTCATGAACTCCGGCTTCAGTGGCAAAGCCTCCCGCAAAGTCTGCCATGCTGTCCTTCATCTCCTTTGTGACAGCATATCTGCCCTTTGATGAAAGCTCTGACATGAGCTCCGCATTCTTTACTGCGTCGCAGCCGCAGCTGAGATAGATAAGCCTTTCCAGATTGCTCGAGACAAGGATATCCATAGACGGTGAATCCGTAAGTACAAATTCCCTGTTCTTATCATAGCATCCGGTTTCAAAGAAATCATACAGCACCTTGTTATCATTGGATGCGCATATCAGCTTTGCGACCGGCAGTCCCATCAATTTAGCCATATAGGCTGCAAGAATGTTTCCGAAATTACCTGTGGGGACACAGATGTTGATTTTGTCTCCGTCACTGATCTTCCCGGCTTCGAGCAGCTTCACATATGAATACACATAGTAGACGATCTGCGGGACAAGTCTTCCGATATTGATGGAATTGGCACTTGAAAGCCTTACGTGTCTGTCTGCAAGCTCACGTGCAAACTCCTTATCACCGAAGATCTTCTTAACGCCTGTCTGAGCATCGTCGAAGTTTCCGTGGATGGCAACTGCAGTAACATTATCTCCCTTCTGAGTAGTCATCTGAAGCTGCTGAATACGGCTCACACCACCCTTTGGAAAGAATACGATGATGCCTGTGCCCGGCACATCAGCAAAGCCTGCCATTGCCGCCTTGCCGGTATCACCGCTGGTCGCGGTAAGGATGATGATCCTGTCAGTGACATCGTTCTTGCGGGCAGCTGCAGTCATAAGATGCGGAAGTATCGATAATGCCATATCCTTGAAGGCTATTGTGGCACCGTGATACAGCTCCAGAAAATATGCTCCGTCTGCATATGCAAGCGGTGCTATCTCCTCTGTATCAAATTTTGAATCATATGCGTTATTGATACATGTGCGCAGCTCTTCCTCTGTGTAATCAGTAAGGTAAAGCTTCATCACCTCATATGCCAGCTCCTGATACTTCCTGCCGCACATCGACCTGATATCAAAGTCAAATGCAGGAATATACTCCGGCATGAACAATCCGCCATCATCGGCAAGTCCTTTAAGTATTGCCATGGATGGACTCACATTTTTCTCTCCGCCTCTTGTACTGTTGTAATTCATTTCTGCCTCCGAAATTGTAGTTTAAAAATGTCTTCCGCCGCCGCCTCCGCCATGCAGGGTGCCGCTATGCGATTTATGCATGGTAGACCCGCCGCTGTTTCCTGAACCCGTACTGCCTGAGGTCCTGGGTATGGTCCTGAAGGTCAGGCTATGGTGCAGGAGATCATCCTCATTTACTGCAAATGCAAAGCTGCTGTCGGCACTGAAGGCGAGCGCATTCCTGCCGATGTTGCGCTTTTCCGCTGTCATAGCGTACTGGTTCTGTATGCTCCTGATATAAAAGAATGCTGCCAGCCCCGGTATGATAAGTGCCAGCAATATCTCAAGGAATGTAAGTTTCCTGGCTCCCGGTATACCCTGACGTACATAGTCTTCCACTCCGCCGATAAACTCCGCTGCCGCGTCGGCATATCTTTCGTCTGCCAGATACTCATACAGCTCATCATTATCATCTGTCAGATCATTTATCCGCTTGTCAGTAAGATAATCACATGCTTTTCCGGTCGTCCCCATGTACACGGTGCGATCCTGCATATCTATGAGCATAATGAGACCGCTGTGGTCAGCATCTGTTCCGAAGCCTCCGTAATCGTAGAAATCATCGGCGTAATCAGCAAGTGTGGCCCCATCTTTGTCTGACGTTGTAAGGATCACAAAATCCAGACCTGTCTTATCGACAGCCCTGCCAAGCTTCCTTTCCAGTTCCGTTATCTCTCCGGAGCTGAAGAGCCCTGCTTTGTCATAGACTCTCTGTCTGTCCTCCGCAGCAAAAACTGCAAATGTACAGCTTATAGTAAGGAGGATCGTGATAAATAAAGCAAGAAATCTTTTCATCATGCACCCCCGCAATTATAAAACAAAATAGAAAAATAAAAGCAATACCGCCGCAAACGGAAGGAATATCAGCAGGAAGACCCTGATGAGCCTGTCCCTGTCGACAGGGAGCTCGCCTACCGTCCGCCCGGTCTGACCGTTTATAGAGAAATAATATATCTTTCCGTTATCATTGTAGGTCAGTGTCCACACCGGAAGAAGTGCATACCACCATTTCCCGTTGCTGAGCGTGATGTTACCTGGACCGGCAGTGATGTCTGAATACCCGGCAAGTGACGCATTGAGCGCGCTTACAGCATGATCCGTAACCTCCTGTATCATACCGGGCTCGACCTCGGCTCTTTCAATATCACGTTTCTCAGCAAAAAAGCCGGACAGATAACTCATGTTGAAGGGTCTTAATTCATCGGTATCAAAGGGGAGCACACTGTCGGAAAGCACCTTATTGGCTTTGTTAAGTGCATTGCGAAGCGCATGCTTCACTCCCAGACTGCCCTCACGTCTTACATGATACATACCTGTATCGGTATACTCCCGGTCTCCCTCGGTATATACCTTCGTTTTTGTGCCCTGCGCCTCAAGCTTACAGCTGACATCGCAGGAATAAACAAAGTACGGGAAATATACTCCTGTAAGTTTTTCGATCTGCTCCCTGGAATAGAAGTATTTCGGTACATATTTCTTCCTGCTTATCCACTCTTCAAAGATCGATTCTGCCTTCCGGCGGTCGATCCTGAACGGCACTACATAATCCGGCTTACAGGCTCCGTCAAGTCTGCCTGAGAGTACTATCGGATTATGGCAGTAATAGCAGAAGGTTGCTGCTGTAGTGGAGTCGGTCACAATGGTTGCTCCGCAGCTCGGACATATATATACCCTGGCATCGTCAATAGCAGTATCAGCTGCCTTATCCGCAGAAGAAGCAGGCGCGGCGCTGCCGCCGGCCTGCTCCACCTTTGCATTTGTCTGTCTGTCAAGCTCAGCCTGTGTGAAACTGCTCTTGCAGTACTCACAGGAATAATTTCCGGACGCCGGGTCAAATTTGATATCGCCCCCGCAATTGGGGCATTTGTACTGAATAACGTCCATCTGTACTCCTATCTATTATGGTCTTGCCTTTCCGCATTCCGAACAGAATTTTCCGCTGTTGACTGCTCCGCACTGGCAGGTCCATTCTGATGACTCAGGTCTCTTTGCTCCGCAGTTCTGACAGAAATTGCCTGTATTGACTGCTCCGCAGGAACATGTCCACTCTGTCGGTTCAGGTTTCTTTGCTCCGCATGTCTGACAGAAATTGCCTGTATTGACTGCTCCGCAGGAGCATGTCCATGAGCCTGCTGCAGCCTGCGCTGCCTGCGCCTGGGCTGCTGCCTGTACCTGAGCCGCTGCCTGTGCCTGGGCTGCTGCCTGTGCATCCATCTGCATCTGCTGGGCATTTGTCCCACTGGCTGCGCCCATGAAATTACCGGCTGCATTCATGCCCATACCCATGCCCATAAATGTAGCTGCAGCACCGTTGGTATTGGAACCGGCAGCTTTCAGTCCCTGTGCGATCTCACTCTGTACAAAGCCCTCACGCACCCTGGCATCGCTCAGCATAGCGCCCTGATTTCTCATCTGGATAAGCTCATTGCTCTTATCATCGTAAGAAATACTTGAGATGCCGACACTTTCAACAGCGAAGCCTCTCTTCTCTGTCCAGCCCTTGTCAAGGCACTCCCTCATGTAGTCGCTAAGCTTGGTTCCCTTGCTCGTGACAAAGGATATCCTCTCGCCGTCAGCACTCAGCTGGTTAATGGCTGCCTGCAGAGCCTCCATGAACTCTGACAGATACTGCTCACTTATTCCCTCGTCAAAATTGACTCTTGATGTATTCTTCGGTATTACCTCTGCGTAAAACAGCAGCGGGTTCACAACCTTGATCGTATAATTTCCGTGACACCTCAGGAAAAGCTCGGCATTATAGAAGCTGTCGAAATAATTTATCGGATTCTGTGTACCGAACTTCATGCCCTTTATCTCCTGCAGATTGATGAAGAATATCTTCTGGGCACTTGAAGGAACTCCGCCGTACTTAATACGTGAGAAGGTCTCCTTTAAAGTATCTCCGAACTGCCCGTTGAACAGAGAAGGCATGGATGAATTGTCAACCTTGTAATATCCTTCCTCCGCCGTGTAATCAACTACCTTGCCGCCGTCGACCAGCATCATGAACTGATTCGGGTATACATGAATAATAGAACCGTTACTTATAGTTCTGTCTGTTCCTTTTGTATTCTGGCCGTCACGCCTTACGGGTACTCCTGCGGTAAAAACCGTATTATCTCCCATATTGCCTGCTTCATAGACTTCCAGCCACTGATCTGCAAGACTGGCACCGATAGCTCCGGTTACTGCTTTAATGATTCCCATGTGAATTTCCTCCTTTTCAGGTGACTCATTTGCAATAATTATACTATGAACTATTCTAAGATACTAGAATTTTCAGCATTACGGTACTACAATATCTATAGCGATCTCAGACTGGTTGCTGACGGGGAAGGGATATTGCATAGTGCAATAGCTCTTTTTGTATGCAGAATCAGGAGATAATTATGATAATTGAGACTAAAAAGCTTGAAGAAGCAAGATTATATGTAGAACGTATGTGTGAAAGCATGGATCCCATCACTGCTGTTAAGGCAGAAGACCCGGCCTGCACACTTAACAATCCGGATTTTCTGAAGACAATGTATTTTGTCAAGAGCATCCTTGACGGCATCAGGACGGGAGATCTGCAGAGCCGTGACAAAACACCCTTTCCGGAGGAGATACTCGAAGAATTCAGATATACCGATGATGTAGGCATCACAAGTCTGCTTAAAAAGATCTATGCGCCCGTCGCCGGCAGCAATATTCAGAAGCTCTCTCCCCAGCTTGCGGGCATGTGGATGCGTGACCACGGATACATAACTGACGAGTACAATGAAAAGCTGGGAGGAGATATATGCATACCCACAGCCAAGGGTCAGAAGATCGGTCTGTATTACAAGACCAGGGACTTCCAGGGACGTAAGTTCGTACAGATCTACTATTCACGTCCCGCCCAGGAATTCGTCGTTAAAAACTTCCGCAAGATCCTGGATTATCGGAGATGCGAGGAAGTAAGGCCATGAATACATTGCTTTAGCCCCTAACATATTGTACTATATTACGTACTGATATTAGTACGTTTTTTAGCACTGGAGGTATAAATATGACTGTAGCAAAGCAAATTGAAATCCGGGACAATATAAAAAAATATTTCGATCTTGCATTCGAAGGCGAAACTGTATTTGTTCCCAGAAAAAACAATAAAAACGTTTATGTGATTTCGCAAAAGGAATATGAAATGCTCCAGAAAGCAAAGCGCAATGCGGAGTACATTAATATGCTGGATCACAGTATTGCACAGCTTGATTCCGGAGATGTAATCAGGCTGTCTATAGGTGAATTAAGAGGTATGGAATCTGATGGATGAGTTCATTTTTACCAGAGATGCTTTCGTACAATACATTTCATGGCAAAATTAAAATAAAAAGGTCATCCGAAGAATCAATGACTTGCTGGAGGATATTCGTCGAAACGGTCCTCTTTCCGGAATAGGAAAGCCCGAAGCTTTGAAGTACAGAAATGCTTACTCAAGAAGGATAGATGAAAAGAACCGGCTCATATATGACATTGATTCACATGGAAATGTACGGATAATCTCGTGCAAAGGACATTACGAATAGAAACGTGCGCCGCCTGACGCACATAAGCACGGACACCCGGCATAAGGCCCGGTGTCCGTGGTATTTTATCAGCAGATGTACACCCTCGGTACACGCTTGGAGACGCTGCACAAAAGCTCGTAAGGGATAGTACCCGCTGCCGCCGCAAGTGCGTTGAGGTCATTACATGCTCCGAATATCTCGAGTGCTGATCCAACCTCTGTCTCAGGGCTGTCCGTCAGATCCACCATACACATATCCATGCAGATGTTGCCGCACTGTGGGACAATATCTTTGCCGCTCCAAAAGCTTACCTTTCCTGACAGCACCCTCATGAGCCCATCCGCATAGCCGATGGAAAGCACTCCCATCCTTGTCCTTCTTTCCGTGGTAAAATGCCTGCCATAGCTCACATCCGTACCGGGCTCATAATACTTGATCGTACCGATGGTTGAGTAAAGAGACATACCCGGCTTAAGTCCCAGCTTATCCTCCGGGTCTCCGTAGCCATAGAGCAAAAGTCCCGGTCTCACCATATCAAGGCACATCTCAGGATAATTGACGGTCGCTCCCGAATTGGCACAATGTCTTATCTTAAAGCTTATGTCATGCTTATCCTTCAGGTCTGCGATCACATCGGTAAAGAGCTTAAACTGCTCCAATGTGTATTCCTGCGCACCCGCATCATACTCATCTGATACCGCAAAGTGAGTATATATGCCTTCTGCCTCGATGCCTCGCAGCTTGCACGAGCGTGCCATATTGTCGACTCCTTCTTCAAAGAGCCTGTCCTTGCACAGGAAGCCGAGCCTGCTCATACCTGTGTCAACCTTGATGTGGATGGAAAGCGTCTTTCCCGCAGCCGCTGCAGCCTCACTGTATTCCTCTGCCTTTGCGAGGCATGTGACAGTCTGCGTTATCCTGTTGTCTATGAGTACCTCTGTGAATTGCGGGGGCGTATGTCCAAGTATCAGCACAGGCATAGTTATACCGGCTTTGCGCAGCTCCATCGCCTCGTCAAGGCACGACACCGCAAGGTAATCTGCGCCGCAGGATTCAAGAAGCCTTGATACTGCCACAGCCCCATGACCATATGCGTCGGCCTTGACTACTCCAAGAAACCTGCACCCTTCAGGCAGGCTCTTGCGTATTGCTTCATAATTGTGTCTGATGTTGGGCAGGCTTATTTCAGCCCATGTCCTTTTCTTGATATCTTCCATGCCTTATATCTTATCACTTTGAGCAAAAACTGCAATTTTTTTGTTCTGCGTCATCTGCTATTATTCTTTGTCCTGCGTCATGTGCTGTTATCAACCGGCGTGCATGATCACTTCAGCGAATAGCGGGCAGCAGAAACAGCAGGGGATGAGGGATGGAGCATGGGGGATGCTGTGATGGGGGGATGTGGAGATGGATGAACGGTCAGGCTTCCGAAATGTCGGGGATTCCGTGCTTCATAAATTGACTTTTTTGTCAGATTATTGTATATTTCTCTTGGAAAGGGAACTACCGATAGACGGTTAGCCCTGAAAATAACTGTTATTTAAAAAAATAACCGCAATCTTTTCCTGGACGGCGGTTATTTTTTTGATCTTTTACTGTCATTACTATCCTTTATCCATGCGACAAGGATCGTTACAACGATCCCAATTACAGTGAACACAAGGCTTAGTATCTGATAATCAGTCATAAGCATCACCCTCCTTTATTAACTCAGAGGGCTCTTGCCCTCCGGAGAGGGCCAACCGCCTGCCTTTTCTATGGTAGTTCCGATTTCATTGTACCATAATCATGGACTGGTCACTATTAATGATTTATGGTGTATGTGGAATATGCCTGCTTGACATTGAATAGATTTGTTATATAATGACTCACAGCTAGGGGCGCATGAACGCTGAGATAGGGAGTGATCCCGGTCCCTCACAACCTGAACAGGATAATGCCTGCGTAGGGAAGCGAGTTTTGTACCCCTCCGTTTTCAGGAGGTCTTTTTTTATGTCTGTTAAGAAGCTTGTCTATTGTGCCATGTGTGTGGCACTTGCCGAGGTAACCGGTCTTATTAAGATCTACCAGTTTCCTTTCGGCGGTTCTGTAACACTCTGCAGTATGCTATTCATCGTTCTTCCAGGCTGGTTCTATGGATGGAAATGGGGCACGCTCTGCGGTCTTGTCTACGGCGTACTTCAGTTCCTGACACAGCCGTATTTCCTTTCTGTACCGCAGTTCATACTGGACTATATTCTTGCCTTCAGCATCATGGGAGTGGCAGGCCTTGTAAGTGAAAAGAAGAACGGGCTGCTCATCGGCTATGTCATCGCTGTCGCAGGCAGATGGTTAGTTGCAACCTTTGCCGGTCTCATGTGGTTTGCAGCAGGAAGCACTGCATGGGAAGGCTGGTCGCCGCTGCCATATTCAATGGCTTACAACGGGGCGTACATCTTTGCCGAGGCCGCAGTTACAGTCATCATACTTATCATGCCGCCTGTCAGGAAGGCACTTACGCGGGTGAAAGCAGCCTGTTATTAAGGGGCCTGAGAAAAATGGCAATTGATCGGAGGCTTCTGGTTTTAGCTTCTGCTTTTGGCTTCTGCTTCTGCTTTTGACTTCTGCTTTCGGGTATATCGGTAGGCGGTCAGTACGCGCTTATTGTAAATGTGCAGTCTTTCTAATTATGCTTCCTTCTGTAGAGCAGGAATGAATAAACGTATGGGAGTATCGCTATTATGGCAGTCACCCCCAGCGTGATCCATACGGATTCCAGCCAGCATGCCAGAAGTATTATTATTCCGCCGCCGATGAAGCAATATCCTGCAAACCGGTTGGTCCTGCTCCAGTTCTCAGGATCCTCCAGTGCCCACGAAGAACGTATTCCCATTGAGAAGTTTGTACCGTTCTTCGGCAGATAATTGCCTATGATCATGTAAAGTACTCCAACGAATGCATTTACTATCATACCCACCCTTATACCGATGCCCAAAGCATAGGCGTATGAAACCACACCCACGAGCATAGAGCAGCACGGAATTATCCAGAGCACCATATCCAGTACCTTTCCGGATATGTTCTTTTTCTTCGGGTCAACGGCCGTAAATACAATCATGAAAAGCTGCATTGCAAGCAGTATACCCGGTATCCCGAATACTGTGAATGCCTTGCTGCTCCATCCGTTAGGTTCATTGTCTGTACCAAAATGCGTAGCCAGCATATCCGGCAGCTTATCCCAAAGGATGATGCCTATGACTATGGGCAAAACCGTCACGATGCCGGTGATGATTATTGTCTTTTTATGTTCCCTGAATATTACCTTTAACATCTTGATCTCCTCTCCGCGGACAGACCGCGGCACACACAGCGATGAAAAGCCGGTCTTTTTGCATTAATTTTCCTGCAGGCTCTTTACCCACAGCATTATCTCCTCAAGCACTGAAGCATTAAGCTCATACCTCACGTACTTCCCTTCTCTCGTATCCCTCACCAGATCAGCATCCCTGAGTACTGAAAGATGCCTGGATATCGCGGCGAAGCTGATATCAAATTGTTCCTCTATCTCTCCCGATGTCATGGAATGACGCTTAAGCATATTGAGTATCTCCCGTCGTGTCGGGTCAGACAGAGCTTTCATGGTCTCCTGTAATCCCATCGTTCCTCCAATCAGATGCAGTTTCAATAACTATGCAGCCTGGTGATTGCATCAAGGCCCTTCGTTAACATTTAACTTAAATGTTAAATATATTGTACCGCCCGCCCTCTTCTTTGTCAATAAACCCCGCGGTGCCGCTTTCCGCAGCACCGCGGGGTAATAGGGTATCAATAATTCAGGAAAATGCTGATTTATCCCCAGCCCGGTTTGCAAAAGGCTTACGCATGCGAGAGTACCGGGATCTTGAACTTGTCTTTACCTATCACTGCTTCAACTCTTCCCTGCAAGAAAAGTGTGGTATCATCTTCATGATACTTTTCTGTTTCATATTCGATCGTATCATCCTTTGGTATGAATCCAAGGATCACATTTCCGGCAGCTTTGCCGAAAGCGCGTATTACTTCTTCCATTCTCACATCCTGCTTCGCAAAGACCTCCTGCAATATCAGTGTGCCTCCGCCCACTTCAGCAACTGCATAGGCATCCAATGAAGGAATATAGTATACACAGTCCTTCATTGACTGGATCAGGTAGTACATATTAAGATCCGCATTCCCGATCTGATTGAATACTCCCTGTCTGCTGTATCTGTTGAGGACCATGAACATGCGGCTCTGATCCTGCATACTGTCCATGGAAATCTTCACTGCCTCGCACCGATCTGATGACAAAGGATCCGGTCTGCACCGGTACTCGTCGTATCTTGTGAAGCCGAACTTCGGATAGAAATCCAGCACCGTATCATTTGCAAAGAGAAGGAACCCGTCACATCTTGATTCATATTCCTTAAGGATCATTTCTATGAGCATACGTGAATGACCCTGTTTTCTGTATTCCGGATCAGTCATTACAGTGCCAAGCTGGATCAGATGCAGCAATTCTCCTTTGTATTCCATATCAGTGAAATTCACTGAGACATTTGCTATCACTCTGCCGTCCTCAACTATAGAATACGGATCATAAAAATCATTCCAGTATCCCTTCTGATACCAGTCCTCAAAGCTTATCCCAAAGCTTTTTCCTGCCAGCTCGTTAAAGCTCTTCCTTAAAGCATCGTCATGTTTGTATGAATGTAATATCTGCATAATGTACCCTTAAAGTGAAACCTTTGCCGCAAACCGGTATTACGTATGGGTGATACCTGTCCCCGTCCTGTCCCCCGGGTGTCAGACATCCCCGCCATCAGCTGATCTCCGAAAAAAAGAGGCATCAGTTTCCTGGTGCCTCTCGCTATACACAATAATTACTTTCTCGGGAAGTTGATTGCTGCCTGTGCTGCCGCAAGTCTTGCGATCGGAACACGGAACGGTGAACATGATACATAGTCAAGACCGATCATATGGCAGAACTCAACTGATGAAGGATCTCCGCCGTGCTCACCGCAGATACCGCAGTGGATCTCTGGACGAACTGACTTACCCTTTTCGATAGCCATCTTCATAAGTGAACCAAC
>DCHJ01000031.1 GCA_002314805.1 Lachnospiraceae bacterium UBA1755 | reverse complement strand
CCGCTCTTCTGCTGTCTCATATATCCCAGTACTGCCTTTGCGCATATGAACTGCCCCATAAAATTGACCTTCATGATGCGCTCCGCATCCTCAAGGGCAGTAAACTCTACCGGTCCGGATATGCCCATCCCGGCATTATTTATCAGCAGATCGATACGTCCTTCACGTGCGGCAATATCATCCACCGCTGCGCTTACCGCAGCCTCATCTGTCACATCTAAAGCTGTGCCGCATACGCCTTCCGGTGCCGTACCCCTCCGTGAGAAGCCATAGACCCTGTACCCCTTATCAAGGAGCTTCCTGCAGGTCTCATAGCCTATTCCCGAGCTTGCTCCCGTGACGATCACTATCATGACAGCAATCCCTCTTCTCTCATAATTGCCGCCGTCTCTGTGACTGCCTTTTCAAGCTGCTGCTCATTATGTGTTGAAGAGATAGTGAAGCGCAGCCTGCTCTCGCCCATAGGCACAGCAGGATACATTGCCGGCGGTACAAAGACTCCCTTTTCAAGGAGCTTAGCCGATATCCGGGCTGCCTGCGCATCGGAGCCGATCATGACCGGTACGATGCCGCTCTCTGCCGCAAGACAGGTATTCATGCCCTCTTCCTTGGCGCGCCTGATAAAATATGCGATATTTTTATGGAGCTTAGTCACTTCGGTGTTGTCACGCTGAATGATCTCGATAGCCTTCATGCATGCGGCTGCCAGAGGCGGCGCGATACCGGCCGTAAATACAAAGCCGTTCATGCAGTAGCGCAGGTATTCAATGAGACTTGCATCACCTGCGATATAGCCTCCGCAGGTACCCAGAGCCTTGCTCATAGTACCGTACTTGATATCGATATCCTTAGGATCAAGGTGGAAATAATCATCAACACCGCCTGCATGGTCGCCCAGCACTCCACCGGAATGCGCCTCATCGACCATGAGGAAGCAGTTATACTTCTTCTTCAGCTTCACAAACTCAGGTATCGGAGCAATATCTCCGTCCATGCTGTATACGCCTTCCACGATGATGAGCACCTTGTTGTACCTGCCCTCTGCCCTCCTGAGGATATCCTCAAGCTGGGTCAGGTTGTTGTGCTCAAACGCCTTGCTGTCTGCCTCGGAGAGTCTTACACCCTCGATCAGCGAATTATGTGACAGCTTATCGTAGACAATGAAATCTCCCCTGCGCGCAAAGCAGCTTACAAATGCCAGATTGGTAGCCCAGCCGCCTGTGCCTACGATGGCAGCATCAGTATGCTTCCAGTCGGCAATTGCCTGCTCAAGCCTGATATACAGTGTCTTCTCTCCCGCAAGAGTACGGCTGCCGCTTGCCGATGTGCCATACTTGTCGATGGCATCCTTTGCGGCCTGCACCGTCTCCGGATTTCCCGACATACCCAGATAATTATATGATCCGAGATTGATAACTTCCTTACCGCCTATCACACTCGTATCGCGGATAAGGCTGTCATGAGGGATGAAATACGGATTGATGCCATCCGTAAAGGTCTCCTTCATTCTCTGTTTCATACTGATATATTCCTCACTCTGTGAGAAATCAGTGATCCTGTGTGTACCTGACTCTGCCTTAACCTCGGTATTGAACCCGCATTCAATACCCTTCACTCTGCAGTAGACAAACCTGGCTGCCTCGTAGCAGTTCTCCAGCTTCAGCATCTCTTCATCCATGATAGTGATGTTGTATTTTTCTTCCAGAGCTGAGAATATTGAGAATACAGTAAGGCTGTCACCCCCCAGCTCCATGATGAAATGCTCGCGGTCACCGATCTTGTCGATGGTGATATTCATAGCCTCTGCAGTAAGCTTCTTTACCTCCGAGAGGATCTCTGTAAACTTCGGGTCTGCCTCCATGCCTGCGGGAGCCATAGCTGCTGCGCCCTCAGCACCTGCTGATGCTTCATCTGCAGCCTTTCTCACAGCAGCCGCTGCCACTGTCGCCCTTGCAGTCTTATAGAGTACAGGTTCCTCACAGTCCCAGGTATTATCCTCGATCCTCTTCTTGAGGAGCTGACGCTTAACCTTCATATTGCCCGATACCGGAAGTGCCTCTGCCGAGATAAAGAGCCTTGCGACTCTCTCGCCTGCGGACAGACGCTCGTTTCTGAGTCTTATCTCACTTGTCAGATCTGCGGGGTTGAAACCCGGGGCCTTCTCTACCACGATAGAAACATCCTCGTAGACCCCGTTCTTTACACCGAGCAGGCAGAAATTCTTTACTCCCGGGAGATTCTTGAAATTATCCTCCAGCTCCTCCGGATAGATATTCTCACCGGATGCTCCGATTATGATATCCTTGACACGTCCTGAGATATACAGACCGTCGGGACGCTTTGTCACAACATCGCCGGTGCCGAACCAGGCATTCTTATCCCTGAGAACGATCTGGCCATCCACCATGCTTGCAGAATAAAGTGCGTTGCCGCGCAGGAACATCTCGCCCTGATCTCCTCCGTCCTCGCCCAGCTTCCATTCGGTAAGCGTAAACGGCACTCCTATGCTTCCCTTGATCCTCTGGGATGCGTCAAGAGATCTCTCGACCGCTATAATACCTGTCTCTGTCATACCGAAGCCGTTGCAGAGCGGGAATCCGATCGTATTGAGCACATCCAGTGTACTCTCAGGGATATGTCCGCCGCCGGTGATCATAGATCTGATCTTTGTACCCAGGGTCTTCTTCCTGATGATATGCTTTACGATAAAGCTGAGTCTGTGGACATCCTTTCCGTCAAGCTGCTTCACGATGCCGTCTGACAGTGCATTAAAGAACAGCGGAATGCAGTAAAGATGTGTGACCCCATGGTTCTGACAGGTCTTGAGTATAGTCTGAACTCCCTTGTCACGCAGATAGACCAGAGTCTTGCCTGTACATGAATAGAGCAGATAAACCACTGAGAATCCGAATACATGATGGAACGGCAGAAATGCCAGAAGCTTGCAGGGCTTGTTCTCAATGAATGGCATATCCGGATGTATCTGCTTGGCCTCATCAAAGCTCAGGATATGATTTGCGATCGTCTGGCTGTCGTATAAGAAGATGCGGCTCTTACCCGTCGTACCGGAAGTACAGAGGGCAACATACTGTCCCCACTTCTCTTCGCCCGGATCTCCGGGCTTAAGTACATCTGCCGCGTCGATATAACGGATATCGCAGTCAGCAACCGGCTTTGCAGCAACATAAGCTGTCGCCCTCGCCTCTGCCATGATATCACTCAGCAGCTTTGCATCTGACATAGGATTCATGAGAAGCGGAATATTGCCCGACATTATGATACCCCAGAGGAGCACCGGCCAGTCCATGCAGGTGTCATAGATAAGCCCGATGACATGCGCATCATCACCGATGCCCATTCTCTGCAGATTGCCGCATGCGGCAAAGGACATCCTGATATACTCTCTGTAGGTACGCCTGATCTCATTGCCTTCACGGTCCGTCATCTCAGCTGCTGTATCATCCCTGTACTGCTCCATCATATGGAACATATTTCTGTAGCTGGAATCCTTCTGAAGCTGTTTTAATGTATTCTCCCAAACGTTATTCATAAAACACACTCCTATTGATAAATTGCAAAACACTTCTCTATTTTATCCATTTTCGGCAGGATATACAATCCTTTTGATAATATCCCGGTTAAGAGTTTTTGGGGGACAGGGGGACGGTTGGCTGGGGGGGGCGGGGCGGCGGGGCGGTTGACAGTGGGGGACGGGTC
>DCHJ01000090.1:529-13863 GCA_002314805.1 Lachnospiraceae bacterium UBA1755 | reverse complement strand
TCCTTTACCTGTTCGGGTATTTCACCGGAGATATACTTCGGACACTTTCCGTGATGGCGGTCGCTTCCCTGAAGCTGTTTGATATTCTCTCCGATCAGCAGGTCAAATACCTTATAGCAGTCAGCACAGCCCAGCTTGCTGTCATTGATAAATTCCTCATATGTGGTGCCGCAGGTCGGACATACCACGTTGGCAGGCTCCTCCTTCTGCTGGCTCTTTACAGTCTGGCTCAGCAGCGTAGAGAGCAGCTTTGCAAGCGACATATCCCCCTGAGGACTGTGGACATTAAGATCCATCTCTGCAGCGCACTGGGCGCAGAGAAAATGCTCCGTCTTCTGCCCGTTTACGATCTCCACGATCTGCACATTGGCTTCACGTATTTTACATTTTTCACATAGCATTCCTGTTTATACCTCTTTACACAGCTTTTTCATGCAATCAGTCCTGTTTCCTTCATAAGCCCCGGAAAATGACGAAACTTCAGGTCATAGCATCTGATCATTGTCACCATGGCACCCGCATCACAGCATCATACGTCGTATTCATCATAGAGCCTTAGGATCAGATCCACTGCTTCTTCTCTTGTCACACCTGTGCATATTGCTCTTATCACTGCGGGTTCAAACTCGGAACGCATCATCGCAAGTATCCTTTTTTTATCGGGACTTATTCGCACTATTGCACCGCTCCTTCTGTCCAGCTTGACAAAGCCCTCATCCTTAAGGATGCCGTATGCCTTGTTGACGGTATGCATGTTGATCGAGACATCCTCTGCAAGCTGGCGTACACTTGGCAGTGATTCCCCGTCACGTATCTCACCCAGAGCTATGCCCCTGATTATCTGATTGCACAGCTGCTGATATATGGCCTCGTCACTTTCAAAATTGAGTCTGATAACATAGTTCATAGGTTCACCTCGTCGTTGGTGTTATATGCATTGTATAACAGTTAGGTCGCAGAGTCAATATTAAGCGAGACAATGGTCACGATATGTACAGCTCCTATGACGAAAAATGATTTGGGCTGTCATACATTAATATGACCCATATGGCGTAACCTCAACCGGCTTCCTGTGTACAAACAAAAAGCAAGGTCTGTTCATTCCTTGCTTTTTTTCCTTAGAAGCTGTTTTGCTGTACTATCTCTGCTGCGGCTGCGTTTCTGTGGAAGCGCGTACCTCCAGTATCGGCAGAAGCGACCGGTTTGTTTTCAGCCTTTCTCCTGCAATCTGAGAAAGCAGCATACTGATTCCAATATCAACCATTTCCCTGATCGGCTGTACTATCGTGCTCAATGATGGTGTAGACATTCTGGTTGAATAGATTCCGTCATATCCTATCAGCGCCACCTTTTCAGGAATATTTACTTTTTCCTCAATCATATATCTCAGGATTCCCAATGCGAGATAATCAGATGTGGCGAAAATTCCGTCATATCCTCTTTCCAGCAATGACCGGGCTATTCCGTAACCATTTTCAAACAGCACCTCTCCTGACTCCGGTCCTGAAGGGATCAGCATAAGCTGACCGTCTGATTTACTCTCACCTATTGCCCTCTCCCAGCCGGTGACACGCTGCACCAGCGGCAGCTTTTTCAATGGTTCGCTGACTATTGCTATCCTCCGGCATCCGATTTCTATAAGATGTCTGGTCGCGATATACCCGCCATAATCGTTGTCGACCTCCACACTGGAAACCTCCGGTTTTTCCGGTCTGTCATCGATCACGATCAACGGAATTCCCATTTCGGTCAATCTGCCAAGGATCGATTTATCTGCCAGTGAATATCCAACAACTATCCCGGCTACATTGTAACTGATGAATTCATTAATACAGACATTCTCAGCAGAAGTCTGACCATTTGTACAGGCCAGGATAGAGATATACCCATTCTTTCTCAATATCTCTTCGGCACCATTTGCAATTTCTGCGTAAAACGGATTGCCAACCGTCGGCAGCAGGAGACCTATTGTTTTTGAATACTGCTTCTTCAGATTCTGCGCCATGGCGTTAGGTGTATATCCAAGCCTTTGTATGGCCTCATTTACACGCTTTACGACTTCCGGTGATATACGGGCTGAATTATTGATCACATATGATACAGTTGCCTGTGATACATTAGCCAGCCTGGCAACATCTGACATGGTAGTCTTCTTTTTATTTGTCTCTTTTTTTTCCACTGTCATCCCCGATCCATCTCTTTATAGCTCACAATCAGAGGAGTAAGTCCTGCCTTACTCCTCCAAAATATTACTTGCTTCTATCTGTACTTCCCAACGTCCTGACCGGCATATTTCCGATTCATACGTCTCTAAGAGATTATTACTTCAGTCCCTTCTTTTCAACGCCTTGATAAGAGAATTGCCAACCTGTGCGCCTCCGGGAGATTATATACCTTTGTCCCTTCTTCTCAACGCCTTGATCAGAGAATTGCCGACCTGTGCGCCTCCGGGAGATTATATACCTCAGTCCCTTCTTCTCAACGCCTTGATCAGAGGATTGCCGACCTGTGTGCCTCAAAGAAACTATATGCTTCGGTTCGTTCTTCAGTAAAAGAAATCTCGTTAATCTTCTTCAATTACAAGATCCGGATTCTCGCCGAAATGCTTGAGCATAACGATGGGATCTGACTTTGATGTATTGGTGATGACAACACCCTTTGCTGCCGCATCCGCAGTTACAAAATACTCATCATGAGTGAGCTGTCCGAACCTGATCTGAGTCGGTGTCTCTATCTCCCACCTGCCCATGGTGCCGTGTCCCTGAAGCATGATCATACCATAAGCTGCTCCGTCCTTTATGGTTACGCTCTGACCCGGAAGTACCGTAAGCCTCTTGGCACTCGCAAGCCTGCACTTGTAGCATATCCACTCCTCTATGTATCCTTCCTTCTTCATTTCTTCAAGCGGACGTACCGGCTTTGGTGCCATAAAACGGTGCTTGTGGAATTCCGGATCCACATTCTTATCCCAGTCAACTACATCTACCAGGTGGTCAAAATCCCCAAGCTTGTCCTCAGGAGTATCCTTCCAGAGCAGCTCCTCCGGAACGGTATGGTCACCCCACAGCACAGACTGATACATCGCAAATACATCGGAAGCAAACTGAGGCTCATATGTACAGAGTGTACCGGGTGCATGAAGAACTCCTGCGGGCACATCATATCCTGTATCAACCTCCTGCTTGTATGCCCTCGAAAGCTCCAGCAGCTTATTATCGCCTTTTGTAAAATTCATAAGACACTGCTTAAGCTCTTCCTTTGTTGTACCGGGATTGAGTCCGAAATAGGTCTCCGCTCTATCTCCCCGATAATTGTTGACCTGCGAAGGGAAGAAATACATCTCCGGCTTTCCGGACTGCCCTGTAAGGGCTGCATGCTCATCCCTATGGTGAATATGGTGTGGAAGCGGTCCCAGATTATCAAAAAATTTGGAATATGCCGGCCATCTATGATACTTGTCCCATAAGAAGTCCCCGATCACAGCAGCCCCGAGTTCGGAAACCATGTCCTTAAGCAGCAGCTTCTCACTGTCATCCGCGCTTACAACATAAGACATTCCTTCGTCATCCGGTGTACCGGGGCCATTCTCGGCATGTGTAGTCGATGCAAACCAGCGCTCGTCGATACCGCCTCTGGAAAGCCCCAATGCATAATAATCATCCGGATGCAGCTTGATACGTCTGCCCGGACGGCAGAAGGAACGCGGTACCCATGTAGGTGTCAGGCGGAGTATACCTTCGCCTTCAGCAAGCAGCTTCTGAGCAATTTCTTTTTTTGTCATAACTCATACCTCCATTAGTTTTATGGTAGTGCACTGCAGCCGGACAAACTGCCGATACAGTCACAGCATTGCCCGGCTCTGTCTTTTGAAACATTACATCCTGTATCTGCCTGTTATAGATACTCTTTTATTCTCTCCGGATCATCAAGAAATTCTATCCTGAAATCAAAACTGCAGGATCTTCCCGGTTCAAGATACTTTATCGTCCCATCCTTTTCTGCAGCTGCTTTGCCCATTACTCCGCAGGCAGTAGGCTCAAGTCCCAGTGCATAATCACCTGACTGCATATTCTTCCACTCACAGAGTATAGGCGTCTGCTGCGGATTATAGTGATTTACGGCCATGATACCCAGCTGCGGATTGTAAAGTGCTGCATAAGCTTTCTCTGTATCCGGCTCATGCATATGGAAAAAGCATTGCTCTTTGTAATCAGGTGTGGGATCTTCCACAAACTCCCTCAAATCCTGTCCCTTTTCCGCCTCACTGTCACGCGGGACAACTATAGGCGCATCCGTAATTATTCTATCACCTTTTTGCAGCATAGGAAAACCATAATTCATATGATATACATTCATTACAGGCTGTATACTGAATCCACAGTTACGCACCAGATCATGAATCCGGAGAGTATTTGTTTCTGTCTCAAGGATTATTTCTCTCTGAAGGAGCATGTTCTCTTCAAAAACACAGGCCTCCCTGATCTCACCGGTTATCCTCAATGCCACCTGTCCGTCAAGATCAATAATACTCTTTGTTACATTTTCTGCCGGACAATTGTATATATTTCCATGCAGTCCGTATTCCCTGCCATCGATGGTACATGGTGCTCCTGCATACGTGATTCCGCAGGTCGTCAGAAACCCTGCTTCGAACTGCTTTAAAAAGCCCCGTGTTCCTTCCTCTTTGTAGAATGAAGGTGCTACGATTCCGGTCTTCGAAACAAAGCCAATATTATGTCCCTTAAATGAAAGATATGGTATATCAAGACACTTATCCAGCATTACAGTCATTGCAATGCCTTTACCGTTATTCATATCCAGCGCCCTTAATCCCCTGGCCTTTCCTTCCGTAAAACAGTACTCCTTTAATCCGAACGCACTCTTGATATCTCCTATGTACGCCGACATTTCATCGATCTGATTATATTTCATTCTCTCTGTCCTTTATTTGTAGAATATTTATGGAAACGCTGATTTAATAAACAATTCTATTCTGCTATCTTCACAGATATATATATCAAGGCTTCGACCGGAGGCACAGTAATCAATCACCCATTAATCGGCGGTTCCTTATATGTAACGAGCATATCCGGTATTATTTACATCACAATAATACTCTTTACCTTTTCCGGCTGACTGTTATCACCCATAAACCGTATTGCCTTTTCAACGTCATCAAGTCCAAACCTGTGCGTTATCAGCTTCGATGCGTCGATCTTCTTTTCTGATATTGCCTTTATCGCCTCATCCCAGCTGTTTGGTGCAAGCCAGGATACGTTTATGGTTTTATCCATCGTAATCAGCTTGGAAAGGTTTACCTTAAGCACATCTTCCGGCCTCGGCATGCCAAAATATGTTATTCGTGAATGCAGCCCCGAAATATCAAGTGCCTGCTCGAGTGCAGGAATTGCCGCGGTAGGAACAATAACCTTATCTGCCATGCTGCCACCGGTTATTTCCGATACTGTCCTTACCGGATCGTCAGTGTAGTACTTAGAATTCCTGTCCAATGTGTTAAGTACGGCATCTGCTCCCATTTCCATTGCTTTCTCAAGGCCGTAGTCAAGAACTCCAAGTGCAATGATTTTACCCGCGCCCTTAGCCTTAATAAGCTGAATCATTGAGAGTCCGATATTTCCCGGTCCTATTACGGCTACTACATCGCCGACCTTTATTTCCAGCTTGCTCACTCCATATGTCGCACAGGCAACCGGTTCACATATAGCACCCTCCTCATATGTCATATCTTTCGGCATATGATATAAATGCGTGTAATTGACTACTGCATACTCTGCATATGCTCCGTCATAACCAACGCCCTTGGTACGTGTATGCGTACATAAATTATACTCATGCTTCAGGCACTGCGGACATGCAAAACAGTTCTGAACCGGGTTTGCAATTACTCTGTCTCCCGGCTTAAACAGCTGCATATCCTTAGCCATCTGTCCGACTTCAACAACGTCTCCGCAGAATTCGTGACCCAGAATGAGCGGTCCCCTTCCATTTGGCGTGTCCAATGGCGTATGTGCATAATAGTAGGAAATATCACTTCCGCAGACCCCACAGGCCCGTACACGGATAAGCACCTCATTTGCATGAACTTCCGGAATATCGACCTCTTCCAGCTTCATTACTTCCTTCTCATAAAACACCTGAGCTTTCATCTTCCCTTTCATATAAACACCTCCCAATGAACTCTGTACTATTTCTGCTTCCTCTTACGCTGCATCAATGCATCAATAGTAATAACGGCTATCAGGATCGCCCCGGTTATTACATTCTGCCAGTTTCCATCGATCTGCAGCTTCAGCAATGCATTGAACAATATACCCATGAAAAGCATTCCCCAGAAGGTTTTAAACGCATCTCCTTTTCCTCCCGACAAGGATGTACCACCCAACACTACTCCGGTCACTGCCGTCATCGTCAATGTATCTCCATACAAAGCGTTGCCCGAATTCATCTTGCACGCAAGGAGAATGCTTGAAACAGCGGTACAAAAGCCAAGTATGATAAAGAGCATCGTCTTAACACCCGCCACATTGATTCCGGCCATTTTGGCCACCTCATATGAACCTCCTGTAGCATATACTGCCCTGCCAAACTTTGTGAAGCGCAGCACAATTCCCGCAATTATCAGAGTTATGATAAATATCCACGCTGTATTCGGAAGCACAAAGCCGGTCCCCGATGCAAATTCGAATAAGCTTTCCTGGAAAAAGCTTATCGGAGAACTGTTGCAGACAGTAAGCGCTATTCCTTTAAATATCATCATCGTACTTAATGTTGTTATGAAAGAATTAATATGAACATATCCGACAAATACTCCATTTATAGCTCCGCAGACAACACCTATCGCAATGCATATCAGTATTGCCGTAACTACACTTTGCGTTTGGACCAGTTTTGCGAAGAATATGGATATCATCCCCATCATACTGCCCACAGAAAGGTCGAACTCGCCGCCTATGATCGATATTGTCATCGCAGATGCCACTATTCCGAATATTGCCACCTGTGAAAAAATATTGGATATATTATGTAAAGATAAATAGTTCTTCTTCACAATCGACATTATGATCAATGCTATTGCCACTACAAGTATTATGTAATTATCCTGGAAGAATCTTTTGATTTTATTTGTTTTCATCGCTGTCTCCTCCCTATGCACGCTCAAGCTTCTGGCTTAACAGATCCATCGCCACAGCCAATATGATAACACAGCCTTTGACTATAAACTGCGGATTGGTTGATATCTTCAGAAGGTTAAGAGCATTTGACAATATTCCCATAATGATTACACCTATGAATGTGTTAACAAATGTACCTTTACCTCCGCCCATGCTGACACCGCCGACAACACAGGCTGCAATTGCATCCATTTCATAGCCACTGCCGGTAGTTGGCTGCGCACACATTACCCTGGAAGCAAGCACTGAACCGGCAAATCCGGTCAGTAATCCCGAAATTGAGAAAACTGCTACCATATATCTTTGTATCCGTATTCCCGACAGTTCGGCAGCCAGCGGATTTGATCCCAGATACATAACATTGCTGCCAAACGCAGTGTATGTCTGTATCAGCTGACAGATAACAATCAGGCCAAGCAGAATCAGAAATGGTGTTGTGCCCTTACCTAGCTGAACAAATGAAATATCAAAATTCTTAAATGCAATATGCTCTCCACCGGATATGAGCAAAGCTACCGCTGCAAGCAGCAATTGCATGCCGTATGTTATCAGAAAGGATTCACCCATGCGGCCTTTTGTTACGGCCATAAGAGTACCTGAAACAACACCAATAACAAGTCCCAGCAGAGCAGGGACAAAATATGCGAATGCTTCGTATCCGGCATTTACCAGCAATGCTGCTGTAACGCATGCGCATGACAGGATTGATCCTACACTAAGGTCTACGGTTCCGGTCACAAGGACAAATGTCATTGCTACTGCCACTATTCCGCTTACAGCGACCTGATTCATGATGTTCTTCATGTTGGCAGCTGTAAAGAATGACTTTTGTACGCACGCAACAATAATCATCAAAATGATAGTAAGAAAGACCAGCGAATATTTTGCCACAAAGCTCAGGACTTTTTTCTTAAATTCATTCTCTTTATTTTTCAAGACAGTCACCTCTCAACCTATTGCAAAGCCCATGACATCCTCAGCATTGAGCCCTTCATGATTATCAATAAAAGCCTTAAGTTTTCCTTCATACATGACAATGATACGGTCTGACATGGCAAGAATTTCAGGCAGTTCTGATGAGATCATGATAACAGACTTACCCTGGCTCACCAGATTGTTCATTATGTTATATATTTCCAGTTTTGCCCCAACGTCAATTCCCCTGGTTGGCTCATCAAGGATCAGTATGTCTGCTTCATCGAAAAGCCATTTTGCCAGCACGACCTTCTGCATGTTTCCGCCTGACAGTTCCCCTACCTTCTGTCCTAATGAACCTATTTTTATATTCAGTTCTTTAACTAATTCGAGGCTTTTTTCCTCTTCTTTTTTATGATTTATTATTATTCCGCTTGATATCTTTTTGAGGTCAGTAATTGTAATATTCTTAGAAATACTGAACGCTGTCGACAGACCCTGTTCTTTTCTGTCTTCCGGTACAAGCGCTATTGAGTTTCTCTTTCCGTCCGTTACGGAACTTATCTTTACGATCTTTCCATTGATCCTTATTGTTCCGCTTTCAAGTTTATCTGCACCGAATAAGGCTCTTGCTACTTCAGTTCTTCCTGATCCCAGAAGACCTGCCACTCCCAGTATTTCACCCTTCCGTACATTAAACGAAATATCTTTAAGGAAGTCTTTGGTAAACAGTTTATCTGCCTCCAGCATCACTTCTCCGGGCTGATGATCTCTTGGCGGAAACTCTGCACTCATGGGACGTCCTACCATCTTTTCGATCAGCATCGGACGTGTTGTATCCTTAACATCCATTGTACATATATGCTTACCGTCTCTCAGGACCGTCAGTCTGTCACATATCCTGAATACCTCGTCAAGCCTGTGTGATATGTAAATAATCGTGATACCTTTAGCCTTAAGGCCTTCCATGATATCAAACAGCCTGTTGATCTCATCCGATGTCAGTGTTGCTGTCGGCTCGTCAAGAACCAGTATCTCACTGTCCAGCATCAACACTCTCGATATCTCAACCATTTGTTTCTGCGCAATAGAAAGCTCGGAAACAGGTGTATCCGGATTCATCGAAAGACCTATGCTTTCTGTAAAATCCACAAACCTCTTCCGCATATTTTTCCATTTGACTCCGCCAATGGAGTTTATCTCCAGATGTCCTAAAAATGCATTTTCAAGTGCTGTGAGCGAGGGAACCAGATTTAATTCCTGGAAAACCAACCCTATACCGTTCTCAAATGCATCCTGACGGTTGTTGATCACGACCTCTTTACCACGAAGATAAATATGTCCTTCATCTATCTGATGAACTCCGTTAAGTATCTTCATCAACGTTGATTTTCCTGCTCCGTTTTCTCCCAGAAGAGCGTGAATCTCCCCTTTTTTTACTCTGAAATCCACCTTGTCCAGAGCAGCTACATTTCCAAAATGTTTGCTGATGCCTTCCATTGAAAGAATATATTCTTCCGACATAAAATCCCCTTATCGCTGTATATAAATGTCAATCAGTTATTATCAATATCACATTCCCACTATATCAGATATACGTGCCACCGGCTGATGGCACGTATATCATCAAAAATTCTTCTTTAATGAGCTGTTACCAGCCGATACCATCCCACTCGTCAACATTTTCCTTTGTAACCAGCGGACTGCTGCACTGATACCACTTGCTGTCTCCCTGCTTGATCTTACCCTTGATAACGTCGATGCATGCTTCAAGTCCAAGCTTTCCTTCCTCTTTTGCTGAATGAAGAACTGCTCCGTAAAGCTTTCCGTTCCTGATCTGTTCACAAGAATATGAGTTAGCTCCGGTTGATAAGCATGTAACCTTATCCATTATGCCTGCTGCCTCAAGAGCCTGCTGTGCACCCTGGAAGATTCCGTCATCTGCGCAGAACACAAGATCAATATCCTCTCCGTAGGTTGTTATCATATCCTGCATGATCGACATTGCTGTTGCTGTATCCCAGCCGTCAACCCACTGCTCTGCCATAATTTCAATACTATCTACACCATCAACAATGTTGTGGAAACCGGTACTTCTCTTAATGGCAGGATCTGCACCCGGTGAACCACTGAGCATCAGTACTTTTCCTCCGTCAGCGAGTTTTTCAACTGCTGCGTTTCCGAGAACCTCACCCATTGTGATGTTGTTAGGTCCTGCAAATACTGTAATAGTATCTTCTACTGAAGAATCAACAAGAGAGTCTATTACAGAATATGGAACGCCTGAGTCATTAAGAAGCTTTACGATAGAAATAGTTCCAGCTGTATCTGCCGGGAAGTAAATAATACCGTCATAGCCCTCATCAATAGCTGACTGGATCTGCTCGTACTGTGTATTGTTGTCTCCCTTTCCGTCAACGATAGTAAGATCTACATTGTAGTCCTTTGCTGACTTCTCCATCTGCTCGTGCAATGGTGCGCAGAACGGAGCGGTATAGTAAGCATTTGTCATGAAAATACGTGGCTGATCCTCACAGTAATAATCCGCATTAACTGTCTCGATCTTTTCCTTTGCTTCCTCGCCGGTGTCTGAAGATGCAACATCTGCTACCTTAGCTGCCTCAGTAGCTGCTTCTGTAGCTGCCGGAGCCTCGGTTGCCGCTTCTGTAGCTGCCGGTGTCTCCTTCGGTGCCTCTGCAGCAGCATTGCCTGAAGATGCACATGCTGTCAATGTAATGATCATGCTGACTGCAACAACAAGTGACAAAATCTTTTTCATATCCATTCCTCCCAGTATTTATTTATAATCTCCGCACAATTGCGGGAATTACCATCCTGCCATTTCTTATTTCTTTGGAATTTCCCCGTCCGGTCCGAAATGCTTGAGAATTACCAGCGGCTCATACTTTGACTTATTGACGATTCTGACGCCTTTGCCGGCAGCAGCTTTGCTTACAAAGAACTCATCTGCTGTAAGATCGCCGTAATGTATAAGTGTCGGGGATTCACATTCAAATTCACCGATCGTCCCGTGTCCCTCTATTACAACACATCCATATGCGCACGGATCTGATATTACAGCCTCACAGCCCGGATTGACCGTCAGTTCCTTTCCGCCGACAAAATCATTTCCATAAACGATCCATTTCTGGTTGTATTCCGGTGTTTCCTTCTCCATCATCGGACGATGGAAGAATCTTTCCCGATAATCCGGACAGGTATTAAGCTCCCAGTCCGCTACTTCAAATACCTTTTCGATATTATCCTTATCCTCTTCGGGAAGATATCCATTGAGATCGCTATAGGAGAATACTTCTCCGTTCACGACATTCTCCCATATTGCCATTACATCGCTGTTCCACTGAGGCTCATACGTACATAAAGAACCTGGTGCGTGCACAACTCCTGCCGGTGTATACCACCCTGTATCAAGCTCTATACGGAAGCCTCTGGACAGTTCTGTAATACGTGTATCTCTGGTTGTATAATCCTTTAACCTGTCGATTATTTCTTCCTTTGATACCGACGGGTCAAAACCGAAATAGCTTACAGGCATATCGCCCATATGATTGTTGTACTGCTTCGGGAAGAAATAATGTTCATACTTTGGCTTAACGCCTACCCTCTTACAAGCCTCTTCCCCGTGGTGAATATGATGGAAAAGCGGTTTCTGATAATCGTAAAATTTGGAATACATGGGCCATGTACCATATCTGTCCATCAGCTCCTGTCCGATAAGTTCAGCACCCAATTCATCTATAAAATCTTTAAAAAGGATCTTGTTCTCATCAGTATCATCTACGTTGACAAAGCTCATTCCTTCGTATGGACCTGCCATTTTTGTTTCAACATGTGTAATTGAGCTGAACCATCTCTCAACGATCGCTCCTCTTTCCATACCCATGGCAAAGGTATCATCCGGATGCAGACGAAGGCGGTTTCCGGGACGATTGAATGGACGCGGTACCCACGTCGGAGTAAGCTGCAGTATTCCGTTACCCTTCGCGAACACACTTCTGATTATTTCTTTTTTCTCCATGAAAATTCTCTCCTTTATCTTATTTGTGTACTATCATAATCCAAAAGTACCGTGACAGTCCATCGCCGGAATCATTTATTTATACGTATAAATAAATGATCTAAAAAAAAACAGAAACCCTTGCTTTCAAATATTTGCATATAATCAACAAGTTATGGCATTGGTTAAAATTACCAACTAATTTAATTCAAGTATATATTTAATTGTATAAATAGTCAATATCCAATCTTCTATTCTGTCTTTTTCTGTCTTTTTCCGTCTTTTTGTCTCATACACAAAAACACAGCCACGTTTCCGTGGCTGTGCGTATGATCTCCATTATTGTTTACTTCTTCAGAATCCCGACTTGACAAAAAACATGTGATGAGGGCTGCGCTTATGATCGCCGTTAATCTTTCCTGATTAATAATCCTGATACGGCAAAACACATGGTATGAAGGCTGCGCTTATTACCGCAGTCTATGCTTACTGCATCCCGTCTGCCGCTTTGCTCCTCCCGTAATACTCATCGACAGCCCCGAAGAAGGCATCGATATTATCCCAGTCTGAAAGGGGCGGGATATCGCAGCCGCTGCTTATCACGAAATTGGGATATCTGCAGCATCTGTCCATCAGGTCAAGTGTCGCCTCACGGATCGATTCCGGTGTGCCCTGACGGAACTGGAAGGCAGGGCTCACATTGCCCATGCATATAGATCTGCAGGCATCCTTGACATTATCTCAGCCATATCCACTGCATCACCAAAATGATATGCCGTCGCACCACAGGATACTATTGACTCTATAGTAACGTTGGCTGTATTGCCGCAGTTGTGATAAATGAATCCGAAGTTTTCGTCCTTTACCGCCTCCACGATCCTTTTACAGTAATCACCGGAAAATTCTCCGGCAAGTGCCGGCGACAGCAGCCCGGCCAGCGGCTCCGCCATGACTACGCCATGCGCACCCGCAGCCTTGTATGCCTTAATGTATTCTATGATGAACTCTGTACACTTCCCGAGGATGATATGCATATAATCAGGCTCAGATATGCAGAACATCAGTGAGCTTGTCACATCCACAAGCCGGCCCGCCAGCGAGAACGGTCCGATCACACCGGCCAGGACCGGTCTGTCTGTGATGAGCTCCAGAGCCTTTTCGATAGCTTCGATGTAGATACCTGTTCTTCCGGCACCTATTTGGGGTAC
>DCHJ01000090.1:0-452 GCA_002314805.1 Lachnospiraceae bacterium UBA1755 | reverse complement strand
CCCATTACAGTCGGTACCTCATCATCCGAGAAATGGATAGGTGAACCAAAGCATTCTGCCTCCACCGACAGATCCATGAGGCTCACTGCTGCACCGCTTGGTACACGGTCTGCCACTGCCTTCATGCCCTGTGCCTGAAGATCCGAGGAATTGATAAGCTCCTTTACTGTCACACCCAGCAGCTGCACACAAGGAAAGCTCAATACCGGTATTGCCTTTTTCTGCTCTGCCGCCAGTATCTCTTCTGCCCACCTGTTCATATTGTACTTCATCGCATCCACCTCCCCGTGATCTGCTGCCGGTGTTTAACCGGCCTTCTCGGTCGCTTGTGTTTTCCGGCCTTCACTGCCGTATGTGCTTTCCGGCCTTCGCTGCCGCCTGTTTTCCTGTCCTGCCGACCCGCATCGCTGTCCTGACGGAGCAGTCACGTCCGTTCCTGCAAACGGCTCATT
>DCHJ01000044.1:2825-3717 GCA_002314805.1 Lachnospiraceae bacterium UBA1755 | reverse complement strand
ATAAGTATATTGAAAAATGCGTACGGAAAACCGCGGGAGATGCCCGTGAGCAGGCGGCAGTAGCCTGGGTGCGGATCCGCATGACTGACATACTGTGTGCCGGTGAATAATAATAAATAGGAGAACAGAAAATGGCAAGAACAAAGATCATCGCAGGTAACTGGAAAATGAACAAGACTCCTTCAGAGGCTGTGGCTCTCTGCCAGGAGCTTATCCCGCTTGTAAAGAATGATGCGGTAGACGTAGTATTCTGCGTACCTGCAATCGATATCATTCCGGTAGTACAGGCTGTAAAGGGTACTAACATCCAGGTTGGTGCAGAGGATATGAGCTTTGAGGATAAGGGCGCTTTCACAGGTCAGATCTCAGCTGCTATGCTGGTAGATGCAGGTGTAAAGTATGTCATCCTCGGACATTCAGAGCGCCGTGAGTACAACCACGAGACATCTGAAGAGATCAATAAGAAGATGATCAAGGCATTTGAGAATGGTCTTACACCTATCATGTGCTGCGGCGAGACTCTCGGACAGAGAGAGCAGGGCATCACTCTTGACTGGATCCGTCAGCAGGTCAAGGTCGGCTTCCAGAACATCACAGCCGATCAGGCAGCAAAGGCTGTTATCGCATATGAGCCGATCTGGGCTATCGGAACCGGCGTTACAGCTACAACAGAGCAGGCAGAGGAAGTATGCAGGGGCATCCGTGAGTGCATCGCTGAGATCTATGATGATGCAACGGCAGCAGCTATCCGTATCCAGTACGGCGGTTCAGTAAACGGCGGCAACGCAGCTGAGCTTTTTGCACAGGCTGACATCGACGGCGGTCTTGTAGGCGGAGCATCACTCAAGGCTGACTTTGGCAAGATCGTAAATTACTAATTATACAGCAGGAC
>DCHJ01000044.1:2494-2763 GCA_002314805.1 Lachnospiraceae bacterium UBA1755 | reverse complement strand
ACTGTAAATTGCAGTCGGCGCCTGTGAGCAGCATATCGATACTGCACGCAGACTTGATTGAGGCTGCAGCAGACGGTACGCCGGGCGGCAGGTCTGAAGGGAGACCCTCGGAGTCGGAATGCAGGAGGATGAGCAATGGTTAAGAAACCGGTAGTATTAATGATACTCGATGGTTACGGCATCAACCCTAATCACGAGCATAATGCAATTTATGAAGCAAAAACTCCTGTCATGGATAAGCTCATGGCAGAGTGTCCTTACGTACTGGG
>DCHJ01000044.1:0-2339 GCA_002314805.1 Lachnospiraceae bacterium UBA1755 | reverse complement strand
GAGACTTCTTTGACAATGAAGCATTCGCAAAGGCCGTTGCCAATTGCAAAAAGAGTGATTCAGCCATCCACTTCTACGGACTTGTAGGTCCCGGCGGAGTGCATTCACATCAGGAGCATCTCTACGGCCTGCTTGAGCTTGCAAAGAAGAACGGTCTGACAAAGGTATATGTACACTGCTTCCTTGACGGGCGTGATACACCGCCGACATCGGCAGCGGGCTTTGTACAGGAGCTTGAAGATAAGATGAAGGAGATCGGTGTGGGTAAGATCGCATCCGTGTCAGGACGTTACTATGCTATGGACCGCGATAAGAGATGGGACAGAGTACAGAAGGCCTATGACAATCTGACCAAGGCTGACGGCAAGCCCTTTGCATCGGCAGCAGAGGGCATTAAAGCTTCTTATGATGCGGGTGTCAATGATGAGTTTGTGGTACCTTTTACGGTCACAGAGGGCGGAGCTCCTGTGGCAGTGATCAAGGACGGAGATTCAGTAGTGTTCTTTAATTTCAGACCGGACAGGGCAAGAGAGATCACACGCTGCTTCTGTGATGATGCTTTTGACGGCTTTGACAGAGGAGAGAGGATCAGGACCACCTATGTATGCTTCACGGATTATGATGAGACTATAGAGAATAAAGAGGTTGCATTCAAGAAGGAGACCCTGGAGAATACACTTCATGAGTACGTGGCATCAAAGGGACTTAAGCAGCTTCATACAGCAGAGACCGAGAAGTATGCTCATGTGACCTTCTTCTTTAACGGCGGCATCGAGAGCAAATCAGAAGGAGAGGAGTGGATCCTCGTTGATTCACCCAAGGATGTTGCTACCTATGACTTAAAGCCTGAGATGAGTGCATACAAGGTATGCGACGTGCTCTGTGATGCTATCAGATCCGACAAGTATGATCTTATTGTCATCAACTTTGCCAACTCCGACATGGTAGGACATACCGGTGTCGAAGCAGCTGCGATCGCCGCAGTCGAGGCAGTGGATGAGTGTGTAGGCCGGGCTGTTGACGCACTTAAGGAAATGGGCGGAGTGATGTTTATCTGCGCAGATCACGGCAACTCGGATCAGATGGTGGATTATGCCACAGGTCTGCCGTTTACGGCTCATACAACAAATCCGGTTCCGTTCGTACTGGTGAATGCAGGACCGGATGTAAAGCTTGCAGAGGGCGGAAAGCTCTGTGACATCGCACCGACACTTCTGGAACTCTTAGAGCTCCCGCAGCCGGCAGAGATGACAGGAAAGAGCCTGCTCATAAAGTAAATTGCTTTTGAAAATATCGGTGCCGCATTTTATGCTTCAAACAGCTTTTCATAAAGATTTTCTGCCAGCATAGCGGAAAATGCTTTATCCGGAATATCGTTATCACAGGAGAGCTTGTCCTGAATGTAGTTCATACGTTCAATGGCGAGCTCTTCTTCTGTAAATTCGCCTGCCGGCACGGCTGCTATGATATCTTCCTTTGAATACTTTTCAAGGAAGCTGTCCATGAGCTCCTGCTCGCGGTTTTCTCCGGACTCCATCTCATCTTTATACTTACGGGCATTTCTGGCAGAGATGAATGCACCAACGAGACATACAAGAGCAAAGCCGGTAAGCGCCGCCTTCATGATGATACCGAGATCCGGAAGGACTCCGATCCACATGAGTACAGCAGCAGCCGCGATAACGATCCCAACGATCAGAAGTGCGACAGCAGAGGACTGATTATTGGTATATTTATCTTTGTCATTTACATATACCGATGGCTCGTGCATCATCTCGCGTACCGCTTCAGCACGTTCTCTGAGAGCTTCCTTATCCTCCTCAGTGAGATTGTCGATCGCCTCTTTATATTCGGCAAGCTCTTCTTCGCGCTCTTCCTCAAGCTTCTTTTCTTCGGCAGCCTTTTCCTCAGCTTTTTTTGCAAACCACTCTGCTTTGTCAACAAGCTGTGATCCGCAGTCGCTGCATACGGTCACACCGTCAACAAAATCCATATCACATTTCGGACAGTACATATTGATCTTGTATGATTATTTAAGAAGCTATTAACCATACTTTCCTTTCTTTTTCGATAGTGTGCCATAATACATTCAGATACTGTGGACTTTTTATTGTTGGTCTGTAGCCTGACTACTCAACAGGAGTGTATTGCCATTACCTTTATCTGAATTGTTTATAGCTGGATGTTGCCCAGGCTCTGCCTGTGAGTACTTATTTCTATCAAGAGTACGATGATAATCGTTGGTGGATATCACAGTATCATAAAGATTGAAAGGAGGACGTTCATGATTTACGTCGGCATTGATGTTGCCAAACTCAACCACTTTGCCTCTGCCATAT
>DCHJ01000046.1:6650-6982 GCA_002314805.1 Lachnospiraceae bacterium UBA1755 | reverse complement strand
TTCATAGATCATTTGACGCTACCTAAAATCAAAGACTGTTTTTTCAAACGAATAGCATTATAAACCTATCATCCCGCGTCTGCAAGAAGTTATGCATCCACTTTTTGCCGACGGCATCACTTTGCTGTCTCTGCTTTCCCAACTTTTTGTTGGTGACGGCATCACTTTGCTGTCTCCGCTTTCTCAACTTTCTGCTTACCGCATCACTTTGCTGCTTCTGCTTTCTTATCGGGTATGATGAAGATAAATACCAGTGAGCTGACAAGCAGCAAAAACGGATAGAACAGGAACGGTATCACCTGAAATGCCGATATTGTGCCACCCAGCTCATT
>DCHJ01000046.1:0-6579 GCA_002314805.1 Lachnospiraceae bacterium UBA1755 | reverse complement strand
GAAAACGTATCAAGGATAGATGCTGTCTTCCTCGGTGATATACCATATTCCTGCGCCATCTCTCTGGCAATAGGATTAGCCATAACGATCGCAACTGTATTATTGGCTGTAGCTATATCCATGGCACCTACCAGAAGACCCATGCCAAGCTGTCCGCCCTTCTTTCCCTTGAATACAGACTTGATCCAATAAAGGAGTGCCGTGAAGCCACCGTATTCCCTGATTAACGCACAGATCGCCGCTACAAGGAGTGCTACCATAGTTGTCTCAAACATGCCTGCCGCACCCGAGCCCATACTTGAGAGGAGCTCCGTTGCCGCCACAGCACCTGTCGCAAGTACGATGACAGAACCTGTCACGATCCCCGCAAGGAGGACAACGAAGACATTCACACCCGCAATTCCCAATACCAGTACAAGGACATACGGGATGATCTGGATGAGGTTATACTCACCTATTACCGCCTCGCCCGAATACTTATTAAGCGAGAGGATTATGATGAGAAGCAGTGTGACTATTGCAGCCGGAAGTGCGATGGCAAAATTCTCCCTGAATTTATCCTTCATCTCGCAGCCCTGACCGTTGCAGGCAGCAATGGTGGTGTCTGATATGAAGCTTAAGTTATCACCAAACATTGCTCCGCCCATTACCGTACCTACACAGAGCGGGAGAGAAAAGCCCGATGCCGCACTTACTGCATACGCGATCGGTGTGATGAGTGTAATGGTCCCCACAGACGTACCCATAGCCACCGAAACAAAGCAGCTGATGACAAACAGCACTGCTACCGAGAACTGCGGAGGGATGATCGAAAGCAGGAAATATGCCACCGAATTGGCGCTGCTTCTTCCAACCACCCCCGTGAAGATTCCTGCCTCCATAAAGATGAGGATCATGGTGACTATGTCCTTATGCCCCATGCCTCTGCCCATGATGGTCAGCTTGTCGTCAAACGAGAGTGCTTTATTCTGGATGCATGCCACCAGAAGGGCGATAAGAAATACTACCACAATGGGAATATTATAAAAGCCCATCGGTATCCTGAGTACATACTCAAAGAGTATCCCCAGTCCCAGATACAGTACCAGAAAAACCAGGATCGGAATAAGTGCCTTCGCGTTGCCTTTATCGGCGGTGTTAATTGAATTGCCTTTGCTGCTCATTGTAAAAAACTCCTTTATTACTTGCTGTTCTTAATGATTGTACAGGTCAGGAAAGCTCTGCCCAGGCCTGTTATATATGTATGCTATGCGCATGGCGACATCTGTTCTTCGCATCCGGCATCGAGAGCCGTGCTTCTGTGTATGCTATGCGCATGGTAACATCTGTGGCTCAGGGTTCTTTGCCAAATGCCGCCGACTGAAGTCTGGCGCTCTTTATACTGTTGGCTCCATTCCATATCATCCAGCCGTCCTTAAGTCCGGCATCATAAAGTGCCTGTATCTCCCTGCCGACGTTTTCTGAATAATATTCGGTATGGGGCTCTCTGATAGCATTATACCCCTGGAGCCAGGTACGTACCTTTGCCGGTGTAGGGCATTCGCTCTGACGCACGACGACCTGATCTGCAAACTGCTTTACAGTCTCATACGGGTGTTCCCAGGGCTTATAGTCCTCTGTCGCCTCGTAATGATCCGGATATGGCATGCCGCAGATCACATCCACAACATTGGAGATTGCCGGCCAGTACTGTCCGTAGCCTCCCACATAATGGTTCGAGATCTCTCCGAACACATCCGCAGCCACATATACTCCACTCTCGTGCAGTCTGTCTGCTGCATACATGAGGAATCTCTGGATGGCCTGTACCTTGGTCTCGCCGTACTCATTGAGGTAATCTATATTGCCTTCCTTTTCGGCACTCTGGGTACGGTCCGGGAAGCGTACATAGTCAAACTGGATCTCATCAAAGCCGTACCACTCCACTGCCTCCCGCGCAATGTCCACCTTGTACTGCCATATCCGCCTTGAATACGGTGTAGGCCAATAGCCGTTGCTCAGCTGCTTTGGATTCCCGTCCAGATCGCTGATCGCCAGCTCCGGGTGATCCTTGGCAAGGTAATCATCCTGGAAGGTCACTATACGCCCTATGACAAAGAAGCCTTCATCCTTAAGGCGCGCGATACGTGCACCGTACTCTTCCTTTTCATTGACGGCTTCCGCATATGCCGAAGGCGAAAAAGCCTTCATGACCTCAGAAGGATAAGCTATCTGTGCATTGTCGGTAATATTGACGACAAAGGCATTGATCCCGGAGTTCTTTGCAATGGATATAAACTCTTCAAAATCTTCTCCGCCCACCCGGGCATCCAGATACAGTGCCTTCACTCTTTCCGGCATCTGAGTATGAGACTCAAAGGCCTTGTCTCTTGCATAATAATCAGGATCGCCTCCGCTGCCTCCTCCCCAGGCATCCGTCACCTGTGAGTTAATACTCAGGTAATAGGAATCGCTGCCTGCAGGCGGCATATTTTCGATGACCCCTTCTTCGTTGGGCGTTGCGGTCGTCGGACGGTCAGTCTCCCCTCTTGTCTCCGCCACATACCAACTGAGTACCCACCCTTTATTGCTCCCGTCAGATACTTCATAATAAATGGGATATCCGTTTTCATCTTCTCCCCTGCTGCCTGTCACATTGAGTTCTGTCCCCCGATCAACAAAAGCTCCCATTTCGCTGCCGTATGGCTGGGTGAGAAGATTAACCGGCACCTTAACAAAGACCCTGTCCGGTAGCGTAACAAGACTGATAACAGACTCTGTCTCAGTCTCGGTCTCCGGCACGGTCATTCCGGCAGATTCTGTCTCAATCACCTGACCGATGTCGATTTCCTCATATTTTGTCATACTGCCACACCCGGCAAGCAGCACCGATAAGCCCAGACAGCATGACAGCACTTTTACCCATTTTAAATTTAAACCCATATTTCGTATATTCTACCATATCGCAGCACGGATGACAAACAAAGACAAATATATATGGGAAACCTGATTCCACATCATACAGAAATATCATAGAGTATAATTTTAGTTGGCAAAAAACAAAGGGAAGAGGCCGAAACCTCTTCCACATCATACAGAAATATTATTATACGAAATGAACGTTGACAAAACCTTTCGAGTAGCAGACAATTATGTGTTGGAGGTAATAAAATGCTTGAATTAAAAAATGTAACTTTTGAGGCTGCCGATGAAAACGGCGGCAGTAAGATAATAACCCGTGATCTTTCCATGACTGTAGGCGATAATAAGTTCGTGGTGATCACCGGTCCCAACGGAAGCGGCAAGTCCACACTTGCACGTCTTATCATGGGTATCAATCAGCCCACCGGAGGACAGATACTTTTTAACGGCAGGGATATTACACATGCTTCGATCACAGAGAGAGCCAATCTGGGCATCAGCTTTGCATTCCAGCAGCCGGTGCGCTTTAAGGGGCTTAAGGTCATTGACCTTCTGCGCATAGCATCAAAAAAGGAGCTCACCGTATCCGAGGCCTGCACCTATCTTGCATCTGTGGGACTCTGTGCCAAGGATTATATCAACAGAGAAGTCAATGCTTCTCTTTCAGGCGGCGAGCTAAAGAGGATTGAGATCGCAATGATACTTGCAAGAGGTTCTCTTCTCTCCATCTTTGATGAACCTGAAGCAGGCATAGATCTGTGGAGCTTCAGCAATCTCATCAGTGTCTTTGAGACTATGAGAGAAAATATTCACGGCAGTATACTCATCATCTCCCATCAGGAACGTATCCTTAATATCGCAGATGAGATCGTTGTCATCGACTGCGGCTCCATCCGTGAACAGGGTCCTAAGGATGAGATACTTCCCCATATACTCGGTACTGCCGCTGCCAGGATAATGTGTGACGGTGGAGCGAAGATAAGCAGGAAGGGAGGTGCTGCAAATGCTTGACAGTGTAAGTAAGCACATCCTCGAAGAGGTTGCTGACATTCATGAGACTCCTATAGGAGCTTACAACTTCCGTGTGGACGGCAAAAGCGCGGGCAGGCAGACCACTGCCAATATCGACATCACGAGCAAGACAGATAAGCCCGGCATCGATGTGCGCATCAAACCAGGGACAAAACACGAAAGCGTGCATATCCCGGTAGTACTTGCCGAAAGCGGCATCAGGGAGACGGTTTATAATGATTTTTATGTGGGTGAGGATGCTGACGTTGTGATCGTGGCAGGCTGCGGCATACATAACTGCGGAAATCAGGATTCTGAGCATGACGGAGTACATCGTTTCTTTCTCGGCAAAAACAGCAGGATAAAATACATTGAGAAGCATTACGGTGAGGGTGACGGCAACGGCAGGCGCATCCTTAATCCCGTGACAGAAATGTACATGGAGGAAGGTGCTGTGGCCGAGCTTGAGATGGTACAGATCAAGGGTGTTGATTCAACAAAGCGCACCACTGTTGCAAAGCTTGATAAGGATGCACGGCTTGTGGTAAGAGAAAGGCTCATGACCCACGGCAGTCAGTATGCACTGAGTGAGTACACAGTAGAAATGAACGGTGAAGGCTCTTCTGTGGATCTGGTATCACGAAGCGTCGCAAGAGAGGATTCCACCCAGGATTACCGCAGCAAGGTAGTGGGCAATGCGGCATGTGCCGGACATACCGAGTGCGATGCGATCATCATGGACAATGCTCACGTATATGCTACTCCCGAGCTTGATGCCAACTGCATCGACGCCCAGCTCATACACGAAGCTGCAATCGGCAAGATCGCAGGTGAGCAGCTCACCAAGCTTATGACTCTGGGACTGACTGAGTCAGAGGCTGAGGAACAGATCATCAACGGATTCCTGAAGTGATATCCGGGCAAATAAAGAATACAGGTGCTAAAAGACGGACCGCAAAGGGTCCGCCTTTTTATTGCTATTGTCTCAGTTTATCCTGTACTCTGTACAAAACCGATATCAGTCTTTCTTGTTGCCTACTGCTGCAAAGATCCAGAATCCTATAAGCAGAACTCCGGAGATTATGTAGCCGGCTGCCTCTCCAACGAGTCCGAAGCCATCACAGATCTGTCCCTTTAATACAAATGCCATGACGATCGGGCAGACAAACCTGATACAGATATAAAAGAACTTGTCAAAAAATGCCGACTTATTTCCGCTGTGAACCTCGTCAAGAGTAAACTTAGGTCCCAGCTCCCAGCCGATCATGAGCGAGCAGAGCATAGCTCCAAGCGGCATTGCTACTCCCTCTGACCAGCAATCCATGAAGTCGAGCCAGCAGTCATTCCAGCCCTTAACCTCGATGCCGAGAAGGTTTGCAGGTGCAATACCGTTCTCACCAAGGCCGCATACTGCAACCAGCATAGCCTCTGCCATTATGGCGATCGATATCCAGAATGTGATTTTCATACGGTTAGGCTCTTTGCCCTTGTCAACAGCACGGTCAACGAAGAATGTAGCACATACCTCCATAAGAGAGATCGCTGATGAGATCGCAGCGATGAGGACAAGCGCGTAGAAGATAACTCCGAAAAGAGGTCCGAATGTACCCATCTCTGCGAATACGTCCTGAAGTGTTACAAAAAGAAGCTTCGGTCCTCCAAGTGTGATCTCGCCTACTGACATACCCTTGTTGATGCCATTGGCAACTGCTGCCGGGATAACTGCAATACCCGCAAGGATAGCTACGAGTGTATCTGCAAATACGATAACTCCGCCGTTCTTAACAAGGTTCTCGCTCTTTCCAAGGTATGAACCGTAAGTAACCATAACTCCCATCGCCAGTGACAGAGAGAAGAACATCTGCCCGCCTGCTGTAGCAAGCACTGATATGAAACCAGGTGCTTCAGAAATGAATCCTGCATTCACTGCATATCCCGGGACGAACATGAACTTAAGTCCTTCAACAGCATTCGGCAATGTAAGTGAACGGATGATAATGATACAGAGCATCACAAAAAGTGCCGGCATACCGATCTTATTGAACTTCTCGATGCCGCCGGAAATACCGCCCTTAACGATCACATAGCAGAGCACCATGAGAAACAGTGTGAAGAAAACGCAGGCCCACGGTGATGTAAGCATAGCACCGAATGTTGTACCTCCGCTTACGTCTGCGAATATTCCGTTATTGACACCGAAAGCAAACTCTGCTGCATTGAGCATCATGTACTGAAGGCAATAGCCGCCCAGCACTGAATAGAAGCTCATAATAAGGAACGGCGCGATGATACCGAGCCAGCCGATCCATTTAAACTTCTTTGATACCTCGCGGTAAGAATCAACGACGCCCTTGCCTGTCTTACGTCCGAGCGCAAGCTCAGCTACCATGATAACAAGACCTACGAAAACTGCCAGTGCGACATAGATAATGAGGAAAGTGAATCCGCCCGACTTACCCATCTTGTAAGGGAAGCCCCAGATATTTCCAAGGCCTACAGCTGATCCGATAGCCGCAAGGATGAAGCCGATATTACTTCCCCAGGAACCTCTTTTGTTTTCCATAACATAACCTCCTATAAATTAAAGCAAATTAAAATTATTTTACCATACTGAAGTGATGTATACAATAATACATGCTGAGTAAATTTTATATGTAATTTTTATAG
>DCHJ01000064.1 GCA_002314805.1 Lachnospiraceae bacterium UBA1755 | reverse complement strand
GGTTTCCTCGACTGGAAGTCTATGAACAGGACAGCGGATGAGCTGCTTAAGCAGCTTGATTCGGATTTCTCATCAACGGAAAAGATGGGCAATCTTTCGGTGGCACAGCAGCAGATGGTCGAGATCGCCAAGGCACTGTCCACCAATGCGCGTATCATTATCATGGACGAGCCGACAGCAGCCCTGACCAAGAATGAATCCGAGCAGCTGTACAGGATCACGGAAAAGCTCAGAGATGACGGAAAGTCCATCATTTTCATTTCTCACAGACTTGAGGATATGTACCGCCTGGCATCCAGAGTAACTGTATTCAGGGATGCGCAGTATATCGGTACTTATGATGTCGACGGTCTTGCTCAGGATGACCTCATCAAGGCTATGGTAGGAAGAGAGATAACCGATCTTACACCCAAGCCTGAGAATGTCAGTATCGGTGAGGAGATCCTGCGTGTGGAGCACCTTTCAAGGACAGGATATTTCAAGGATGTATCCTTCAATGTCCGTGCCGGTGAGATCGTAGGCTTTACCGGACTTGTAGGTGCCAGACGTACAGAGGTATGTCAGTGCGTATTCGGTGTGGAGCATTATGATCAGGGCAAGGTCTTTGTTGAAGGCAGGGAGGTCCATATCAAGGGTCCGGCAGATGCCATGAAGCTCGGAATAGGTCTCCTGACGGAAGACAGACAGCATCAGGGACTTATCCTTTCATGGGGCATAGGAAGAAATATTACTCTTGCCGAGCTGGGCAAGTATTCGGTTAAGGGGCTCTTTACCTCAGACAGGATAGAGGATCCGGTTGCCAAGAAGCTGGCAGAGGAGGTCGGGGTAAAGGCAGTCACGATATTTGACAAGGCAAGCTCCCTTAGCGGCGGAAACCAGCAGAAGGTCGTTGTGGCAAAGGCACTGGCATCGGAGCTCAAGCTCCTTATCATGGATGAGCCTACCAAGGGCGTGGATGTGGGCGCGAAAGCCGCGATCTACGAAATAATGGGCGAGCTTGTAAAGCAGGGTATGGCGATAATAATGGTATCCTCCGAGATGCAGGAGCTTTTGGGCATGATCGACAGGACCTATGTAATGTGTGACGGAAGGATCACCGGGGAGCTGTCAAGAGAGGAAGCTACTCAGGAGAAGATACTTGAGCTTGCGATGAAGAAGCACAAGAATGCAGGAAAGGAGGAATGACCCGTGAACAAAAAAGGTATACTGAAGAAAATCAGAAATTCACGAGAGATATCTCTTTTTATCGTACTTGTTATCCTGTGTCTGTTTATTCAGAGCAGAAACAATACCTTCTTTACCGGAAAGACCATAGCCGATCTTTTTAAGAATTATGCAACGACCATCACGATGGCACTTGGCATGATGAGTGTACTGCTTATCGGCGGAATCGATATTTCTGTCGGTGCAACACTGGGCTTTGCCGGAATGGCATCATCGCTGTTTATGAGGGACGGGGTTTATTCAAGCACATTTGTAATGTTTCTCGTCAGCACAGTTATCGGAGTGCTCTGCGGCATGATAGTCGGACTTATCATAGCAAAGGCAAAGGTTCAGCCTATTATCGCCACTCTGGGTATGAGTAATATTTACAGAGGCGCCACGTATATCATATCTGACGGAGCATGGGTTTCTGCCTATCAGTTCCAGTCAGGCTTCAAGAGTTTTGCTCAGTCCAATTTCCTGACAGGAGGGCTCCTCAACAATCTGGTATTTATCGCGCTCGTCCTCTATATTATCTTTTTCTTCGTGATGAAGTGGACGACCTTTGGCAGGAGGATATATGCCGTGGGCTCCAATCCTGAGGCAGCCGAGGTCTCCGGTATCAATATCTCGGGTGTGAAGTTCTGGGTATATACCATGGCAGGCGCGATCGCAGGACTTACCGGAGCGATGTATACATCTCTTTATGCTTCAGCAATGAATGACATGGGAACAGGCATGGAAATGGATGCCATAGCCTCATGTGTTCTGGGAGGAGTGAGCCTTTCGGGAGGACAGGGCAGCGTCATCGGAGTCTTCCTGGGTGCTGTTACGATGTCCGTAATATGCAAGGCACTTCCGCTTATCGGGATTTCTCAGTTCTGGAAACAGGCGATCAAGGGCGCGATAATCCTGATCGCAATAATCATCAATGTTCTTGTCCAAAGGGGCATGAACAGGAATGCACTTAAGGCAAGAGAGATCTAGGAAGCATGAAGAATCCATTGAAAGCGAGGGTGATCTGATGGAAGATACCGTTAAAAGAGAAATAAGTGCAAAAAGAGATAAAAGCTTTAAGAGCATTTTTTTCAGGTGGGAGACGCTTCTTGTACTGATGTTCGTTGCAGTAAATATCATGAATATCTGTATTTCCAAAAACTACCTGAATGGTAACAATCTCTTTACTGCCATATGTACATTTATCCCTAAGGGTCTTATTGCATTCCCGATGGCATATCTGCTTGTCCTCGGAGAGATCGACCTTTCTGTGGGATCGACTGTGGCGCTTTCCGCAACGACGATGGCAGTGCTTTTCAACAGGGGAGTGCCTCTTGAGACCTGTGTGGCACTGTGTCTGATAGTGGCGACTGCATGCGGCATGCTCAACGGACTGATCCTGATATCATTCCCGGAGCTTTTCCCGATGATCGTTACCCTTGGTACACAGACACTATACAGGGGTATTGCCGAGATGATCCTTGAGGATGAGTCGGCCGGAAAGCTTCACCTGGTTCAGTGGTTCTATGATATCTACTATAAGAAGCTCGGACCGATCCCGATATGCTTTATTGTATTCTGTGTTATGGCAGTGATATTCGGACTTGTACTGCACAAGACCGTTTTCGGCAGGCAGCTTTATGCGGCAGGTTCAAACCGCGAGGCGGCAAGATATTCGGGAGTCCCTGTTAAAAGAAACAGATTTATATGCTATACTTTGGTAGGACTTGTATCAGGTATTTCGGCTTTGTTCTATGCATCATGGATGGGCTCGATCCGTTCCGACATCGCCGCAGGCTATGAGCTTGAGGCAGTTTCGATGGTAGTGCTGGGCGGTATTTCCACGGCAGGCGGCACGGGCAATTTCCCGGGTACTGTAATAGCGATATTTACCATAGGACTTCTCAAGTACGGTCTTGGCCTTATTAATGTCAACTCGCAGACGATACTCATGATAATCGGAGCTATACTTATCCTTGTGGTTATGGCACCGAATATCAAGAACATGATCAAGGCCAGGATGGCAGTGAAGGCTCAGAAGGCAGAGCAGTGAAGCAGGGCAGTGGCTCAGCAGTGACGCCCGACAGTGTAAAAAACGACCGGGCTTTCATCACTGTCTGCAGCGCAGATTGCCTGCGCAGCAGAGATTATGTGGTATATATTCACCATGAGGTGTATATATAAATATTATTGAAGGAGAGAATATTATGAAAAAGGTTTTGGCAATTTTACTTTCGGCAGCAATGATCCTCTCACTCGCAGCATGCGGTGGCGGAACAACAGTTCAGAGCGCAGAAAGTGCAGCAGCAGAGACTCCTGTTACAGAGGCAGCTAAGGAAGAAGCAGCTCCTGCAGCAGCAGAGGAAGCAGCACCGGCAGCAGAGGCACCGGCTAAGGAATCAAAGGGTGTTTATGCTATCATCACAAAGTCAGCAGGCAACCCGTACAACGAGCGTGAGGCATCAGGCTTTGAAGCAGCTATCACAGGTGCAGGATACGAAGCTATTATCAAGCATCCGGCAGAGATCACTGCAGAGGCTCAGATCACACTTATCAACGAGCTCGTAGCACAGGGCATTGACGGTATCGCAATCGCAGCTAATGACTTTGATGCCCTTGAGACATCACTTAAGGCAGCTATGGATGCAGGCATCCACTGCATCTGCCTTGACTCTTCATGCAACCCTGCATCACGTGAGGTATTCATCAACCAGGCAGGTGTTAAGGAAGTAGGACAGTGTCTCGTAGACGCAACATATGATCTTACAGGCGGAGAAGGCCAGTGGGCTATCCTTTCAGCAACCAGCGTTGCAACAAACCAGAACGCATGGATCGATGCAATGAAGGAGATCCTTAAGGATGACAAGTATTCCAAGATGGAGCTCGTAGAAGTAGCTTACGGCGATGACGAGCAGCAGAAGTCTGTTGATGAGACAAAGGCTCTTCTTCAGAACTATCCTGATCTTAAGCTCATCAATGCTCCTACAACAGTTGGTATTGCAGCAGCATCCAAGGTTATCCAGGATGAGGGGCTGTGCGGCAAGGTTATCGTAACAGGTCTCGGACTTCCTTCAGAGATGGCTGAGTTCATGGAGGGTGAGAACCCGGCATGTCCTTATATGTTCCTCTGGAACCCGATCGATGTAGGCGCAGTTGCAGGCTACACACTTATGGCTATGGTAAACGATGGCTTTGACGGCGGTCAGGTTGGCGCATCATTCACAGCAGCTGACGGAAAGACTTATACAGTATCTCAGGCTGATGACGGCGGCACACAGATCATCGTTGGACCTCCTTTCAAGTTTGATTCATCTAACATTGCTGACTGGAAGACAGTTTACTAATTCCAAAGGCAGGACAATTTATACGGGGGCAGGTCAAAAACCTGCCCTCAAAGTATATAAAGTTCTGAGCGGCACGGCAGTACGTGCCCTGGCTGCTGCACAGGGATGAGCTGTGCAAAGCATGGTTTCTCTTTTTCGATAATTTGAGGCAGTTCAGATACCCGGCGGGAGCCGGGAGAAAGGATGATCCGGTCACTGAATGAGATGATCGGAATATATTGTAAAAATGGATTGTAAGGTTAGAGCGAGAGTGGGACTTTATACAACGGGACTGCATGCATACTGGGCACAGTTCCCGGGTCTTCACGACAGACTTCTGGAATATAATAAGTTTATTGAAAAGAAGATCTCAGCCTTTGGCGAGGTATTCAATTACGGACTGGTGGATAACGAGCCTGCATCGAGGAAGGCCGGTGAGTATTTTAACAGCAGCAATGTTGATATTATCATTGTGCACAGCGGTACGTATTTCACAAGCTCATGTGTGATCCCTATCCATAATATCTGCAAGGCACCGACGGTCGTGCTTAATCTGCAGCCGACGGAGCAGATGAATTATGCAAAGACAGATACCGGTGAGTGGCTTGCACATTGTGTGGGCTGTCCTATTCCTGAGATAGCAAATGCATTTGAGAGAGCAGGGATAAAGGCAAATATTGTTAACGGACTTCTGGGTCTGGACTATACGCCCGCGATCTCCGTGACTGAGGAAAATACGAGTACACATCCTTCGGCAAAGAGAGCATGGAAGGAGATAGAGGAATGGGTCAAGGCAGCAGGAGTCAAAAGGATGCTTTCAGAATCACGCTTTGGCTTCCTGGGCAATAATTACTCCGGAATGCTCGATCTGTATTCGGACTGGACGATGCTTTCGGCACAGACAGGCATACATGTTGAACTCCTTGAAATGTGTGATCTTGAAAAGAATCTTCAGAAGGTCACTCCTGAGGAGATAAGTCAGAAGAGGAAGGATATCGAAAGCTTCTTTGAGATCCTGGGGGACTCTCCATCGGACCCGAGAGTCAGAAAGCCGACCGAGGAGCAGCTCAACTGGTCAGCTACTGTTGCGGCTGCACAGTACAGGCTTGTTAAGGAATTTAATCTTGACGCTCTTTCGTATTATTATCACAGTGCAGACGGATTTCATTATGAGGATCTGCAGGGCGGCTTTATCGTGGGACATTCACTGCTTACAGCCGACGGTATCCCCTGTGCAGGAGAAGGTGATATAAAGACGGACGTAGCAATGAAGATATGTGACAGTCTTGGGCTTGGAGGCAGCTTCTCGGAGATAGTTGCCATGGATTATAAATACAATACGATACTGCTGGGGCATGACGGACCGTTCCATATTGCTATTTCGGAGGGCAGGCCTGTCCTCAGAGGTATGGGAGTATATCACGGCAAGAAGGGCAGCGGTATCTCTGTTGAGGCACATGTGAAGTCCGGCCCGGTCACAATGCTGGGACTGACACAGCTGGGCAACGGCAGGCTGCGCTTTATTGTCAGCGAAGGAGAAGCTATCCCGAATCCTATCCTTACGATAGGAAATACACAGACACATGTGGATTTCGGAATGGATATCGATGAGTATCAGGATATCTGGTATCAGGCTGCGCCTACTCATCACTGCGCCATGAGCATCGGACATAACAGGGGGATATTCAGGAAGATCTGTGATATAATGAATATTGATTATGTTTATGTCGGCAGATAAGCTGCCTTATATGATCGGAGGATGAATATGATAAAAGGATTTAAAATGAAGCTGTATCCGGGAATGGAAGCGGAGTATGAAAAAAGGCATAACCTGCTCTGGCCCGAGATGAAGGAGTCGATCCACAGGCACGGCGGCAGGAATTACAGCATATTCCTCGATAAGGAGACGCTTACTCTGTATGGCAGCATTGAGATCGACAGCGAAGAAGAGTGGGCAAAGCAGGCAGACGAGCCTATCAACCGTAAATGGTGGGATTTTATGGCAGACATCATGGATACCAATCCAGATAATTCTCCGGTATGTACGGACCTGCATCTAGTATTTCACCTTGACTGATGAAGCAACACATATCAAATAAACTGGAGGGATAAAATGAATAAGGAACAGATCATTAAGGGCTATGAGTATGCCAGAGAAGCATATGCCGCATTCGGAGTTGATATTGATAAAGCAATGGAGAAGGCTGACAGTATTCCGGTTTCCATGCATTGCTGGCAGGGCGATGATGTGATCGGCTTTGACGGCTCTGATTCGCTGACAGGCGGTATTCAGACTACAGGCAATTATCCGGGCAGGGCAAGGACTCCCGAAGAGCTGCGTGAGGATATTGCATTTGTAAGAAAGCTTATCCCCGGTACGATGAAGCTCAATATGCATGCCTGCTACGCCGAGAAGGACGGTGAGAAGGTTGACCGTGACGGATATTCCATCAGGCATTTCCAGAAATGGGTGGATTTCTGTAAGAAGCAGAAGATGGGTATGGATTTCAACCCCACATTTTTCTCTCATCCCATGATGGACGGAGATTTCTCACTGTCCAGCTATGATGAGGATACCAGAAATTTCTGGATAGAGCATGGAAAGAGGTGCCGCGAGATAGCTCTTGAGGCAGCAAAGCAGCTGGGACAGCCCTGTGCCGTTAATTTCTGGATGCCGGACGGATATAAGGATATCTGCGAGGATACGAAGAGTCACAGAGATCTTATGACAGCATCCCTTGATGAGATATTCAGTGAGGATATCGATCCTGAGCTCGTGCCCTGCGGCATTGAGTCCAAGCTTTTCGGAGTAGGCGTTGAGGCATATACTGTAGCATCTCATGAGTACTCCTACGGCTATGCGGTAAGCCGCGGCGTGCTTTATACACTTGATGCGGGACATTTCCATCCGACAGAGGTGATAAGTGCCAAGCTCTCTGCAGTGCTGCAGTTCTGTGACAGGATAATACTCCATGTGTCACGTCCTATCAGATGGGATTCAGATCATGTGATCGTATTTGATGATGAACTTAAGGCGATCATGCATGAGATAGTATGCAATCATCTCGAGGACAGGGTATTCATCGCCCTTGACTATTTTGACGCTTCCATCAACCGTATCGCTGCATGGTCTATCGGAATGAGGAATGCGCGCAAGGCACTGCTTATGGCATACCTTACACCGGCAGCGATCGCAAAGGCTGAGCACAAGGGAGACCTTACATCAAGGCTTGCTCTGCAGGAGGAGGCAAAGACGCTTCCGTTTGGTGCTGTATGGGATTATTATTGTATGAAGCAGGGAGTTCCTACAGGAGATAAGTGGATCTCAAAGGTTAAAAAATACGAGAAAGATGTTCTTTGCAACAGATGAGAGGATGAAGAAATGGCAGATTTGACAAAGCTTGTTGAGTTATCTAATAAATACGGAAGTGATCCGGAGCTTGTACTGGCAGGCGGCGGCAACACTTCCTACAAGGAAGACGGAGTGCTTTATGTCAAGTGCTCCGGCACAAAGCTGGGTACCATCACAGCCGATGGTTTCGTTGCAATGGATATAGGCAGACTGACAGAGCTTATGGATAAGCAGTATCCTGCTGATGATGCCTCACGTGAGGCCGCGTATCTGGCGGATGTGATGAATGCGGTATGCGACGAGGACAGGACAAAACGTCCCAGCGTAGAGGCACTGCTGCACAGTCTGTTCCCGCAGAAGTATGTGCTGCATGTACACCCGGCCCTTATCAACGGTATTACGTGTGCAGAAAACGGCAGGGTCATCGCCTCTGAAATACTGGGAGATGACATTATCTGGATCGATATCTGCCGTCCGGGATATACTCTCGGAAAGCTCTGCAGCGAAGCGATGAATGCCTATCTTGCAGCAAAGGGAAAGCCTGTACAGATCATACTGCTTCAGAATCACGGTATCTTCATCGCAGCCGATACACCTGAGGAGATAGGTGAGCTTACAGCAGCTGTGATCGGAAAGCTTGAGGCGAGGCTTCAGGGCTCATATAAGGATATTGAGGATGAGCTTTCGGAGATCACCGGCAGACCGGCAAGGTTCCTTCCCATACGCGAGGCGGCATGGTTTGTGGACAATGAGGAAAACGCGGCGGCACTTGCAAAGCCGTTTACACCTGATCATATCGTGTACTGCGGACCGTTTATGTATTTTGTGAAGGCTGCAGCTATGAAGTCCTCTCTGGATGCTTTCAGGCAGGAGCATGGTGATTATCCCAAGGTAGTGCTTGTGGAAAAGGCCGGAGCCTTTGCCGTATGTGATGAGAAGGCAATGGGCAATGTGAAGCTTCTTGTAAATGATGCAATGAAGATCGCGTATTATGCGCGTAAGTTCAGTGATATCCAGCCGATGACGGATGATCTGACCAATTTCATTACTCACTGGGAAGCAGAATCCTACAGAAAAAAACAGGCATGACACGGTTTTCACAGATCAGAATGTATACGAAAGAATGATTTCAACAGAGGAAAAAGCATGAAAGAGTATAATGTGATTTATCAGCAGACTCCGGACTGGAGCAAGGTACCTGCGATCACTCTGGACACAGCCAACTGGGAGCCGAATCCGGGCATTGAGGTTGAAGTGCAGATCGCATGGAATGAAGACAGGATCATGTATCACGGGATCGCTCACGAGACAGAGGTGCGTGCCGAATATGACGCACCGGGCTGCGATGTATGTCAGGACAGCTGCCTTGAGTTTTTCTATATGCCGGAGGGAGAGGAGACCTATATCAATTTTGAGAGTAATCCCAACAGAGCCATCTGGCTTGGTATCGGTACCAACATGCCAGACAGGATAAGACTCATGCTCCAGGACGAAAAGGGCATCCTGAATCTGCGTTCCGGGCGTACCACAGACGGCTGGGAGCTCTTTGCGGATTTCCCGCTTTCATTTACCAGGATGTTCTATCCCGGCTATGAGTACAGGGAAGGCAATATTCTTAAGGTCAACTGTATGAAGTGCGGTGATCTTACAAGGAAAGAGCATTATCTTTCATGGAATCCGTTTGATCCGGAAGTCAAGAGCTTCCACAATTCTGCATATTTCGGAAGGATGACACTGGTTAAATAATCACAGGAGGACAGCATGGCAAAGAATCTTAATTTAATGGCTTTCGATCTGGGCGCAAGCAACGGGCGTGCCATATTGGGAGAATTCAACGGAGAGACGGTAAAACTCAGAGAACTTCACAGATTTGAGAATGTGATTACTGATATTCGCGGGGTCGCATACTGGGATGTGATGAGGCTTTATACAGAGATGGTCAAGGGCTTCGGCGCAGCTAAAAAGGAAGGCATCCGGGTCGACTGCTTCGGAATCGACACATGGGGAGTTGACTACGGACTTCTCGATAAAAACGGAAGACAGATAGGTGATGTGGTTGCTTACCGCCATATGACCGATCCTGATATGGAAGCATGCTGGAAGGTCGTGGACAAGGATGAGATCTTCGCCCGCACAGGCATTGCGCATTATTCCTTCAACACGCTCCCACAGCTGTATCAGCGTGTAAGGGAAGGGGATGTGGCTCTGCAGAATGCAGATACACTGCTTATGTTCCCGGATCTGCTCGGATACTATCTGTCAGGAGACAAACGTGTCGAGTATACAGATGCGACAACTTCGCAGATGATCAATTACAGGACCAAGGACTGGGACAGGGAGCTTCTTGAGAAATTCGGCATTCCGACAGGCATACTTCCGGAAATTGTCAAGGCAGGCAGCCTGAGGGGTGAGCTTTATAAGGGGATCGCTGATGAACTGGAGCTTGGATATCAGCCTAAGTTTGCGGCTGTAGGACAGCATGATAC
>DCHJ01000100.1:10523-12130 GCA_002314805.1 Lachnospiraceae bacterium UBA1755 | reverse complement strand
TCTTGCCTCAATATGAGGTGTCGGTGTGTTTGCCATTATTCCCATCCTCCTAAATATTCTTCCTGTTCCCTTGTAAGTTTGTCGATATGCATCCCGTTTCCCTGCAGCTTAAGAAGTGAGACTGCATCATCGATTTCCTTCGGTATCTCGTAGACCCTCTTATCCAGTCCACTGCCATGCTTTGCAAGATACTCAAGACCAAGTGCCTGGATCGCAAAGCTGGTATCCATTATCTCTGCGGGATGTCCGTTGCCGGATGCAAGATTTACCAGTCTGCCCTCTGCAAGCAGATTGAGGGTCCTGCCGTCCTTCATAACATAACCGGCGATTTCTTCTCTCCTCTTATATATCCTTTCCGAAAGTGCTTCAAGGTCCCCGATATTGATCTCGACATTGAAGTGTCCCGCATTGGAAAGGAAGGCATTGTCCTTCATCACCTCCATATGACGCTTTACTATCACATCCTTACAGCCTGTCGTTGTCACAAAGATATCTCCCTGCGGAGCAGCCTCATCCATAGTCATGACTCTGCAGCCGTCCATTGAAGCCTCCAGCGCCTTGATGGCATCGATCTCGGTAACTATGACATTGGCACCCATACCCCTGGCTCTCATTGCGACACCGCGTCCGCAGTATCCGTATCCGGCGACTACGACAGTCTTTCCTGCAACAAGCAGATTTGTAGTATGCATTATCGCATCCCATACAGACTGTCCGGTTCCGTACTTATTGTCATAATAGTGCTTACACTTGGCATCATTGACATTAAGCATCGGGAACGGCAGTATGCCTGCCTTCTCCCTTGCCCTGAGTCTGTGTATTCCGGTAGTGGTCTCCTCGGCGCCTCCGATGACATTGACTGCCAGATCTGCATGATCCTTATTAAACAGATTAAGGAGATCTCCTCCGTCATCTATAAAAAGATCCGGCTTGCAGCTGATAGCCTCCACAAGGAGATCCGTATACTCCTGAGCATCAACACCATGCTTTGCAAAGGTATTGACCCCAAGCGTTGCAAGACCTGCCGCAACATCATCCTGGGTAGAGAGAGGGTTGCAGCCTGTAGCATATACCTCGGCACCTCCTGCTGCCAGCACTGTAGCAAGATATGCTGTCTTGGCCTCCATATGAATAGACATGGAGATCTTCATCCCCTTAAAGGGCTTTTCCCTTTCAAACCTTTCCCTGATCGCAGTGAGTGCGGGCATAAAATCCCTGACCCACTCGATTTTCATCCTGCCATACTCTGCAATTGACATATCCTTTACGTTGCTCATCCCGGCCTCCGATCTGCTATATAATATTTTTGGTTAATAACTCTTACATCCAATAAGGAAGTATTCATCCTGCCGCTTAGGAAAACGCTCATTTATTTACATTTCCTTTATGCAGTCTTCTCGAATGCAGAAATATAAAAAATCCATCTGAAAACCCTGCAGCAAACTGTCCTTCAATCAGTGGTTCCTTAGCTATGTTTATAGTACGATCCCCTGCATATCTGCCACTTTCTTAAAGGTGGCTCCGATCCGTTCCGTGATCATCAGTGTCTGTGCTCCTTTGGCCCTGATATCAAGTCTGTCCCTGTTTATGACTGCAAGATACTTCCC
>DCHJ01000100.1:6207-10418 GCA_002314805.1 Lachnospiraceae bacterium UBA1755 | reverse complement strand
GATCTGCTCACAGCTTCGTCCGGCAGCATCTCCTCATACAGAGTTATATCCGGTCTTATCACACCCCCGCAGCTGCAGTGTGGTACTGTCTCCTTTGAATCAAAGATATAGCTTTCCGGATATATCTTCCCGCAGCTGCTGCAGTAGTTGCGCAGCGCACTCCCGTGTATCTCATACACCTTCCTGCTTCCGGCCTTCTGATGCAGTCCGTCGATATTCTGGGTCACCACTGCATCCAGCTTACCGGTCTCCTCGAGCCTTGCAAGATACTTATGTGCATAGTTAGGCTCTATCCTGCGCGTATCCATCTTCTGTCTGTGAAACTCAAAATATACCTGCGGTTCATTCACAAGACAGCTGTGGCTTAAGAGGTATTCCGGCCTGTATCTGTCAAAATGCACATCATGCTGGTTATACAGACCATCCTTGCTTCTGAAGTCCGGCACACCGCTTTCCGTCGAGACACCGGCTCCTCCGAAAAACACTATTCTGCTGCTCTCATCTATCCACTCCCGCAGCCTTTCCACATTACTGTCTCCCATACAGACTCCCCCCTTCATGCGTCTCAGTCATCTGCCGGTATCAGCTCTCCTTGAGCGTTTCCGCTCAATAAACTCCATAAACTCCTGCGGACGGTAGTTGATTATCTGACTCTCGGGAAACTCCAGCTCCGCAAGCAGCGGCTCCAGCATATCCATTTTCCCGATCCCTGCCATATAATGGGCATCAGAGCCAAGTATCACGTCCATCTTTAACTCCTTTGCGATCTTAAGGAGCCTTACAATATTCTCCTTTGCATGAGGTCTTATCCTCAGCAGCCGCAGCGAATTATTATTGATCTCAAGAAAAGTCTCATGCTCCATAGCTGCCCTGCAGAGCTCATCATAATCCGCATCCACAGCATCCGGATGCGTAATAATATCAATGTCAGGATTCATGATCACAGACATATACGCGTCAGTATTGTACTTAACGCTCCCCAGTTCATTGAAACGTCCAATCTTATTGGCATGTATGCCTGCCAGTCTTATATCCAGCTTATTGATATGGGTCTTATCAAGATCAACACTGCCCTTATCATCAATAATATTAAGCTCACAGCCCAGCAGCAGCCTCATCCCGTACTGCTCCCTCGGTACGAAATCAAGACAGGAATAATATATGGGCTTACAGAGTACCCCCTCCATCATCGGTCCGTGCTCCGTGATACCATACACCTCAAGTCCCTTCTGCGCTGCGGACCTGACCATCTCATCCAGTGTACCGAATGCGTGACCGCTCATAATCGTATGCGTATGTACATCAAGCTTAACAGGTTTCATTCATCTCTTCCTTCTGAATTGCGGGTGTGAAAACCATACTTCTATCCCGGATCCCGGGTCATTTATTCAAGTCTCATGCTTATGCTGAGCTTTCCAGGTACAGCCTCAACAGCTGCCATGGCTCCGCTGATAAGAGGCATCATCGGCGGCAGATGGCCCAGATCCACATCATAGAGGATCGGAACATTGAGTTCTCCAAGCACAGACTCTGCCGCAGCAATATGATCTAGCCCGAAGGATTCCTCGTCAAACAGCATCGGCCTGCCCAGGATAAAACCGGCGGCATTGCCGAACCATCCGGCCTCCTTCATCTGCCACAAAACACGTCTGATACCCATAGGATTCAGCTCACAGGCCTCAAGAAACCATATGATCCCGTCCCCGGCATACCTTTGATTAAACTCCTTCACCTTATCAAACCTTGTGCCGCAGAGTATGGTCAGTACATCAATACAGCCTCCCAGCAGCCTCCCGGAAAATGAAGCTCTGTCAGCCCCCTTTCCGATCTGCATGCAGAAATCCTCTGTCACATTATAGGGATCAAGCGGCTGTTGGTCCTCACGCTCTGCCTTTTCCCACTTATCATAATTGGTCAGTATAAGCTTCTCTCCTCTAAGGAGCCTGTAGGCATCTCCTACTGCAGGATGCCACCCGTTCATTCCGAAGGATGATGCGCAGGGGCCGTAGATCGCAGCAGTATCGCAGAGTGTCGGCAGCATAAAGGTCAGGTTTGTATTGTCGGAATATCCCATATACCACTTAGGCTCAGCCTTTGCCATAGCCTCAAGATCCACAAAAGGCAGGTCCTCGCACATAGTCTCTCCGCCGCCGCAGGAGATTATCACATCAGACCTGTCATTCAGGAAAAAGTCATTGATCTCAGCAGCGCATTTCTGAGGAGTGTTGCTCTTGCCTACGCCTTCGTCAGCATAGACATTGGGCCCGAGGACCGTCTTATACCCCATATCCTCAAACCTTTTCTTTGCGCTTTCAAAGCAGGTATGGTACGGCTCTGTCACCGCGCCAAAGGACGGTGCTATAAAACCGATCCGTCCGTTATCTTTTAAAAATTCCGGATATCTCATTTTCACCTCTGAGCAGTATTCAGGTTCAGCTTATCCTCTATTATCTGCCCGTCTTCTTTTCGTGGTTAGTCAGATACTCTTCATATTTTAACACGCCGGGCTTTTATGTACTAGACTTGTGGAGTATAATATCAGAGTTATTGACAAAAATCCATGCTGCCTATGATTCGATCCGGCATGCGGTTCCGAACAGGAAGACCGCTTCTATCTCAAAGACGACCCTTCATAATGGCAGGCATCCGGTCCCGCACATGAAGACTGCTTCTATCTCAAAGACGGCACGTTCATAATGGCAGGCATCCGGTCCCGCACAGGAAGACCGCTTCTATCTCAAAGAGGCACGTTCATAATGGCCGGCATCCTGTCCCGTACGGGAAGACCGCAATACGCAGCCGTGACCGGGCAGGGAGATCACATCACATTATGCCCGTGGTGAGAGCCTGCAGCACAAGCGTATCACATGAAAGCTTATTATGGCATAATATATTCAGCTGACAGCATATCACCAACTCGCGGAATACCTGAAAAGAAGACGTATTCAGTTCCGGCGAAGGGGTAAAGACACTTCAGGAGGTATTACAATGGCATTTTTACAGGGACTTACAGGTATATGGCTGTATTTGTTTATATTTTTGGGAAAGCTCATTGAGGTAGCCCTCAATACACTTAGAGTTACCTTCATCGGCAAAGGTCAGCGAAAGCTGGGACTCCTTTTCGGAGCAGGCGAGGTACTGCTGTGGGTGATAGTAACATCAACGGTACTGAACGGTATCTCAGAAGACCCAATAAAGATAATTGTATACTGCGCTGCCTTCGTAACAGGTATCTTCCTCGGTTCAAAGATCGAGGAGACAATGGCAGTCGGATATACAGGCATACAGGTCGTGTCACTTAAAAATGACGGAGCAGATGTAAGCCATGCGCTCTGGGCAGCCGGCTATGGTGTCACCATACTTGAGGGTCACAGTGTTGACGGCAATCCCCGTGAGCTTATCTTCACTCAGATGCTCCGCAGGAACGTACCCGATGCACTCAGGATCGTAAAGGAAAATGATCCTGATGCAGTAATATCTGTCAGCACTATCGACCGCAGCGTAGGCGGCTACCTGAAAAATTCAAAATAAAATACACACGTCCGACATTCATCGGATGTGTTTTCTTGGGGGCTGTCGCACTAATAATAAATAATTGTAGGGACACAGATCCTTTTCCTGCCTGTTTCCGATAAACAAAACAGCGGAGGGACCGGTTTACCATGCTTCTCCGCTGTCTTTCTGATATTTCTTCAGTTTATGATCCTTCCTCTGAAGATCACTCTTCTGATATTGAAATCCTCATCGGCAAATACGATATTGGCTGTTCTTCCCTTTTCGATTGAACCGTATCTGTCATATATTCCCAGTGCCTTTGCCGCATTTGTGGATGCGCATTTAAAGGTCACTCTCATATCTGTGCCGACAGTCCGCTTGAAATTGGCTGCACAGTCTGCGACAGTCAGCTTGCTGCCGAAAAGCTTTCCGGAATCATTGATATTGATATCAAGACCGTTATCTTCTGCCCGCTTATGATAGGTACAGTCGCTGACCAGTATGATATGATCCTCCCCTGCACACCTGTATGCAAGCCGCTGGGAGGGAGCGGTCACATGCACACAGTTCCTGTCACATATCAGTTCATAATACAGTCCCGGGATACCGAGTGCCACATAGCTTACTCCGTCCTGCGGATCACCGGTCATGTCAAAAGCTTTTATTCCCTGATAATTTCCCGTGGCATCAAAGAGATGCGTCACTATCTTCATCCC
>DCHJ01000100.1:0-6098 GCA_002314805.1 Lachnospiraceae bacterium UBA1755 | reverse complement strand
TCCATCTCAGGTGCATAGGTACACATAATGACATTGCCCTTTGCTTCAAGGAATAAACGTTCAAAGTATTCATCGCTGTACTTCCACGCATATTTCCTTCCTGCGCCCTGACGGTAATTGATATACGGTCCCTCCAGATGGATCCCGACTATGGATGTATTGCCTTTTTCTATTGCGGCATTGCACTGACCGATAATATCCAGATATCGTTCCATCCTCAGGGAATATGACGGTGAAGGCAGGCATGATGTAGTGCCATACTCAAGATGGGCTCTTGCTACTGCCTCACAGTCATCTATTATGTCATAGCCCTTCCCGTCCTTATGAAAGCCATGCAGATGCTCATCTATCAGTCCCGGACCCACGTACAGTCCGCCGGCATCAATGATCTCGGCGCCCTCCGGAACCTCATCCTTCACACCCGCGATCCTGTCTCCGTTAATAATCAGATTGGACCTGAAGACACCTTCCGGAAATACAAGTTTTCCGTTTGTAATTGCAAGCATTTTTATTATCCTTTACTATCTGCACTTATTGACCGCCGCCTTGGTGCAGTGCTCTGGTTTCTCTCAGTGCTGCCGTAGGATCTTCATAAGCTCGTCAGCTGCATCACCCGCAACAATGCTTTTGTATTCCTGTCTGGTAAGCCCCTTATCCAGCATCAGCTCATACTCATAGATATCATCTCCGTATGAGATCGCATAGTACACCCTGCCCGGTACGCTGTCGGTGTTGGCCGGATCCGGATTTTCAAAGGTGCCCGTAATACCCAGACCTATATCTGCATTAAAATGATCCCTTGCAGCCTCTGCCATGTCATCGGCAGTCTCCTGCGAATAGACTCCGTATTGCGCGATCGTTGCTTCGGGCACGCCGCACATTATTTTGGCTTCATTGCAATAGGCCACGAAGGCTCCTCGCATGACCGCTGAGGCCCCCTCTGTATCCGTTATCAGGCAGGCTGCAAGTCCTGATGTGCAGCTTTCCATAGTTGCGATCGTAAGCCCTCGCTTTATGAGAAGCTCCGTGAGTGATCTGTATTTTGCACCAATATCCTCAGACATGCCCGTTCATCTCCTTAAGATAATATTCCAGTCTGCCTGCATCTCCGTCAAACACATAGCCATGAATACCGACTGCTTCCGCACCGTCAGCATTTTCCTTGAGATCGTCTATAAAAAGGCATTCGTCAGCTTTAAGTCCATACTTATCCAGCAGATACTCATAGATCTCTGCGTGTGGCTTGGTCATCCTGACAGCCGCGCTTACAACAACACCGTCGATACACTCCGAGCCCGGTATCCGGTCAAAGTAATTACCGACCGTATCCGGTGCATTGGAGAGCACATACAGCTTCATTCCGGCTGCCTTTTGTCTGCGGATAAATTCAGCCATACCCGGTATCGGTTCCAAAGGCTCATACCAGGAAAGTATCAGCTTATGTCCCACCGGTCTGAGTCTTTCAGGCAGTCTCCTGCAGCAGCGCTCATCAATGTCTGCAGCTGTGATCCTTCCTTCGTCCGCAAGCAGCCACTCCTCTGATTGGAATATCTCACGCATCAGAAGTCCGGTATCATCAGGATCGGTGATACCCTCACGCTTTATGAAGCTCAGTGGTGTGTAGTTGATGAGCACGTTGCCCATATCAAAGATCAGATTTTTTATCATAGCTTGCTTTCTCTTACCTTATCTTGGTTTCTCTTGCCTTCTCTTGACTTCTCTAACCATCTCTGATTTTCTGCTGTCATCAGATGCTCTTCCAGAGCAGCCGACAGCCTTCTATGATGATCTCTGCCTTTCCGCTTTCCTTAAGCCATGACAGATAGGATTTCATAGTATTTCCGATAAGTGAATACTGAAGTATGGACATCCTCAGTCCATAGGTATCAAACAGCTTCTCCAGCAGATAATCTTCTCCGATCGGTTCTCGGCAGAGCTCCCATATAGTCGCGGCGATATCATTTACGCTCCTTATATTAATATCCACGAGCTCCGTAATATCATCCGTGGCAGCTGCATGGGCCGGAACAAAAACTTTTGCCTTCATGATCCTGATCTTCTCAAGAGTGTCAAGATACTGCTGTACATCAAAGAGGAATGTGATCTTATACTTCTCGATCGTCTCCTTTGCTGCAAGACTGTCGGCAAGATATATCACGTCATCCTTTGTCTTAAAGCCCACCATCTCAAAGCTATGCCCCGGCAGCTCAATGATGCTCATCCCCTCAGGAAGCACCGCATCGGTGAGAAGGTCCGCATCGCTCACCTGAGCCATCGTAAATTTACTTTTTAACTCGCTGATGGGATTGCCGCCGAAGAGTCCTACCGGCTCCAGGATTGGGAACCTCGTAAATGCGCTCTCTACGCCCGGCGCATATATCCTGCAGCCTGTATGACTCTGCAGATATGCATTTCCTCCTATGTGATCAGCATGGGCATGCGTATTAAATACCGCTTTCAGGTTCCAGCCCTGCTCCTGTATTGCCTTGAGTGCTTTCTTTCCTCCGTCTCTGTCTCCGCCGCCATCAATGAATACGACATCGCTGTCGCTTATCTTAAACACGCCCACCTTTACCGGGCTGTCAACATAATAGCTGTCTCCTTCTGCCTGTAACAGTTCATACATATATTTTTCCTCACATAATAAAAAAAAATCGGAGTGACAAGACTTGAACTTGCGACCTCTTGACCCCCAGTCAAGCGCCCTACCAAGCTGGGCCACACCCCGATGGTGAAATCACCGTCCACTATAATAGCACAAACATGTTATAAAGACAACAAAAAAACGCATAGTCATTACGATTATTAAATGCTGTCCCGAGGGCCACGGAAATTGACTTTATAAGCAAAGTGATGTATATTTGTGTTAACAAAGGGAGCTGCCGATAGACGGTTGACCCGAAATAGTTAGTTAAAAAAGTAACCTTTCCCTGGTCGTGGCGGTTACTTTTTTGATGTTTTATCCTTTATCCACTCTATCAGTATCTTCGCAGCAAGACCAAAGGCCGTTACTACAAGTCCGATAACCGACAGCACTATCGTGAGTAACTGATAATCCGTCATATGGCATCCCTCCTTTCATTATGTCCAGAGGGCACCATTGCCCTCTGTTTGAGGGCCAACCGCCTACCGTTATGGTAGCTCCATAAATATTATAACACACACATGGCAGGTCTCTGTATTAACTTTTTTTAGTTAATTCAGCAGCTTATTCCTGCTTGCTGCCCGGTAATCAGACCTGCGGTCTGACTGCTGCCTTCACATGCAATGCTCCGATCCGTGTATGCGCAGCCTCCGCCCAGAACCGACTCAGGTTTATTCTTCTCTGCCTTCGTAAAGTTGATCCGTATAGACTTACCGCAGAGCTATCAGCAATTCCGCCTGCTGCTTCTTCCTTTCAGTTACAGGGACCGGGGCATATATCCCCGGTCACTGTGCTTATCCTGTGCAGCGGCAATTGCTGCACTGCATATTTCTATATAACTAGTATTGGCGTTTTTAATTATCTATACCTTTTCTTTCTTAAATAGGCCTCATCATTGCTGATGTTTTGTATTAAATAAAGTAAGGTTATTTAAAATGTTTATACTAGTGAGCTTACAGCTTACTTTCCTTCCTTCATCTCTTCGATGGACTCAAGGATAGCATCTGCCATGATCTCAAGCTGCTCCTGTGTAAGTCCGTAGAGCGGGAAGTGTGTATATCTCTTGTAGAATACTTCCTCACAGTTAGGACATGTTGCAGCGATAGCATCCTGATCATAACCGAAGTCCTTGATGATCTCATATCTGTAAAGAGGTCCGAAGTGAGCGATCTCCGTGACACCCTTCTGAGCAAGCTTAGCCTTGAGTACCTGTACATCCTGTCCGCCTGCCTTTGCAGGATCCATCTCCAGGCAGTAAAGGTGGAAGGTCGGCTTGATATCATCATTTCCGAGATCCTGTACTGTAAGTGCGTCACATGCTGAAAGTCTTGAATTAAGATACTCGGCAGCCGCACGTCTCTTTGCAATGATATCATCGATCCTGAGGAGCTGTCTCTGCAGTCCGAGCCCCTGGATCTCTGTAGTCGAGAAGTTATTGCCCATGAACTTCACACCGCCCTTGCCTGTTGCAGGTGTTACATCATAGAGCCACTTGTCGATATGCTGTGAGAAATCTGTGCAGAGGAATCTGCATCTCTTCATATCACCGATGAACTCAGGATGATTTGTGCAGAGGATTCCGCCCTCACCGAAGGAGGTGATGTTCTTAACCTCATGGAATGAGAATGCACCGAAGTCACCGATCGTGCCGAGAGCCTTACCCTTGTAAGATCCGCCGAAACCATGAGCTGCATCCTCGATAACCGTGATGTCATGCTCCTTTGCCAGCTTCATGATCGGATCCATATCTACCGGATATCCGCCCATGTGCACCGGATATATTGCCTTGGTATTAGGAGTGATCTTTCTTGCCACATCTGCCGGGTCCATATTGAGGGTCTTTGGATCAACATCTGCAAATACCAGCTTGCAGCCGATTGAAAGCGGATATGCCATTGTTGCGATGAATGTGATCGCCGGAACGATTACCTCATCTCCTGCCTTGAGTCCGCACCACTTGCCGGCTATCTCGAAGCCTGCCGTACAGTTTGTAAGGAATGTGGAACCCTCTGTATTGAGGTACTTGTCCACCATCTGCTCTGCCTTGTTTACTTCCTTGTCAAGTGAAAGCTTAGCAGGAGCCTCTGATACCTTGTCAAGCTCTGCGATCTTCTCTGCAACTGCTGCAACTGCTGCATCATAATCCTTGCCTTCGCCGACCATGAGGAACTTGATAAACTCCATTACATCCTCAGCGTTGTAGTTCTCACCGACTGCTGCCCACGGAACTCTTGTTTCTCCTGTGTTGTATCTGAAATCAGAAGCCTTCTTCTCTCCCATAATCTACCTCCGTTTATAATTTAATAAATCTATGCTCTTCGCTTGAGCGATAAGCTGCTTCCATTACCTTCTGTACATATACTGCCTGCTCTGCAGGTACCTCAAGCGGCTTTCCGTTAAGGATCGAATCAGAAAAGCTCTCTATCTCCCTTGTATATGTATTGCCAAACTCCACATCTACTGCGGTGCCTGCCACCTTCTTTGTCTCCTGCTGAGCGTCATAGCCGCCCACTTCTCCGCAGTACAGCGCGTCAAGGCTGCCGCCGTCTACCTGACCGATGACCTGATCGCCGCAGAGCCTGCCCTGATCACCGAAGAACTCCAGCCTCCATTTTGCAGCGTCATCCGGAATATTAAAATTGGACTGTACCACACACTGCGCACCGTTGGCCATCCTGAGCATCACCATTGATGAATCCTCAACTTCATAATTGAACGTGAGCGTATCATTGAAGGCTGCCACTTCCACGACCTTTGTATCCATCACATACTGCATCAGATCAATACAATGCACTCCCATGTCCATCATGGATCCGCCGCCGCCGTTCTTCTTGGACTGACGCCAGTTCCCGGGCATGTCCGGATACCAGCATGTAAACTGTGAATATGCGGAAACAGGATTACCTATCCTGCCCTCTGCGATTGCCGCCTTCATGGCCTGTACATATGCCCCGAATCTCATCATGAGACCAGCTGCGATCTTAACACCCTTGCTCTCGCAGTATGCCACCACCTTCTCGCCCTCCTCGCTTGTCATTGCGAGCGGCTTCTCGATAAGGATGTGCTTGCCGGCATCTGCTGCCGCCATAGCCTGCTTTGCATGGAGCACGACCGGAGTAGCAATATATACTGCATCGATGTCCGGATCCGCAAGGAGTTCTGCCTCATTGTCGTACGCCTTAGGGCATCCCCACTTTGCGCGGCACTTCTCTGCCAGCTCCATATTGATCTCCATAACTGCCACGAGCTCGGCATTGTCTGCGAGCATCATTCCGGGTATGGTCCTGCGGTCAGCGATACCGCCGGCTCCGATCACACCCCAACGTAATTTGTTCATTGATATTGCCTCCTACTCGTTATTATTTGTGTATCTGAATGCCATGAGATCACATCATGGATCCCTGATACAATCAAAAATCGGATGACTGTTTCTTGACTCTGAAAGCATAATTTC
>DCHJ01000096.1:13636-14399 GCA_002314805.1 Lachnospiraceae bacterium UBA1755 | reverse complement strand
TGTTTTTAAGCGGAGTATGCTTTGCATTCGGCGGTCTTTGTATGAAATATATCCCGTGGAACGGCATGGCGATCAACGGAGCAAGGAATATGCTCTGTCTGCTTGTTATAGGCGGATATATCCTCTTTACGAAGCATAAGCTGGTCATCAACAGACCGGTACTGCTCGGGGCGCTTTCCATAGCGGTTACCATGAGCCTGTACAGCATCGCCAACAAGATGACCACTGCCGGCAATGCGATAATCCTGCAGTTTACGGCACCCATATGGGTCATGGTTTTTTCTGTACTTGTCCTTAAGCAGAAGCCGACCGGACTTGACATAGCTGCAGCTGTACTCGTATTGGCGGGTGTTCTGTTTTTCTTCATAGATTCACTTTCGGCAGGCAATATGCTCGGCAACCTGCTGGCGCTTGTATCGGGAGTGACCTACGTGGGGGTATTCACCATGCAGTCGATGGAGGGTGCAGATTCTCTGTCTTCCACCTTTTTCGGGCTCTGCATCAATATCATCATCGGTATCCCGTTCATGATAGCTCAGGATTATTCGACGACGACTGTTACGGCATGGATCGCACTTCTGGTGCTGGGCATAGTACAGCAGGGCTGTTCCTATATATTCCTTAACAAGGGACTTGCAACTACGCCGCCCATCGCTGCATCGCTTATAAGCGGGATCGAGCCCGTGCTCAATCCCACGCTGGTTGCGATATTCTACGGAGAATATCTGACACCGCTGGCACTCATCGGAGCAGCTATCGTGCT
>DCHJ01000096.1:11341-13465 GCA_002314805.1 Lachnospiraceae bacterium UBA1755 | reverse complement strand
GCGGAGGTGATACTTGCGGCTGCGGCTGCAGTACAGCTAAAAAGGATTTTTGACAGTCCCGCGGGCGGCAGCATACAGGGACAGAGCTGCACAAGCGAGTGCAGATAATAAAGGAAAGAAGGCTGACCATATCTTGGTTCTGCCAGATCATACAGACATCTAATAGCATAAAACACAGATCACCATAAGGTAAGAGAGGAGATTTATGGCAGCAGAAATGACTATCGGTTACACAAAGGAAGAACTTGTCAGCGCGATCAAGGATAATCTTAAGACCTTTTACAGGCGTACCATAAAGGATGCGTCCAGGAATCAGATATATCATGCTTTGGCATATGCTATCGAGGATGAGATCATCGACAACTGGATGGCGACACACAGGTGCATGGAAGAAAAGAACGCCAAGAGAGTGTATTATCTTTCCATGGAATTTCTTGTAGGAAGGGCGCTTGGCAACAACATTCTCAACCTCAGAGAGCTGCCGGCAGTAAAGGCCGCGCTTGACGAGCTGGGAGCAGACCTTACTGATCTCGAAGATGAAGAGACGGATCCGGCACTGGGCAACGGCGGCCTCGGCAGACTGGCAGCCTGCTTCCTTGATTCCCTTGCGTCACTTAATTACCCGGCATACGGCTGCGGCATCCGCTATCATTACGGCATGTTCAGGCAGGAGATCAGGGACGGCTATCAGAACGAAGTACCGGATGAATGGCTCAGGGACGGCTATCCCTTTGAGATGAAGAGAGCCGAATATGCCCAGGAAGTGCGATTCGGCGGCAGTGTAAAGACAGAAATAATCGACGGCCGAGGTGTATTCACTCAGGAGAATTACACATCTGTACGTGCGGTACCCTACGATATCCCGATAGTGGGCTACGGCAACCGCATGGTCAACACTCTGCGTATCTGGGACGCAGAGGCAGTCTCGGATTTCAACCTGGATCAGTTTGACAAGGGCAATTATGCGCTGGCAGTGGAGAATGCCAATCTGGCACGTACCCTGACAGAGGTGCTTTATCCCAACGACAATCATATGCAGGGTAAGCAGCTGAGACTGAGTCAGCAGTACTTCTTCATCTCCGCGACCCTTCAGCGTGCGCTTGCCTCCTTCAGGACAGAGCATGACGATATCCATGAGCTGCCGAAATATGTTGTATTCCAGATGAATGATACGCATCCCACCATAGCGATCCCTGAGCTCATGAGACTTCTCCTGGATCAGGAAGGTCTTGAGTGGGATGAGGCATGGGAGATAGTGACCCATTGCTGCGCATATACCAATCATACCATCATGAGCGAGGCTCTTGAAAAGTGGCCCATCGACCTCTTCCAGAGGCTGCTCCCGCGCGTATATATGATCGTGGATGAGATGAACCGCCGTTTCGTTAATGAGATCAGGGCAAGGTTCCCGGAGGATCCGGGCCGCGTAGACCGTATGGCGATCCTTGTCAACGGACAGGTGCGCATGGCGTATATGGCGATCTACGCAGGATTTTCAGTCAATGGCGTTGCAGCTCTTCACACCCACATCCTTAAGACACAGGAGCTCAGAGAGTTCTATGAGATGTGGCCGGAAAAATTTAACAACAAGACCAACGGCATCACCCAGAGAAGGTTCCTCCTCCATGCAAATCCAAAGCTTGCAGACTGGATCACAGACAAGGTAGGCGACGGGTGGATCTCTGATCTTACAGTTATCGGCGCGCTGGAGAGTCTTGCAGAGGATGCGGGTGCGCAGGATGAGTTCATGGCAATAAAGCGTGAGAACAAGCTGCGTCTTGCAAAGTATATCAAAGAGCATAACGGTATTGATGTCAGCGTTGACTCCATGTTTGATGTGCAGGTAAAGAGACTTCACGAATATAAGAGACAGCTCCTCAATATCCTGAGAGTGATCTGGATGTATGACAGGATCAAGGAGAATCCAAACTGCGATATGGTACCGCGGACCGTTATTTTCGGAGCCAAGGCTGCGGCCGGATACAAGATCGCAAAGCAGACGATCAAGCTTATCAATGCAGTAGCTGATGTGATCAATAATGATCCGTATATCGGAGACAGGCTCAAGGTCGTATTCATTGAGGATTATAAGGTAAGCAACGGCGAGATCATCTTTGCCGCAGC
>DCHJ01000096.1:5009-11250 GCA_002314805.1 Lachnospiraceae bacterium UBA1755 | reverse complement strand
CCCACTATCGGTACCATGGACGGAGCCAATGTGGAGATGTACGAGGAGCTGGGCAGCAGGGATATGTTCATCTTCGGCTGTTCATCTGACGAGATCATCGCCTATGAGCACAACGGACAGTACGATCCGATGAGTATCATCAATCAGGACTGGGAGCTTCACAAGGTACTCACGCATCTGATCGACGGATCATTCTCCGGCGGAGACCCAAATATGTTCCGTGATATCTACAACTCACTGACCAATAAGGAAGCGACCGGTGTTGCGGACAGGTACTTCATCATCAAGGATTTCCGCAGCTATCTCGATGCACATGCAAGGGTCACAGAGGTGTACAGGAACAGGCGCGAGTGGGCAAGACTGGCAATGCGCCAGACGGCGTGCGCAGGCAAGTTCAGCAGTGACCGTACGATCGAGGAATACGTAAGGGATATCTGGCATCTTGAGAAGATTACTGTAGAAGAGTGACCGATAAAAGCCGCGATCGCAGGTCGCAGTGTAAGCTCAGAGACAGCATCGGGCAGAGGCTAAAGCAGATACTGACGGCAGCAGTGTGAGCCGTCAAAACGCAGTGAGGTATAGCCGGTGTCCGTCAGGCAGACAAAAGCGGAAAGCCGTCTGGACACAGCGCAGGCGCAGCAGGCAGCCACCGCGGTGTAAAATGATTGAATCAGAAAAGTAAGGGCAGTGCATTTTCAGGGAGGTAAATATGAACAGGGAATTACTTCGGGAAAATTTTGAGACAAGAGGCTACAGGGTATTTTTCTTTGATACGAAGGAAGAAGCCGCAGAATTCGTGACGCAGGAGATCAGGAATACGACGGTAGGATTCGGCGGAAGCGAGACCACCAGGGTCATGGATCTTTGTGCAAGGCTGCAGGAGGCGGGCAATACCACCTACAGGCATTCAAGGACAACCGGTCCTGAGGTGATGGAGCAGGCTGCAAGGGCTGAGGTGTACATACTCAGCGCCAACGGTGTGGCAGAAACGGGTGAGATGGTCAATATCGACGGTACCGGCAACAGAGTGAGCGCATCGCTTTTCGGACCAAAGAGAGTATATTTCATCGTCGGACGAAACAAGATCGTACCTACGCTTCATGAGGCACTTGACCGGGCACAGAACATCGCAGCCCCGCTTAACGCAAAGAGACTTAACTGTGATACACCCTGTGCATCAGGCGCAGATACCTGCTTTGGCTGTAAGAAGACAAAGGGCGCTGCATCTATCTGCAACGCAACTGTTATCTATGACAGACCCATGAAGGGTATGAGCACAACAATAGTATTTATTGATGAGGAGCTGGGGCTGTAAATTCACAGGTCGGCTTCAGGTGCAGGTCTGACATCCGCAGCAGCCATATGTGTGCAGGAGCAGACCGTATCAATGGCATGAACACGGCGCAAGAGCGGCGGCAGCCATATATGCGCAGCCGCAGGCTGCAGGTCTCACACAGCAGCTGAGTGAGGCCGGCGGCAGTCATATGTATGCGGAAGCAGGCCCGGACATTCACACCCGCAGTTAATAAAGGAGTACGAGATGCAGGAAAAGACCCCGTTGATTCAGTTCAAGAACATTGTTATGAGCTTCTCGGATCAGGTAGTACTGAAGAACATCAGTCTTGATATCGAGGAAAATGAGTTTGTCACGCTGCTGGGACCGTCCGGATGTGGCAAGACTACTCTGTTAAGGATCCTGGGCGGTTTTCTGGAACCTACGGAGGGGCACGTGATCTTTGACGGTGAGGATATTAAGGATCTGCCGCCGTATAAAAGGGAGCTTAATACGGTATTCCAGAAATATGCGCTTTTTCCGCATATGAATGTCTATGACAATATTGCCTTCGGACTCAAGCTCAAGAAGATGAGTAAGGACGTCATCGAGCAGAAGGTCATGAAGATGCTTAAGCTCATCGGTCTTGAGGGCTATGAGAAAAAGAATGTCACTCTCATGAGCGGCGGTCAGCAGCAGAGAGTTGCCATAGCGAGGGCCCTGGTCAATGAGCCCAAGGTGCTGCTCCTTGACGAGCCGCTGGGGGCTCTGGATCTGAAGCTGAGAAAGGAGATGCAGTACGAGCTAAAGCGTATACAGCAGGAGGTCGGCATCACCTTTATCTACGTTACTCACGATCAGGAGGAGGCTCTTACCATGAGCGACAAGATCGTGGTAATGAACAAGGGACTTATCCAGCAGACAGGTACGCCGCAGGATATATATAACGAGCCGGTCAACCATTTTGTGGCAGACTTTATCGGTGAGAGCAATATCATCCCCGGCAGGATGCCTGAGGATAAAAAAGTATTTTTTGATGAGCATCTGTTTGAATGCGTTGACGGAGGCTTTGAGGCCGATGAGCCTGTCGAGGTGGTGCTCAGACCCGAGGATCTTGATATCGTGCCGGTGGAAGACGGTGTGCTGACAGGTGTTGTGGAGAGCGTGCTCTTTAAGGGACAGCAGTACGAGGTCATGGTTGAGACAGTACCGGGTACGTCCGTTACAGTCAAGATGAGAGTCATAAAAAACAACGAAGCGGCATCAGAGGACGGCAGGGAGAAAATATCGGCAAATGATTTCTTTGTGGATATTGAAGATGTAGAAAAGCTTGATGACAAGGAAGTCACTGCACTTGCGGATGCGCAGGCATGGGAGACAGAGTCGGGAGATTTCATATCAATAAATAAGATCGAATACGACGTGGCAGCGGAAGAAGGAGAGTACCCCGTGACCTTCTCAACTTCCGGCGGCACATCGATTACCAAGACAATATATGTCAAGAATAACAAGGTAGTTAAGAACGAAAAGAAGGGCGAGGCTGTAATGGCCTTTGACTTCTTTACCACAGTGGATGAGATAAAGGAATCTCTGGCACTGGATACAGACCTTAAGACCTGGGCGTCTGCACAGGGGTGGAAGATCGCAAATGAGGATGAGGCCGTGGAGGTATATGTTAACTACGGCTTTGACCCGGAAAAGATCGGGGTGGGTACATACAAGGTGACATTCTCAACAGAAGGCCGGGAGCTCAAGGTAAGGACCACAGACTTTGTGGAGGAAGGCAGCGAGGTCGGCATCAAGTTCGGACCTGAGGACATACATGTAATGAAACGTCAGTGACAGGACAGCACAAAGGCAGAGCCCGTTAAGCTTCTGAAACGTCTCAGAAGGGGCCGGGACCTGCAGCGGGACTGCCTGTTCCGGAATTGCCCGGGGAGGTAAAGCCGCCGCGTGAGTATCCCGACGGATGCGCAGGTGAGTGCTGCCCGTGCACAGACGGCTTCCGATATGCCGCAGCGGGCACGTAACACGTCAACGTTGATTTCGTACGGAGAACCGGTCCTCAGACCTGGTATCCGGCACGGAAGAGACTGATTCGGTATCCGGTACATGAGTACCCTCTGTAACCGGTAAAACTGACTAAAGATGAAGAAGATAAATCAACTGGCAACTCCATATATCATCTGGGCAGGAATAATGATCCTGCTCCCGATGCTGCTCATACTCTTCTATGCAATAACCGATTCCGGCAACGGCATAGTGAGCTTTCGCCTTACTCTAAAGCCCTTTGGCAAGTTCTTCACAGATCCGGATTTCCTTCTGATCCTGTGGCGATCCCTCGGCATAGCACTAAAGACTACTATCATCTGTATCATCATCGGATATCCTGTGGCATACTATATCGCAGGCTCAGATGACCGCGTCCAGAACCTGCTCATACTCATCATCACGATACCTACATGGATCAATATGCTGGTACGTACCTACGCATGGATCGGTCTCCTTTCAGACGGCGGCCTGTTTTCCACTATCCTGGGATTTGCGGGTTTGAAGGATGTAAAGCTTCTCTATACGGAGGGGGCGGTGATCCTCGGCATGGTCTACAACTTTATCCCGTTTATGATCCTGCAGATCAACGCATCCTTAAGCAAGATGGATCACAGTCTCATCCAGGCAGCGGCAGATCTGGGAGCCAACAGGACGCAGTGCTTCCTTAAGGTTACACTCCCGCTCTCACTGCCGGGAGTAGTAAACGGAATAGCACTGGTATTCCTGCCGGCAGTAAGCTCATTCTTCATCCCAAAGATGCTGGGCGGCGGACAGTATTACCTTATAGGAAATGTAATAGAGAACCAGTTCATTACAGTAGGCGAGTGGAATTTCGGTTCTGCGATCAGTATCATCATGGCAGTAATAATGATGGCATTTATGTATGTGGTCAGGGCTATTGAGAGACGCAATTCAACAGTAGAGGAAGATGACCGCAGAAGGCGAGGTGCTGCATTATGATGGGCAAGAAATACAAAGACCACAATAAGCTCAGCAGGAAGAAGCGCCCGATAGGCAGGCTGCTCCTGATACTCATGATCATCTTTTTCTATATGCCTATCGTATTCGTCATCCTGTTCAGCTTTAACGACAGCAAATCACTTACTGCATTTACCGGCTTTTCCACCATATGGTATGAGAAGCTTTTCCGTTCATCCAGGATGATGGATTCGGTATATACCACCATACTGGTGGCAGTCATAGCCACGGCGGTCTCAACGATAGTCGGGACGATCACTGCGCTGGGACTCTCCAAGTCAAAAAAAGTGATCCGGGATCTGGTCACATACGTCAATGATTTTCCGATCATGAATCCGGAGATCGTAACGGCTATCGGACTCATGCTTCTGTTCCTCACACTGGGGATAGAGAGAGGACTGGGGACCATGATACTGGCACATATAGCATTCTGTATTCCCTATGTGATGCTTTCTGTGATGCCTAAGATCCGCTCGCTTGATCCCAACATGGCAGACGCCGCCATGGATCTGGGCTGCACACCCTGGCAGGCACTCATAAAAGTCATCGTGCCGCAAATAGCTCCGGGTATCTTCAGCGGAGCACTCATAGCCTTTACCATGAGCTTTGATGATTTCATCATCTCATACTTCGTAACCGGAAGAGGGATCAAGAACCTGAGTATTTCCGTTTACACGATGAGCAAGCGGGTCAATCCCATCATCAATGCAATATCAACACTTATCATCGCAACTATTACTCTGATACTGATACTGGTGAACGTGGTGCCAATCATCATAGAGAAGACACGGAAGAAAAATGAGAATGACAATTAAGAAATTTACGGTATGCATACTGGCAGCGGCAATTGCGCTGTGCTGTCTTGGCGGCTGCGGAGGCAGGAAGGACGGACCGTATGCAGGAAGGACACTGTACATCTACAATACCGGTGAATATACGGGTGAATGGGTACTGGATGATTTTGAATACCAGACCGGCTGCAAGGTGATACAGGATGAATTTGAATCCAACGAGCAGATGTATATCAAGGTCGCCAACGGAGATATGTACGATCTGCTCATCCCCAGCGATTATATGATCGAGAGGCTCAGACAGGAGGGGCTGATACAGCCGCTCGACAAGTCCCGTATCACCTGCTGGGATCTGCTCACGGACGAGTGTCTGGGACTTGGCTATGATCCGCAGAATGAATATTCCGTGCCGTATTTCTGGGGGACGGTAGGTATCGCATATGATAAGGACAAGGTCAGCGAAGAGGATCTGGAGAGAGAGGGCTGGAATATTTTCCTTGATCCAAAATACAAGGGGGATATGTATCTCTATGATTCTGAAAGAGATATGTTTATGGTAGCCCTCAAGGCGCTGGGATACTCGATGAATACCAAGGATGAGGGAGAACTGAGAGAGGCCTATGACTGGCTTATCAGGGTGGTTGAGAATCAGGAACCTGAGATCGTAACGGATGAGATCATTGACGCTATGGCTCAGGGGCGCAAGGCACTGGGCATAGTATATTCAGGCGATGCCAACTATATTCAGGTAGAGAATGAGGGGATGGGCTTTTATCTCCCGGAGGAAGGCACCAATCTCTGGTGTGATGCCATGGTAATCCCTGCCAATGCGGAAAATGTGGATCTGGCGTATGAATACATCAACTTCATAAGTCAGTATGATGAGGCTCTTGATAATTCACTTACGGTAGGGTACACATCTCCCAACCGGGATGTGGTCGAAGATCTGACCGGTCAGGGCGGTGAGTATTCAGGCATAAAGAGCTATATACCAAGGGCAGATAACCCTAATGATGAGGTGTTTGAATTTGATGCGGATACGCGCCGTATCATGGCGGACCTCTGGGCTAAGGTGAAGATCGCGGCAAGCAATGCAAATTAGATATGACGCGTACGAAGCGTGGCGCATCGGCATGCAGGCATCGTG
>DCHJ01000096.1:4732-4954 GCA_002314805.1 Lachnospiraceae bacterium UBA1755 | reverse complement strand
AGCGGTACTAAATTCGTTCATCGCTGCGCTTGAACTCATTAAGGACCGGCCTTCGTGAAGGCAGCCTCAACACGAAACCTGCATGCCGCTGCGCAGGTATCGGCGGGTCGGAGTAAATCGAACTGATATTGATGCCGCGGGGTCCGGGTGAAGATCGCGGCAGGCAATGCAAATTAGATATGGCGCGTACAAAGCGGGGCGCATCGGCATGCAGGCATCGTG
>DCHJ01000096.1:0-4662 GCA_002314805.1 Lachnospiraceae bacterium UBA1755 | reverse complement strand
AGCGGTACTAAATTCGTTCATCGCTTCGCTCGAACTCATTAAGGACCGGTCTTCGTGAAGGCAGCCTCAACACGAAACCTGCATGCCGCTGCTGCGCAGGTATACGGCGGGTATTTACAGACGTGAAAAGAGAGAATATATGAGAATTATCGTAGGTCTGGGCAATCCGGGCAGGGAATATGCATCAACGCATCATAACGTGGGTTTTATGGTACTTGACAGGCTTGCCGGAAAATGTGGCATCGAGGTCATTGATTTCAGGCATAAGGCGCTTGTGGGTAAGGGTGTGATCGAGGGGGAGCGGGTCCTTCTTGTGAAGCCGCAGACGTATATGAATCTTTCAGGAGAGAGTGTCAGACAGATCGCGGATTATTATAAGGCGGAACCGTCGGATATTCTGGTAATCTATGATGATGTAGATCTTGCACCGGGTACGCTGCGTATCAGGAAGAACGGCTCGGCAGGCTCCCACAACGGGATGAAATCCATAGTGCAGATGCTGGGTACCACGGAGTTTCCGAGACTGCGGGTCGGCATCGGCGGTAAGCCGGAGGGCTGGGATCTTGCGGATTATGTACTCAGCAGGATCACGCCGGAGTCGGATAAGGAGCTTACGGAAGGAATTGACCGGGCGGCAGATGCGGTCATGTGCATTTTAAGGGACGGTATTGACACCGCAATGAATAAATACAATGAGCATAAGAAAAACACCGCTGAATAAGCTTGCAGAATATGATGATATCGAACAGGACCTCTATCTGGGCAGAGGTCCTGTTCAGGTCAGCGGACTTCCTGACGGTGCCAAGACTTATATGATAAGTGAGCTCCGCGGTCCGCGTTGGAATCTGCTGGTGACATATGATGAGCAGAGGGCCGGGATATTTGCGGATGACCTTGCGTGTTTTATCCCGGAGGAGCAGGTACACCTGTATCCGGCAAAGGATCTCCTTTTTTACAGTGCAGACATCCGGGGCAATCTTATCTCCGGACAGCGTATTGATGTGTGGCGTCATATGGCGGAGGATCCTTCCGGCATAGTTATCACCACTGTGGATGCGCTGATGGATAAGCTCGAGGATCCGGAGCGGTTTAAGAAAAAATCCATGACGGTCACATCCTCGGACCGGATAGATATCGAGGAACTGACGGCAAAGCTGGTTGAGTACGGGTACAGCAGGGAGGTACAGGTTGAGGACCGGGGGCAGTTTGCTGTCCGCGGCGGAATCATTGATATTTTCCCGCTTACAGAGGAGATGCCTGTGCGCATCGAGCTCTGGGATACGGATGTGGACAGCATGCGTACCTTTGACCTGACTACGCAGCGTTCTGTGGAGCAGCTGGATGAGGTGCATATCTATCCGGCTAAGGAGATCGAGCTTGGCGGTCAGGCCGGTTTCCTGAGGTATTTTGATACGGATTCGGTGATTTTTGTTGATGAACCGGTGAGGGTACTGGACCGCGCCTGCAATGTGGAGATTGAATTCAATGAGGGCATGTCTGGACGTATCGAGGACGGACAGGTAAGTGCGGATGAGGTGCCGGATCTTTTTCCTGCGGAAGAGATTATGTCTGACCTTGCGACCCCGCACACGCTATGTCTTACAGGACTGGAGCAGATGGCTGCGCAGATACCTGTCAGCAGGACCTATTCGCTGTTTGCCAGGAATACACAAAGCTATAAGAATTCTTTTGAGCTGCTGGTCGGGGATCTTAAGAAGTATCAGGAGCAGGGCTATGATATCACGTTGCTTTCGGCGTCGCGGACGCGGTCGTCGAGGCTTGCGGATTCGCTGAGGGACTACGGGCTCAGGGAGATCACGGTAAGGTACGGCAACCTCCATCATGGTTTTGAGTTTCCGCACATTAAGCTTGTCGTGATCTCAGAGAGTGATATTTTCGGCACTAAGAAGAGGAAGAAGCACAGGAAGAAATATGATTATGAGGGTACGCGGATATCTGCTCTTTCGGAGCTCCATGTGGGGGATTACGTGGTGCACGAGGACCACGGACTCGGTATATACAGGGGTATTGAAAAGATTGAGCGGGATCATATAATCAAGGATTATATGAAGATCGAATATGCCGGCGGTGACAATTGCTATGTCATCGCGACCAAGCTGGATATCATACAGAAGTACAGCGGCAGTGACGGCGTGGCTCCGCGGCTCAACAGGCTTGGGGGAGACCAGTGGCACAGGACTAAATCCAATGTCAGAAAGGCTGTGGCGGAGATCGCCCGGGAGCTGGTGGCGCTGTATGCCGCAAGGCTCAAGGGATCGGGTTTTGAGTATGGTCCGGATACGGTGTGGCAGAGAGAATTTGAGGAGCTGTTTGAGTTCGAGGAGACGGAGGATCAGCTCAGAGCCATTGCGGATATCAAGGCGGATATGGAGTCAGGAAAGATCATGGACAGGCTGGTCTGCGGAGATGTGGGCTACGGGAAGACTGAGGTTGCCCTGAGGGCCTGCTTTAAGGTCGTGCAGGAGGGACGGCAGGTCATATATCTGGTGCCGACTACCATCCTCGCCCAGCAGCATTATAATACCTTTGTCCAGAGGATGAAGGAGTATCCGGTGAGGATAGAACTGCTGTCAAGATTCAGGACTGCGGCTCAGCAGAAAAAGATCCTTGATGATTTCTCCAGGGGGCTGGTGGATATCATTATCGGCACACACAGGGTACTTGGAAAGGATATCAATCCCAGGAAGCTGGGACTTCTCGTCATAGATGAGGAGCAGCGTTTCGGAGTCAGACATAAGGAAAAGCTCAAGCAGCTCAGACAGGATGTGGATGTGCTGACGCTTACTGCAACACCTATCCCGAGGACTCTGCATATGAGTCTGGCGGGGATACGTGATCTGTCGGTACTGGAGGAGCCGCCTCAGGACCGGCAGCCGATACAGACATATGTCATGGAGTACAATGAGGAGATCGTAAAGGAGGCTATCCGCCGGGAGATCCAGAGAGGCGGACAGGTCTATTATGTATACAACAGGGTCAATTCCATCCATGATGTTACAGCGAAAGTCCAGTCACTGGTACCTGATGCTGTGGTGGAGTATGCTCACGGACAGATGCAGGAGAGAGAACTGGAAAGGGTCATGCTGGATTTTATTAACGGAGAGATCGACGTGCTTGTATCTACAACTATCATTGAGACGGGTCTGGATATACCTAATGTCAACACCATGATAATTCACGATGCCGACAGGCTGGGTCTCTCACAGCTTTATCAGCTGAGAGGCAGGGTCGGGCGCTCCAGCAGGACGGCATATGCGTTCCTCTTTTATAAAAAAGATAAAATGCTCAGCGAAGAAGCCGAGAAGAGGCTCAAGGCTATCAGGGAATTTACTGAACTGGGCAGCGGCATACGTATAGCCATGAGGGATCTGGAGATACGCGGCGCCGGCAATGTGCTGGGGGCAGAGCAGCATGGGCATATGCAGGCAGTCGGGTATGATCTCTATTGCAAGATGCTCAATACGGCGGTCAAGGCGCTGAAGGGTGAAGATGTGGCGATGGATGAGTACGGCACGACTGTGGACGCGGATTGTGACGCATATATCCCTGTCGGATATATCAAGAGCGAGGAGCAGAAGCTGGATATATACAAACGTATTGCATCCATTGAGACAGAGGAAGATTTCATGGATATGCAGGATGAGCTCATGGACCGTTTCGGAGATATTCCGGGAGCCGTGGACAACCTGCTGCGCATTGCGCAGATCAAAGCTCTTGCACACAAAGCCTACATTACCGATGTCATCATCGGCAAGCAGACGGTCATCCTGACTATGTGCAAGGAACCTAAGATAGATCCGGTGGGTATTCCGGACATGGTTGCACAGTACAAGGGCGCGCTTTCCGTCAAGCCGGGGGAGCAGGTCGTATTCACGTATACGGAGAGACAGAAACAGCTTACCTGCGACCTGATGCTGACCCGGGCAAGGGAGCTTGTCACAGAGCTCTATAACCACAAGATATAGGTGGCTGTGTAAGAGAATATTAAGGGGGCATAAGTCCTGTAAACCCTTGAAACTATTGACAAAAACCGGAAATCAGTATATAAGATTAGTAGCATAGATATTGTGCGTATTGGAGAGATCCAAGGGATTTAACATTTAGGAGGAATTGAAATGAATAAGGTTGAGTTAGTTGATGCTATCGCAAAAGAGTCCAAGCTTACCAAGAAGGAAGCTGAGGCAGCGCTTAAGGCATTTATCGCAATTACAACATCAAAGCTCGTTAAGGGTGACAAGATCCAGCTCGTTGGCTTCGGTACATTTGAGGTATCCAAGAGACCCGCACGTCAGGGACGCAATCCCAAGACCGGTGAGGTTATGAAGATCAAGGCCTGCAAGGCTCCGAAGTTCAAACCCGGCAAGGCTTTAAAGGATGCTGTAAATAAGAAATAATTTGTTAAGAACCTCCTGGTTCCCAAAGGTAATAAAAACGGTGGAAACCGTACGTAACCAAAACGGAAGATGCAGGGAGGATGACAGAGAAAGCGTTATTATTGGGATCACGGTCATGCGGCCGTGGTCCTATTTTAACCGGAGAAGTCGGAAAACCCGTTTTGATCAGCTGCAGTTGACAAGCTTAAGCGCTGCCTGCTGTTTGTTACAGGCAAATGTATAAAGCCTGCTGCGGGGATAAAATGGA
>DCHJ01000118.1 GCA_002314805.1 Lachnospiraceae bacterium UBA1755 | reverse complement strand
GCGACTTCGTGAAAAGTTACTGCCGATTTTCAGCCTTTGGATACTGCGAATTGCAAAACGAAATAATTGTGATAGAATACAGCCATGAAATATTTAGAGACGAATTCAACAAATCCATATTACAATCTGGCATACGAGGAACTGGTATTAACAACAAAGTCTGAAGGGGATTATCTGATGCTGTGGCAGAATGATAATACTATTGTTATCGGACAGAACCAAAATACTATTGCAGAGATCAATAAGGATGCCGTAGAGAAGTATCATGTCAATGTAGTTCGCAGGACTACAGGCGGCGGAGCCGTCTATCATGACTTAGGAAATCTGAATTATAGTTTTATTACTGACGAAGAAACAGGTAATAAGACTGCTTTTCAAAAATTCACAGGACCTGTGGTAGAAGCACTGAAAAGTCTTGGGATCCCGGCAGAGGTTTCGGGGCGTAATGATATTCTGGTGGAAGGCCGTAAGGTATCAGGGATCGCTCAGCGGCATCATAACGGGCGTATCCTTCATCATGGGACTCTCCTCTTTAATGAAGATCTGGATCGCGCAGGAGAGGTGCTATCGGTGGACCCTGACAAGGTCAAGGCCAAGGGGATCAAGTCCGTACGCAGCCATATCGCAAACATAAGTGAATACCTCCCGGGGATGACTTTGCATGAATTCTGGGACTACCTCAAGAAAGCGCTTGCCAAGGATGATCTTGAGATTTCCTCTCTCAATCCTTATGAGCTGGCGGCGGCAGTGCAGCTTAAGGAAGCCAAGTATGATACCTACGAATGGAATTACGGTCGGTCACTTGCAGCCGATATTACATGTAAGACTCGTTTTGCAGGTGGTACCGTAGAAGTGCAAGCCCGGACAGAGCATGGCTGCATTACTGATATCAGATTTTTTGGAGATTACCTCAGTCTGCAGTCGCTTGATACTTTAGAAGCATCTCTTAGAGGATGCCGATTTGAAAAGTCAGATATTGCCGCGGTCCTTCCCAATGATCTGACGCCATATTTTGGCAGCATAGCCAGAGAAGAAATCCTGAGTCTATTTTGATAGACGATAGTGAGCGAATACCCTGTGCCGTGTCTTCATATCGTCCACACTGCGATCTTCCAGCGGGTCAGAAATCCGTGCAGTAATCTGCCTGCTGAATGGTGTTTTACGCAAAGTGATTCCTCACTTCTTCCGCCATACGTACTGCAATCTTCCGGCGGCTCGGAAATTAATGCGTAAAAATGCAGTGTCTCTACGCTGTCTCTGCAGTGTCGGTTCGCGGAATGAAAATTGTAACAACGGAAATTTTAATAATAGGCCTATAGGACAAAACGTGTTGGTAAAAACCGGTGAAATCGAAATTGTCGCAAACCAAAACTGTGCTTTCACATCTGCACGTACTGCGGTTCGACAGCGGAGTGGAAATCAGCACACAGGAAGTCAGCTTTCCCACCTCATCAGTACTGCATCCGGCCGACAGAATGGCATCAGCACACAGGAAGTCAGCTTCCCCACATCATCAGTACTGTATACTTCCGGCAGAATGAAAAACAATCCGCAGGAAAACAGTATCCCCACCACCACCAGTTATATTCTTACGATTGCCTTGAAGAGATCTCCGTCTATCTGTATCGAGAAGGAACCGCCCTGAAGCCGGGTAAGGGATGTTGCAATTGAGAGTCCCAGACCGGAGCCCTCTGTAGTCCTTGAAACATCCCCGCGGACAAATCGTTCTGTCAGTTCATCTACGCCTATATTGAGAGCTCTTGCTGAAATGTTTTTCATCACAAACTCTGCTCTTCCGTCCTCACATCTCTGCATATCTACATATACCCGTGAATGCTCCAATGCATACTTGAAAGCATTGTTATAGAGATTCTCCAGTACTCTCCAGAGCGACGCGCCGTCAGCCTTTATCATAAGGGGCCTGATGGCTCCCGAAGAATCCGTAGGATACGAAGGTACTATAGTAAGCCCTCTCGTTGCAAACTTTTCTTCAAATTCACCATTTGCCTGCTGTACCATCTCCACAAAATCAATATCCATTATCTGCAGGTTAACATTACCGCTGGAAACCTTGCTTGCCTCAACCAGATCCTCGGTAAGGTGCTTGAGGTGCTGAGATTTCTGATCCAGTACTTCCAGATATTCACATATCTTCGGATCTGTCGGCTGTTCACGTTTTATCAGATCAACATAATTGATAATGCTTGTAAGCGGTGTCTTAATATCGTGACTTACATTGGTAATGAGGTCGGCCTTCATCCTCTCGCTCTTGACCTTTTCATTGATTGCCTTATCAAGTCCTGCACTGAGACTGTTGAGATTCTCAGCTATTTTTTCTTCTTTGCCGTCAAACTCATCCACACTTAACTGATAACTCGTCTTGCCGTCTGCCATCTCTGAAATTGCAACCGCGATCTTATCAAGCTGGCCGCTCTTCTTCAGTGCCCAGAGGATCATCACTATGTTGCCAATTACTCCCAGCAGAATTACCGCAATGGCAATAAAACGTCCCATAAGGGTTCTCTCTTTTACGAACAGCACTACTATTACTATGCTGATCAGAAGTTCAAATACTATGACTCCGACTATACATAATGTACTGCGTTTATTGAAAGAGTTTTCATCAATGTATCGGTCAAGCTTATCAAAGAGTCTATGAATAAGCGAACACTTCCACAGATTACCCGCAAGGGCTGACTGCAATATACTGAGTGTAGTCGCTGCTACACATGCATAGATACATCCATAACCGGTAACACGTTCTGCAAAGGCCCAGGATTCATATGGCAGATATATATGAAGCATTCGTTTGAATACATTCTCAGTAAGATACAGAAGTACAATGATTGCAAGTGCGCATGCAAAAATCCTGCCTTCAAAACTGCCCTTGTATCCCTTAAATAATGAAAGCTCTTCAATATTATCCCGGCTTCGTACCGCAAGGATCACAAGCAGTACCAGTGTCACAGCTATTACGAAGATAGATATTGTGACAGCAAGCAGTTCTTTAAAATAAGCTTCTCTCTCCAGTGCATACTTCGCTGCTTCTGTCTTGTAAACATCTTCAGCCTGATAGCTTGTATCCACAGCTACGTATGCTGCCTTATTGACCAGACCTGCAGTATTATACTTGCTTGATTCGAAAAGATACCCGAGATTTACCGGAGAATTGATAAGATTATTCTGTATTACAAGACTGTCTCCGGTGCATACTGCATACCTTCCGAACTGATCCACATTGTGAGCCGAAAGAGCCCTGTTGTTGGTAAATACATCTGAACCATATTCTACCCGAAAAGCAAAATTTGAAGGCTTCGCAATCAGTCTGTCATAAGCCGCATAATACTTTGAGAGTCTGGTGAGTACTTCCATGATAAGTTCATCGATGGTAACAAATTCATCTGCCGGTTCGGTAATTTCACGGCTCTGGGCATATGCCGTCCAGTTGATCGTATATGTACTTTCATCGTTGCTTGTGACAATGTCGGGAATAACAAGAACCTGATAATTCTCGTCAAGATAGTATCCCCGGCGGCGGGCAGTCACTATTATATCCTGTACCGTAAACTGGGTATCTCCGTTTGGCCCTTCGCTGACACTGAAAATCACCTTATCGGGATCAAATTTTCCGTCTGTCTCAAATACATCCTTGTACTCTATATAGTCAAAGACGTACTGAACATCCTTGGAAAACTGTGCCATAAACAAAGGAGAATCCTCATACACTTCTGTATTGAGGTTTGTGAACCCTGCCTTAAAATTTGCATTGCTGTATAACAAAGAAACACTTGCCATAAATCCCAGCACTGCAGCTGCATTGAGTATGACAAGTATCACTTTCGTCACAATATATCTGGTTTTTGTGAGTTTATTCATCCTTATTCTCTTTCGGTGATGCCGGCCGCAATTTGCAGTCTTCAAGGCCCGCTGATGTACTAATGAACGGCCGCAATATATCAAATACTCATTGATATCAAGAGCGCGGACTGCATCTCATGAAATGCACAGAAACAACCGGCACATCCCATAACGTAATTCCGGAGAAACCCTGATTAAAATCGATTCCAGCTGCTATCCTCACAAATCCATAAAAATCGTGGCTTCTGCCGAAAACACTGTAATAGATCACACTTTAATCAGCGGTTCTCCGGCGCGGACTTCATCAGCATGGAATACACTCTTAATTCAGAATAGCCTAAAACCAAGGTTCAACAAGCGGACCGCACTGTGTCAGTGTCACTGCTTCTCTACTTTGTATCCCACACCCCAGACTACCTTTACATACCTGGGTTCCTTGGGATCTATCTCAATTTTCTCGCGGATATGGCGGATATGCACTGCAACAGTGTTATCTGCACCGATTGCCTCTTCGTTCCATATCTGCTCATATATCTCGTCTATGGAAAATACCTTGCCCGGGTTCTTAACGAGGAGCAGAAGTATCTGATATTCGATTGGGGTAAGCTTTGCAGCCTCTCCTCCGACCGTGACTTCCTTGGTCTCGTCATTAATAACAAGATCCCCGCATGAGAAAACATGCTCGTCACTCTCACCGCTGATGTTGCCGAGCTGAGTATAGCGGCGGATCTGAGATTTAACCCTTGCCACCAGTTCAAGCGGATTAAACGGCTTGGTAAGATAATCATCAGCGCCGATATTAAGCCCCAGGATCTTGTCCTGATCTTCTGATTTCGCACTCAGCATAATGATAGGTACAGAACTGCTTTCGCGTACCTTAAGTGTCGTACGGATACCATCAAGCCCCGGCATCATGACATCCATGATTATGAGATCAACAGTTTCGTCCTTAAGTATTTCCAGTGCTTCCGTACCGTCATAGCACGTGAGCACCTGATATCCATCGCCTGAAAGATAAATCTTTATGGCTTCCACTATGTCCCTGTCGTCATCGCAAACTAATATTTTCTGCATGAATACTCCTATCATTTTGTGTTGCGGGTGCGCATTCCGGCGTTTACTCAGCCCTACAATATTATACGCGTCTGCCGATACTCTGTGTCGTACCTCCGTCCCGGAGGCACTGTCTGAACCGGCTTTATACATACATCTCTGCGCAGCTGTCAATACTCTGAATCAAGCGTGCCTCTCAATAGTGCTGTCTGAACCGGCTTTATACATACATCCTTGCGCAGCTGTCAATACTCTAAGTCAGGCGGGCCTCTCACAATGGCACTGTCTGAACCGGCTTTATACATACATCTCTGCGCAGCTGTCAATGCTCTGTGTCAGACCACCGGTCCAGGGGCTCTGCCAGTCCGCCGATGTTCACACCCGCAATTCCCAAATATTACCTGATGTAATCTGCAAGCGGCTTAACCTCAAGTCCTTCCACGTCCTTGATTATATCATATAGTGCACCGGCAATTATCTTACAGCCTCCTGAAGAATCGCTTTCAATATTCAGAGGAAGGATCGGGTCATGGAGCGATTTCCTGAGGAGAAGCCAGCCGTTGCCGTGGTCTTTGTCGGCGTTGATGCGGATGCCCTCGAAGTTGTCGGGAGCGACCGTCCACCCGGGAGTCTTTTCGACTGATGCCTCAAGTCTGGAAAGTGCCTCATCCTGAACTGCCGGAACATTATCGCTGCTGATAGAGAAACGGATCTCAGTCGCCTCTGCCGGTTCGGCCAGATCGCTGATCATGGCCTTGAGATCGTGGCCTTTTCCAAGCTCGATCAGAAGCTTGACCATAAGGTATGCTCCGTCATCGAGGAAATAATTCTCCTTAAGTGCACCGTGTCCGCTGGTCTCCATTGCGAGTTCGCAGTCTGCACCTGCGCCGTTGAGACGAATGGCCTCGTTGATTACATTCTTGTATCCTCTCTTAAATCTGCGGTGGATACCGCCGTGTCCGGCGATAAAAGCAGCAAGCCCCGTGCTTGTGATGGAATCTGTAACTATCTCACATCCGGGATGCTCCTTAAGAAGGATCGCGCCCATCATTGCAATAAGGGCATTTCTTGTAAGCTCGGTACCATCTGAAAGAACTGCGCCTGCACGGTCAACATCCGTGTCAAAGATAATACCGAGATCTGCCTTGTTCCTGAGTGTTGCTTCAACGATCGCTGCGGCAGCTGCTTCGTTCTCGGGATTTGGGATATGGTTCGGGAAGGTTCCGTCCGGCTCAAGGAACTGGCTGCCGGTCGTATCTGCACCAAGCGGTCTGAGCACCTTAGACTCAAAGAATCCTCCGGCTCCGTTGCCGGCATCAACTACGATATGCATCCCTTCAAGAGGTCTGTCCCTGCCGACACGCTCTCTTATGACATCGCAGAGATGCTCAGCATACACATCGATAAAATCGATTTTGGGTACATCGACAGGTGTGAGTGATGCAGCATCGGCCGTCTCAGCGATCTCGATGAGCTTCTTAATGTCAGCCTTCTCAAGTCCTCCGTCCTTCGTGAAGAACTTCATGCCGTTGCGCTGCTGCGGCAGATGGCTTGCAGTGATCATTACGGATCCGTCAAATGGATCATCACCGAGCACTGTACTCATAAACATACACGGTGTCGATGCCATCTCAAAATTGACTGCGTCCACGCCCTCTGCTGTAAGTGCCGCAAGTGTCCATCCAAGGATCTGCGGTCCGGTGATACGTGAATCTCTTCCTACTGCAACACGTACTTTTTCCTTACCTGTCTTAACCTTAAGCCACTGCGCGAATGCCCGTGAGATCGCCGTCACAGCATCCTCAGTAAGGTTAACCTGTTCCCCTGCACTGTTTTCCATTGCCACACCGCGGACATCACTGCCATTCTGCAGCTTCGCATACTTTAAGTCACTCATTTTTTCATCTCCTGCTATTATATAGAGTCATAGTCACATTAATCACCATGCCGCGCCGCAGACAGTAATGAACTATCTATGTTCTGTCACTCCGGCGCCGGTCATTCTGACTATGCTGTCTTCTATTATTTCGAATCGTGATCACCCACACTGCTTTCGCAGCTGCAGTCAGCTGTCCTGATTTGCGGGTACGCATATCTCAGCAGCCCCACGATATACCGTGAGTTGTGGCTGTCCACACCGCTTTCGCAATTGCAGTCAGCTATCCTGATTTGCGGATGCGCATATCTCAGCATTCCCGCGATATACTGTGAGTTGTGATCATCCGCACCGCTTTCGCAGCTGCAGTCAGCCGTCCTGATTCGCGGGTGCGCATATATCAGCAGCCCCACGATATACCGTGAGTTGTGGCTGTCCACACCGCTTTCGCAGCTGCAGTCAGCTGTCCTGATTTCGGGTGCGCATATCTCAGCATCCGCACAAAACCAATTATGTGTGCACTCCGCAGTCTATCCAATGCTGCACATATTTATACTCACATCCGGACGGATGGCGAAATCCGATGATTTACTGCGCAGCTCCCAGCCTGAAGTCGTCAACTTCGTCAAGCAGCATAAGTATCTCGCTGCGGTAATGCTCTGCCAGGGCTCTCCCTTCCTCAGTATCTCCCATACGCTTCAGTGTACGCCTGAGCAGACGGATATCACCCATGAGCATGGCTTTCATGCATGCATCCTCAATTACTTTATCATCAGCATTATTCCAATACTTCTCTACTACTCTGGTGTAAAATCTCTGAGCCGTATCATAATCGATCTTCAGGAAGCTTTCCACTATTGAATGATCCGTTGCGGAAAATCCCAGATATGCATTGTAAATTGAACCCCACTCAAAAATCGGGTCTCCGTGGCTGAGTGTATCCATATCAATGAGTACAGGTTCTCCATCCTCCTGGATGAGCACATTATTGGTATGATAGTCTCCGTGCAGGATATGATCACTCTCAGGGATGTCCTGCATCATCCTGTGGAGCTTCTCATATTTGTCCTCCGGCAGACTGTCCTTAATATATTCTACCCATCCGAGCGCCGTCTCTTTCTGATCCGGCGTTACATGACCATCATCAACACTTGCGTGGATCGTATTGAGTACGTCGACGAATACCTGCGCATATCTGTCAATATTCTCGTCGCTGCTGTCTGCCATGAGCTTCTTACTGATCGACTTGGCATTGAGAAGTTCAAACACAGATGCCAGCTGCCCCTTATATTTAACGATATCAAACGAGATCGCCGTCGGGATTCCCTTTATTAATGCCGTACGCGCCAGCTCCCGTTCACGTTTAATATCTGCCAGGCTGTTATGATCCTTATATACTTTTACTACTGTTTCTGAATCCTGACGGTACACGATACCGTTGGAGCCTTCTCCGATAATTTCGCAGTTATCAAGATTGACCTGACGGTAGCCCTTGACCACATTCATCATCTCGGTAAATCCGGTTGTTTCAAACACTTCATAAACCACAGGCTGTACATCCACGATTTTCAATCCGGGTTTTGCTCTGCGCAGCTTAAGCATTATGCGCAGTCCCGCACTTGATATGTAATCAACCGCCTCAAAATTCATGATCACGTCATCCGAAGGATACCCGCTCAGAATACTGTCGAGAGCATTCTGGATATCATTTGCGTTATTTGTATCTATTCTTCCTTCCGGACTTATTGTCAGAATACCATTATCATAGTTTGTCTGCATCCGATAAGTACTCCACGTTTTTAAATACCTCGTTCACACGCCATTTGAATTCAGCATACGGCGCGCGGTCTTTCAGATCTGTAACAAGTGACAATATCCTCGTATAATACCATTTCTGCATACGGGCATCCTTCATGTTGAAGTTCTCCCACATCCGATCACCCATCTCAAGATACATGCCATGGAAAGAACGCATATTGCTCACCTTGTCTGCAAGCCATATTATCTTTGCCTCTAACGGGGCATCAAGAAGGTCGAGAACCGACTCACGCTTTCTCTGAAGCCATGAATTGGCCGGCGGCAGCTCCGGATGCTTATCTTCTGTCTCACTGCTCACAAACGATCGTACTCTCGGACCGAATTCTCTCTCAATATCTTCAATGCTTACTTCCGTATCCTCTACGGTATCGTGGAGTACTCCTGCTATGATCACATCCTCATCATGAGTCATCTGCATACATATAGATGCAACCTCAAGCGGATGCCAGATGTACGGAATATCTCCCATTTTTCTAAACTGACCGTGATGAGCCTGCGCTGCAAAATCTATCGCCTTATTGATCCTTGCCTCGTCCATTATTTATCCCCTGTTAATGTCATAAAATACGCGCCCTCCGCTATTGCTTATCGGCTGCTGTCCTTTTTCACAGTGCTTCCTTCTCATCTGTGAAACGTCCTGACACAGCGGTCTGCTGCACTGTGCTATTGTCCGCACTCCTGCCGGAATAATACTCCATGCTGTCTGTACTCAGAAATCAGCTATCACCTTGTGGTCCGCCGCACTGCGCCATTGTCCCGTCATCGTGTACTGTACACATACTATGCCGTTTGTGTCCCGGTATCACTGCCGCGGTTCAGAGCTTTTTGCCGATCGTCATTACGTTGTAATCTCCATCCCGCTCATATAAAACCTTATCCATGAACTTCTTTACGATGAATATCCCCAGTCCGCCTATCTGGCGGTTTTCTGCAGGCAATTCCACATCCGGGTCTTCTTTCTCAAGCGGATCAAACGGACACCCCATATCCTTAAACCTTACAGTGAACATACCGTCTTCATCCACACCCGCATTCACCTCACATGTGCCTTCACTTCCGTCATCATATGCATAGTGAGCAATATTAATAAACAGTTCCTCAACCGCAACGTCGATCTGCATCTGATCCTTTATGCCTGCATCTGTCTGGTCAAGCAGCTTATGCACGAATTCCAGCACATTGCCGAGTTCTATTGCCTTTGCGGGAAATACTTTTGTCTCCATGCCCCCTCCTAATAAGTACCTGAACCTTTCTCGCAGAATGTTGGTTCGGGATCAGCTGATCTTTTTAAGCTTTTCCGTGATATATCCCGGGATAGTTACTTCGATATAATCCTCGTAATATTTGCCTGTTGCATTTATGCCTGTACTGCTGGCAAAGGTCATATTATCCGCTGAGTCCCTGTTATAGGTACCTGTGTCATCATAAGAAATCAATCCATTTGAATAAGTCAGTTTATATGTTCCGTCAGTATAGAGTGTTGCTTTTACTGTAACGTGCTCCGTATATTTGCCGGTTGAAAAATCAAAGGAAAACTTCTTGCCGTCATCATAGTAATATGTCCCGCTCACCGGTCTGTCAGGCTTCCCTGCTTTCCCGGAGCTTTTCCCTGAACCGGTATCCTTATTTGAAGCAGAATCCTTATTTGAACCGGTATCCTTCTTCGAACCATTTTCGGTTTTATCCTTTTGATCTGTGGTTTTAGATGTCATGCCGGTTTTCTTATCCTCAGATGCCGCACTCTTATCCTTTGCTGACTCTTCCTCTGTTTCCGCTGCCGTACCCATAGCTGTTACAGTCAGCTTTGACACCGGTACATCCTTCTGTACTGTGCCTGAATTGTCTTCCGAAGCAGCTGCGGCATACTTAGCTGTACCCGGGTTCTTTGAAGCCTCCACTTCGTTTGCCGCCGCCTCTGAATTATCCAGGACAGCTGCGGCATCGTTTTCTGCTCCGGTACTTTCCCATGCAGCTTCTGCACTTTCCTCCAGAGCTGCCGGGTACGCCTCTTCCTGCTCATCCGGCTCTTCCTGCTCATCCGCATTTTCATCCGGAACAGCCGGAATAGCTGCAGGTTCTTCTGATACATCCGATATTCCGCCTGCCAGACCTCCTGACATGTAATCTGCCATAAATTCACTGATCAGAGACTGCACATTTCCGGTTACTGCCGCGGTAAAATCATCGACATCGCTCTGAGATGAAACGGTCCTGAAATCAGGTGCTTCAGGCATCGCATCATCCGCTATCACTATTATATTTGCATTGGGCTCAAATGTAAAATCTTCTGAGTGAATATTTGATACTACTGCCTCAGCCCTGCGCATATCCGGATCATAACGAAGCGTGCCTGTGACCTTGAAATCGTTACCTGCAAAAAGCTCCCAGCTGCCTGTATCCTTCTTCCATGAGAAATCACACTCGTATCTGAAATCCATATCTCCAGCTGCAGTCTGATGAATTGCACCGATGCTTTCATCCTCGGAATCAGCCGATCTGCTGTCTGCCTGTGCACTGTCAGCAGAAAGCCTGCATTCAAGCCGCGCAGAATAATCCTTACTGCTGTTGCGTCCTGTCACATAGCTTAAACCAGCACTTACATCTCCGACACATAATGCTGCAAACAGATCCCCGTCATAAAACTGTACTGCAGATACAACTGTTATGTTTTCTTCTTTTCCCTCGCCGTCCGGCAAAGCAGGGACTCCTGCTATTGCAGAGGTATCTGTGCTTACACCGTCTGTTCTTGTCTCTACACGTGCAAGACGATTATCTGCATCAATGTAAAATGTGAGACTCATGAGGAATCCTTCATTCAGCGAATCCTCGAGATCATTCAGCCATCTCCTGTCTATCTGTGCTGCAAATTCTGCCAGGTCTTCGTCTTTCTCTGCATAGGAATAGAGTTCGTTAATCAGACTGACTGTCCGGTCACGGTCAAAGCTGACTGTGATGATCTTTGTCTTTTCGTCTCCGTTTCCGAAATCATACTTTGTCTTTTCCGTGCTGACATCACCGATCCTGAAGACCTCCATGTACAGCTTTTTGAAAAGCTTACTGCTTATCTGTCCTTTGTTTTTCTGATACGACTGTACCGCCGTAATATACTCATCATAGGCTTCGGCGTCAATTCCGGTGTACTCCTTGATCAGAGCTTCGGCTTCTTCTCTTGATTCCCGCTCATTAAGCGCAATCCCGTAAGCATCCCGGCCTATTAATGCAGGACTCTTGAGTATAATGTGTTCCGGCCCGGCCCAGATATCTAAACCAAGGGCACTGCTGCCCCCAAGCGAGCCTGTGATGCTGATAAGCTTCTCGCTTTTTTCTGCATTGTTATACACTTTGATCCCTGCCCTTGCATCGATCTCATCAAGCAGCGGCAGAGAGAATCCGGATATGAGATCCCCAAGTTCCATATTTACTTCTACGCTGCCGTGTTCCAGAGTCTCTGTGATAAATGAGAGTCCCTCATCGTTCTTCAGTTCCTCCATTGTTTTGCCTGCTGCGCGGGCAAGGATCACCTCAGGACGGTTCAGCGCATAAACCGCAGTACCTGCGAGGACTGCTGCAACTGCTGCAAGAATGATCCAGAGTACGGTATGTTTTTTCTTTTTCGGCGGCTCGTAGACCGTCTTGAAATCTTCGTCGATAGCGGCGCCGCAGTTCAGGCAGAACACGTCGCCTTCTTTAAGTTCAAATCCACAATATGGACATTTATTCATGAGAGCCTCCTCATCGGTATCTTTCGGGTACCGGATACTGACTTCCGGTACTATGTCTTTTACTATGCCTTTTACTATGCCTTTTGCTATATCTTATACTATGTCTTTTTCTATGTCTTGTATTCAGTTTTTCCGATCCGTCGGTCTGCCCTTATATCATCAGCCGCCGGATACTTATGTGATCCCGGTTATCATCAGGCTGCCTGCTGAGCAACAGCAATCTGCCTGGTATATCTGAGGTCATTGATCACGGGCAGCCGGTCTGTTCTGCGCACGGTATACTGCAGGGCTGTCCTGCATACAGCCAAATAATCCGATCCACCTTTTTCTTGCATCGCTGCAGGGCCAATCTGTCCCGCATACGGCCGAAGCCCGGGGGTTCTTCCCTTATGTGGCTGTCTCCTTATCTGTGATCACAGAAGCCACATCAGGTACGGGATCAGGAATCTGCGGATCGTGGCCAGTGCCGGTATCAGGTCGGCCAGATCTGTGAACATCGGGCAAAGACCCAACGAAAGTATCATTACAAAAACTGTCACAACCAGCAGCCATGCATCAGGCAGGACAATCACAGCAAGTATGCCTGACGCCACAGTGATACCGGTATATGCCATGGATACTGTGATCAGATCGCTCTGACCTGCAGCAATGCATGTGAGTACTGTGGCTGCAAGGATCATCACTCCTCTGACAAGGATCTCCGGCAGCATCACACGCGGCACGGCACGTCCAAAGCTCATCCGCTTTTCAATATCTCTTGCATGCCTGTACGCCGGTCTGCAGCAGCCCAGCCACGCAGCTATAAATACCAGAATAGCCAGTGCTCCCTTAAAAAGATTGCGGCTGCGCGCTTCATTGATCACAAATGTGCCGGCTGCACTTTCTATCCTGAAGCCGAACAATGCCCCTTCGTCAAGCATACCGTCATATGCAGACTTGACAGTATCATAATCCACCACATCCCTGAGTGCATCATAGGTCACATAGGGCGCATAGACCGCCGTCAGCACACTTACAGCCTGCACACGGCAGAGCTCCGGCAGCAGTGTCTCAGGGCTTGTCACGATCGTCAGAGAGCCTTCCATATCTATATCATCAATATTCTCCTCTGAATGTGCCACATCCATAAGCCGGTCGATCTTTTCGTTAACGATGATGCCGCAGTCAAGATGCGCAGCTGCGATTTCTTCCTTAAGCTTATCTTCTGATTCGCAGGACACAAAGCCTGCTGCCTCAAATTCATCACAGATACGCTGTGCATCAGGACCTGATGCCAGACAGGTGAACCCATAGGGCGGTGTCTTGATATTTTCTCCTGCTTTATATGCCAGGAAGGATATCACTATTATCGCTGCCAGCATGGCAATGAAGGACGCATCCTTAAAAACTCTTTTGATGGTAAAGCCAAGATTCATAGGCGTACCTCCTCATTGCTCTGCGGCAGCACATGAAGCTCTGATACGGCCCATATCGTGATCAGCACTGCATATGCGCACATTACGATAATTGCCTGCAATACCGCTGTACCGGTCTGCGCAAATCCGCTCAATGCTCCGCCCATTGCTGAGACCGTCAGTGAAAGGGCTGCCCCGAAGGGAGTATATACGACCAGCTTCGGAAGTATCTCCGGAAGCATTGTACGCGGCACAAGTCCGCCCGCCATAAAGAGGCATACCGCACTCATTGCAAGTATCGTCACTGCCCATCCGCCTTTCTTGCAGAGCGCCAGCGCGACCCCTGTTGTAACTATTGAAATAAACAGCGAGATAAATACAAGGATGAGCCAGGTACTAAAGCCCGCATGCATAGAGCCCAGGCTCTGCGCTATACCGCTCTTACCCAGCAGACCGCTGCCGGCAATGCTTCCTATGCTGTTGACTGCAAGACAGGCCACTGTGCAGAGCACTATTCTGAAAAGCGTGGGATAAATGATCTTGCCTGCGCAGTAGTCAAAGGATGACATGCCGTAAGTCTTAAGCCGCGAATAGATGGACCCCTTTCCGTCGGCCGTATAGAGCTGGGGAAAGAAAAGCCCGGTCACGAATAAAAGCAGTACCAGCCAGCATGCCCCGTAATATGCCGTCATACTGATCCCTGTGTCTCCGTAGGGGAGTACCTCAAAGCTGAATACCGTATCGTATGCATCAAGTGCAAAGGTGATGAGACGTGCATTGGTATCCTCAAGGAATCTGCTGTGCACAGCTTCAGATATTCCCTGCTGCGCTATTACCCTTTCTCCTGCAAATACTCCGAGCTGACCTGCTGTAAGAAGGCGGGCACCAAAGTCAGCGATCGCCGCAACCAGTTCACCGTCGGCTTCAAGCGCATCAGATATATATATCCTGCCGGTACAGTTTACTCCATGCATTATGTCTTCCATGTATCCGTCAGGAAGTATGATGGCTGCTGCATATGTACCGTCACTGATCCCCTCAGCGGCGTCATCAGCAGTATCGACCTGAGTGATCTCCATCAGTGATGACATATAGCTCTGGTCAGTGACCATGTTGATCCCAACCCTTGAAAGCAGTGAATCCTCCTCATCCACAAGAGCGACCTTTACAGGTTCTGTGCGCCTCTGTGCTCCCTTGGATGCGGCAATGCCTGCAATGATGCAGCAGATCGCAAGTATACACGTCAGGATGAGCGCGGGTCCAAGCCCCCGCAGGAAGAGACGCATATCTCGTTTTAACATAGATGATATCATGTGATTATCCTTTTTGATGTAGGAGACAATGGTCCGATGTACGGTATATGACAGTCCGCAAAAAACTGTACCGTCCATAGTCTCTGTTGTGTGAATAATAACTGTAAAACCTTCACTACAGAATCCGCAGCAGTCCAAAGTCCAATTTCAGAATCCGCAGCAGTCCGGGGGCAGATGCCGAAACCGCATAAGACAAGCTTCCGACTGCTAAGTCTGTGTCAGTCTTAGTCCCCGCCGCAAAAGCTGGATCAGACGAGATCCATACTGCTAAGTCTGTGTCAGCCGCGATCCACACCGCCCGATCCGCATCAGCCGAATTCTTCATTGTTGAAAAGTTCAAGGTAGGTCCTGCTCAGGTCACCCATTTCGCTGCGGGTGAATTTGCGGTAGGGACGGCGTCCCATGAAAATAAGGCTGTCGTAAAACGGTTCAAACTCAGATGATTCGTGGCAGGCATAGATAACGCTCTTGCCATGTGCCTTGAGCTGCAGCACGATGCGCTGAAGCCGCTGTCTGGAGATTATGTCCAGTCCGGTGCATGGTTCATCAAAGATGACCAGATCCGGATTTCCCGCAAGTGCACACGCTATACTCACTCTTTTGGCAAGTCCTCCCGAGAGCTGGCTTATCCTTTTGTTTCTGTGCGGGTCAAGTCCGAGCGGAAGCCGCTGCGGTACCGGTGTCCCTGTCAGACGATAAAAATACCTGAGATTATCCAGTACCGTCATATCCTCAAAAAGTCCGATACCCTGAGGCACATAGCCGAAGCGTGGCGGCATTTCTATCCTGCCTTCCCTTGGCTTTGTGACTCCGGCCAGCATCGACAGCACCGTGGATTTGCCTGTTCCGTTGGGTCCGACAAAAACCATCGCTTCTCCGGGCTTTACTTCAAAACTGAGTCCTTCAATTACATTGTTCCGGCTCCCTTTATATCGGAAGCTGAGATTTTCTGCTCTTAACATTGGCACCTCTTTATTATCTGCTGTGCGCACCCGCAATTCATCATCACCTGTATGCTAAAAAGCAATGCTCAGCGGAATGCATCAATACACTAACAAACGCACCTCTGACCGTGCGCTGCCTTGTCTGCTTATTAATACGCAGATATTATAACATAATTACTGATTGTACGGGTATCCTGTGTTGGTTTCCTGTGCCGGTTTCCGGCTGGTTTCGTCAGGGCAGGTCCCGGCCGGTCATGAATGCTCTCATGGATTGCGGGGTCGCATGTCAGCATTACTGCAGCCTTATGGTAAATGATCGCACAGGTCTTCGATTTAATGATAGTCCGATTGATTTTAGTATCTGTTTGGGTTATATTTGTGGCATGTCAAAGGTTAGAACAGCAATGCTTTCAGAAGCTGAGCTCGGAGAGCGGGAAAAACTGGATAAGAGATTTATGGCACAGGCTGTCACTCAGGCACAAAAAGCAATGGCACTTGATGAGGTCCCCATAGGCTGTGTGATCGTGTATGAAGGAAAAGTGATCGGGCGCGGATACAACCGCAGAGTCACCGATCATTCGACCCTCGCTCATGCCGAGATCACAGCAATAAAAAAAGCCTGCAGAGCCCTTGGCGACTGGAGGCTTGAGGACTGTACCGTGTATGTGACTCTGGAGCCCTGCCCGATGTGTGCCGGTGCTATTGTGCAGGCCCGTGTGCCCCGGGTCGTCATCGGATGCATGAATCCCAAAGCAGGCTGTGCAGGATCTGTAGTTGATCTGCTGCATCAGGAAAAGCTCAATCACCAGTGTGATGTAACGATTGGTATCCTCGGAGAGCAATGCAGCGGGCTGCTGAAAAGATTCTTTGCGAAGCTGAGAGAAAAATAACTCATATTCGCGAAGTCACGGGCAATGCTAAATACTGAACGAAACAAACAAAAAATTCCTATTGAAAAAATCAGAGGAAGCCGATGAGTCAGGTAGGGCTTCCTCTTTATTTCTGTTCTTATGCCGTATTCTTATCAAAATTGCACCAGTCAAGCAGGATCCTGTATATTTCTGTCAACATATCAGCCCTTGAAAATCCTGTGCTGCTGCCGGATCAGCCACAATGCGAACCTGATAAGATGCGGAATCGATCGCTGTCAAAAACCGTTTTCAAAGCATGCCCTCTATCAGCCGATTATGGCAACTGCTCCCTCTGCCGCACTGGTTGCATCCTCGCTGTAGAAATCAGCTCCGATCTCTTTTGCGAATTCCGCGGTAACAGGAGCTCCTCCGACCATGACCTTGCATCTGAGTCCCTCTTTCTTAACGGCGTCAACCACGTTCTTCATCTCAGGCATTGTAGTTGTAAGCAAGGCCGAGAGACCGATGATGTCTGCATCGTTTTCTTTTGCAGCCTGTATGAACGCAGCCGGGGTAACGTCAACACCCAGATCGATGACCTTGAGACCCTTGCCTTCCATCATCATACGCACGAGATTCTTTCCGATGTCATGCAGATCCCCGCTTACTGTTCCAATGACAACTGTACCCTTGCCTTCTACTCCATCCTTAACGAGGAACGGTCTCAGTATTTCTGTGCCTTTGTTCATACAGCGGGCTGCGATAAGAACCTCCGGTACGAATACTTCGTTATTCTTAAACTTCTCACCGACAACATCCATTCCCGCAAGAAGTCCCTTTTCAAGAATATCCCTGGCCTGAATTCCTTCATCCAGAGCCTGCTGAACGAGTGCCTTAACATCCTTAACCTTGCCAGCCTGAAGCTGAGTGCTTATTTCTTCTAAAACTGCCATGATATCCTCCCGAAATCTCCTGATATGCCGAGATGCGCACCCGCAAATCACGGGCACACATCTCGCTTCGTGCTTTTATGCTGTAATTGTAACCCATCCTGATATCTTTTCATAGAATAATCGTACTTTTTCTATGAATATTTTGTCTTTAGCCCAATTTATGGAAATGCTTATCTGACAGGCAATTCAATTCTACTCTTCACAAATTTATTAAAATCAAGGCTTCACCTGACAGTACTGTCATAGTCTGCCTCATTAATCATCTGCTCCTTAAGCCTTGGGATGAGCGTGTACTGCCCGCATTTGTCATGCTTATATCGCAGCAGCGGGGCTATCGCACTAACGTTCAATCGTTAATGCGATAGCCCCGCTTATCCTTTTTCACTTTATATCGCCTTATACCTCTTTATCTCGCCTGATGTCACCTTATTGGAGCCAGCGATTACGAAATAAGGTATCTGCCTGACCTGTAAGCATTATTTTGCATACTTTTTATCGATGAATACAATTTCATCTTCCTGCCCGAATGCACCGCCGTAAGCCTTTGTCAGAGCAATGATCCAGTCAACGAATGACCAGACACCTAATCCGCCTACAGTAACGATCTTAAGAATTCCAAGCCCTACCTGACCGCGCATGAACCTGTCTACTCCAACTCCTCCGAAAAGGAATGTCCCTACCCATACAAAAATGTGCTTGTTGATCTTTTTCTCCATAACTGATCCTCCTAATATAGAATATAATTTATGTATCGGCCGTACAGTATGCTCTTAATGCGGAAGCATCCCGTGTCCGGCGATATCTTCAGGTATTACACTGCAGCCCGACAATAATTGCCGATATCTCCTGCTGCTTTCAGCACCGGATCAGAAAATAAGCTCAGGGCAGTCTGCGGGAAGCTCAGGTGATAGGATCTGGCAGCCTTCTGCAGTAACTGCGATACCCTTCTCCCAGCGGCATCCGAAATCCTTGCAGGATACATATGTATCTACCTGATATGTCATGTTGGGCTGAAGCGGATAACGTGAGATCGTCTCTGCCCACGGTGCCTCAACTTCGATAAGACCTGTTGAATGAAGCGGCCCGTATACAAAATACTGCTCCATCTTGTTCTCCTTGAAATACTCGTAGAACTTTGTAGCAATGTCGCCTGCGATAACACCGGCCTTGACCTGCTTTACAGTCCAGTTATGTGCCTCATGGCAGAAATCAACGATGTGCTTCCTCTCGCCCTCAAGCTTACCAAGGCAGATCGGGTATCCTACTGCTGCTGAATAGCCGTCGATCTTAGCCGAAAGATTGAGCTGTACGATGTCGCCCTTAGAGAACTCACGATAGCTTGAACGTGATATTGCATGACGTGTTGAAGCCTCTGAAAATACATACATCGGAAGTCCCTCGTACTCTGCTCCGTTCTCATATACGCAGCGCTGTGCGATACCTACTGCCTGAAGCTCTGTCATGCCGGGCTTTATCTCAGCGATAACTGCATCTGTTGCAAGCTGAGCGATCCTGTAGCCTTCGCGAAGGCATGCAAGCTCTGCCTCAGACTTGATCTGACGAAGCTCTGTCATGATATAGCCTGCATCAACGATCTCTGCCTCCGGGAAAGCATCCCTGATCGCATTGTAGATCACAACTGAAGTATCAAGAAGTGATGCAACAGCGATGCGGATCTTCCTGCCAGATACACCGATCGACTTGAAAACGTCCTCGAACTCGTCTGCCTTGAGCTCGGGATATGATGGGTCAGCACCCTCTCTGTATGCCTTGAGCACAAAAATCTTGTCGAGCTTGTTTCTGTCTGCACCGAAGATGGCTGACTCGGGACCTACGAGAAGTGCTGCGTCTCCGCCGGCCGAAATTGCAACGCCCGCTCTCTCAAAAAGCGGCCAGAAGCCTGAGAAATAACGCGGATTTGCGTAATCTGCCTCGTTGCCATTAACGATCATTGCATCAAACCCGTCTCTCCTTAAGATCGCTGCTGCCTTCTGAACTCTCTCCTTGTACTCCGCATCCGGAATGCAAATTCTACCCATTGTGTTTTCCTCCATAATTTTCTTATTGTTTTGCTGCAGCCTTTATGCTGCATATTATGTTCCTGAACCTGACACCCAAAACTAATGTGTCCTTCACACCCGCGCTTCATAATGATCTGCGGGGTTGAAATCCGACGTATTTTCTGATCCGACACAAAGCATTGTGAGTAAGCGCTGTACCGGTACTGTACTGATGCTGTTCCGATACTACTGCTGCTGTCCTGTCGCTCCGCATCTGTTTCGCGATCATTGATCCGGCACACACCGTCGATTTGTCTGCTGCGTGATGCTGACCGGTTTCATTTTATCCTGTACTGGTACAGTGCGCGTTACTGAATTGCTTCACGAAGCCACTCGAGCGTGCACTCTACCATCCACTTGCCCGTCTCTGCGCTGGCTTCCTTAGCAGACTGAGCAAACCACTCGGTATTGCGGTCACAGCGGGAAAGATCAACGTTATCCGGCCATGTGCCCATCATGAGAGAGGTCTCCCATTTGCCTGCATGGTCAAAGCCTCCGCACTTGATCTGAGCATCGGCACCGATGAGCGGGATGACCTTGATGTATGAGAACGGGTCATCGGCCGATTCCATCTTCTCATAGTAATCGGCATAGGCATTGCTGCCCCACCAGCCCTTGCCGAGAGTATCCTCCATGTACTCCATGGTGACCTTCTTGGCTGCCTTGTGGCAGGCGATGGTCATCGGCATCAGTCCTGCATGCTCCGTCTGATGATGGGGGATAAGATAGATGTTCTTATGTCCGCCGTACATCATGCTCTTGAGGATATTATAAATATAAGCTGCATATGCGTCTTCATCGACCGTAATGGTATTGGTCTCCGGACCGCCGACTGCGTAGCTTGCGATACCGTACCATACAGGAGGACAGATGACGATCTCCTTCTCCTTTTCAAGCTCACGCAGGCAGCCTGTGACTACCATCGTATCTGTACCAAGCGATGCGTGATGCGCATGATACTCCAGTGTCCCGATCGGGATAATAAACGGGACCTTGCGTTTCTTGGCATCTTCGATCTCATCCCAAAACATGTTAATAAGCTGCATACTATGCCTCCCTGATTTTTTAAGTTATGTCGGGCTTAACTGCCCTGTACGCACACGGCCGACACTCATTCAATTATAAACCCTAACTTCGAAAAACGCTATAAAGAAAACAGGCCTCAGCCGGTGATGGGCTGCAGCAGGCCTGCTGTCTGATCCGGACGATCAAGTCATTCGTTATAGAAGATCTGCTTCATATCGAGGTAATACTCGGCATCGCCATAAGCATACTTTTCAAAGCATGGATGTGTGTGCTCCCACCAGCGCTGATTCTCTTCATCGGCTGCCATCTTTGCCATATCTGCATCAAAATCATCTCCCGTATACTCGAAGTATGAAAATACCATATCCTCATGTCTGAAGATGCTGTAATTCTGCAGATTGCAGTCCTGAATCAGCTTTCTGATATGCGGCCAGCAGTTTGCGTGCAGTGTGTCATACTCTTCTATCATATCCCTCTTAAGCTTTCCGATCTGTCCGAAATATACTGTCTTTCCCATTCTTTATTCTCCCTGACATCATTATCTGTTTCTGATATGTTTTTTAAGTTCCTGGTAAAAATTCTCTCTGGTTCCTACCAGAATTATGAGTACTGTTTTGTCCTCCAATTCTTCAATTATGCAGGATATCTCGTAATAGGTCCTGCCGTAATACACATCATACCCATAAAACCGGGCCGCGGCTTAAACCGCGGCCCGAAATGATTTTTATTTGCCTCTCTTCTTGAATGAGATAACTCCTTCGTCTGTCATGAAAGTCGACAGGATAAGAACTATCACAAGGAGAGCGCCCCAGATGAGTGATGCGTAGTAGGTGTTGAGATTTGAGAAAAGGTTAACACCTGTAGCAATGATCTGGATCGTGATAAGTGTGATAAGAACATTGATGATCTTACCCATACCACCGTTGGGAACTACTCCTGCAAGTACCAGAATGAGGATGCATCGTGTTACGTATGATGTACCGTAGTCAGCCTTGGCAGAAGCCATCGTTGATACCATTACGAGAGCACCGATAGTAGCAAGCACATCGCAGAGGATGTAGGATGTCAGTACAACTGCTGTCGTATTGATACCCGAGAACTTAGCTGCCTTCTCATTGGAGCCTACCATATAGAGCTTCTCACCGTAAACTGTATACTTAAGGATAAACCAGCAGATCAGGAAGATAACTATAAACAGTATCATCGGAAGCGGCAGCCAGTTGAAGAAGGTCTTGTGCCCGATCTCCGTATACAGCACCGGAAGTCCTGTTACGGTATCGCCGCGTGTGATCGCCGTTGAGATGCCAAGCCATACCATCTGCATGGAGATAGTCGCCATTACAGGAGGAATGTTGAGCTGTGTCACCAGCATTGCATTGATAATGGCACCGACAACCGCGATACCGAGCGCAATGAGAATACCTACTATAATAACCCCGCCTACAGCCCCATTGTCCATCTCCGGTGTGACATTCTGCACGATATGGCGTACTGCCATAACGGTAGCAAAGTCAGCCAGCATCATGAAGCTCATGTCCATCTTACCGCAGATGAAACAGAACATAAGTCCGAGTGTCATGATACCGTACTCAGGGAACTGAGCCATGATGCCCTTCCATACATCAGCTTTCCAGAAGGCACCTGCTTTGGTAATTGTGAAGAAAAGGATAACTATTGCTGCAAGTCCAAGGAGCATGAAGGTGTAACCATATTTTTTCTTGATATCTTTCATCGTCTCATCCTCCTTCCTTAGCGTGTATTGCGCTTAGCCTGCAATGATGAGATCGTGATACCGATGAGGATGATCAGACCATTGAAGAACTTCTGCCAATATGTATCGATACCAACGAGAAGCATGGAGTTGGTAACTACTGTGATAAGGCTGATGGCGCACATCGTACCGAATACAGTTCCTTCACCGCCGTAGATACTTGCGCCGCCCAGGATAACTGCAGGGATGATGGTCATCTCCTTATTAACCATTGCCTTCGGAATTGACTGACGTGCCATGCAGACTCTGATCATGCCCGTGAAGCCTGCAAGAGCTCCTACTATTGTGTAAAGTATGAACTTTGTCTTCTTTACGTTGTAGCCTGCACGCTCTGCCGAAACCTCGTTGCCGCCTATTGCATACAGCGCACGTCCGAACATTGTCTTGTTGAGTATCAGTGAAACTATGATCGCAACTGCAATGAGTATAAGGAAGAGACCTGACATTGAGGACTTAAGTCCGGCTGAAGACTCAACCTCGAAGAGTGACCACTCACCGAAGGCTCTCAGACCCTTGGGAAGTGTTGATGTGATCTCCTTAAGCTCGAAAAGCCCCATTGAAAGTCCTGTAAAGAAGGTCTGTGTACCGAGTGTTACAAGCATTGTATTGAGAGCGAAGTTTGCGATGATAACACCGTTAAGCATACCCAGTATCGCTCCGAATACTACCGACAGCAAAAATCCCATCCATGCATTTGTGGTACACCATCCTGCATTAAGACAGATAGTTGTCGCCAGTGAATAACTGAGTGCTGCGATAGCCGGAAAGCTCATATCAAAGCCTCCGGATACCATTACCATGAGACACCCCAGTGCAAAGAGTCCGTCGACTACCATTGCACGAAGGATAGTTACGACCTGATTAGGCTCAAAGAGCTGTCCTCCGGAAACGAGCTGAATTACTATGACCATAAGGATAAGTACAAGGAAAATATAGAATTCAGTTCTCTTTGTCATACGCTGCCATACTGTAGACTTCTGCATATATTCCCCCTCCTTTACATTATGATCTCACGGATGTTTTCTTCCGTGATGTCTTTGCCTTCCATCTCACCGACGATCCTTCCGGCCTTCATGACCAGTACGCGGGAACAGTTGACAACTACCTCAGCAAGGTCATCGGAAATGATGATAACTGCAAGGCCTTCATTTGCCAGTTCATGGACAAGCGCGTGGATATCCTGCTTTGCACCGATATCAACACCTACTGTCGGTCCGTTGAGGACCAGTACCTCAAGATCCGTAGCCAGCCACTTTGAAAGCACGATCTTCTGCTGGTTTCCGCCCGAAAGAGTATTGGCATTCTTTCTTGCATCATCCGTCTTGATCTTGAACTTATCGACCCAGATCTGGGCATCCCTGTAGATGGTCTCCTTCTTGATAAGTCCGCCCTTTGACAGGCGCTTAAGCGACGAAAGCTCGATATTGTCTGCTATCGGCTGTGCCAGGCAGAGGCCCTCTGTAAGACGGTCCTCAGGCACATAGCCTATCTTGAGAGACTGTGCCTGCTGCGGACTCTTGATCTTTACTTCCCGGCCATTCATAATGATCTTTCCTGAATGCGGGTGCTCAAGTCCGAACAATGACAGTGCAAGTTCTGTACGGCCTGAGCCAAGAAGTCCCGTGATACCCAGTATCTCGCCCTTATGGAGTTTGAAGCTGATATCATCAAAATGATTCTTAAGTGAAAGCTTATCAACCTCGAGTACCGGCTTCTCGCTGATGTTCTTCGGGACGAAGAAATCATCATTGATCTCACGGCCTGTCATGTAATAGATAAGATCCTTTCTCTCAAGCCCTCTGGTCTCCCCGAGGAATACGTTCTTGCCGTTTCTCATGACGCAGACATCATCTGATATCTCAAAGATCTCTTCGATCTTATGGCCGATGAACATGATCGCAATGCCGCTTTCCTTAAGCTGACGCACTGTCCTGAAGAGTGCATCGACCTCTTTCTTTGTGAGAGCGGTCGTCGGCTCGTCCATGATGATAAGCTTGGCATTGAAAAGAAGTGCACGGCATATAGCAACGAGCTGTTTATCAGCAACCGAAAGTGTACCCATCTTTGCATAAAGATCGATATCATAGCCGATCTTTGAAAGGGCTTCCTTAGCGGTCTCTTCCCAGCGCTTTTTGTTTACGAGCTTACGGTTGGCAGTAATTTCGGAGTTGATTGCAAGGTTCTCCATTACTGTGAGGTTAGGGAAAATCGAAAGATCCTGATAGATGACCTGGATACCGAGGCGGGTAGCCTCTGCAGGCGTGATGTGCTCTATCAGCTTGTCCTCGAAATAAACTTCTCCTTCGTCTCTCGTGTATACGCCTGAAATGATCTTAACAAGTGTTGACTTACCGCATCCGTTCTCTCCGGCAAGACACATAACGCGTCCCGGACGGACTGCAAAATCAACATGATCAAGAGCGTGTACACCGGAGAAGGATTTGTCTATTCCCTTCATTTGAAGCAGATATTCAGACATATTAGATAACTCCTTCCATGCTTTTTTATCTTGGTGATAAATGCTCATGTAATATCCGCACCCGCAATTCATGATCCGGGTGAGGACATTGCGTCAGTCTTCATCACTGCACAGCACCTGTTAAACTTAATAAGGAGGCAGGTATTATGCCTGCCTCCTTGAAGATATTGAATTAGAAACCGAAGTCGTAGCAGTTATCCTTTGTAACAGCGAGTGCTGCATCACCAACGATAACCTTGCCGTTAAGCTTAACTGACTCGTATCCAACCTCTCCGAGGTCCATGCCCTCTGTGATCTCTTCGCCGTTGAACATCTTGCAAGCTGCGTTGAGCTGTACATGAGCCGTAACTGCCGGATCCCAAAGTGCAACTGTCTGAAGTGTACCATCCTCAAGGTAGTCAGCTGACTCAAGAGGAAGAGCTACAGAGATAGCGAACATCTTGCCTGTAAGACCAAGCTCCTGAATAGCACGAGCTGATCCGGGAGCATCAAATGATGATGTACCAAGGATACCCTTGAGGTCCGGATACTTCTGCTTAAGCTCTTTAACCTTGTTGTAAGCAACCTCAGCATCAGACTCTGAAGAAACTCTCTTGTCATCAACAAGTGTCATGTTAGGATAATTTGCCTCCTG
>DCHJ01000017.1:691-8453 GCA_002314805.1 Lachnospiraceae bacterium UBA1755 | reverse complement strand
AGATTCCGGAGATCATGTTGAGAAGTGTGGTCTTACCACTGCCGTTCTCACCGAGAATGGCAAGTATCTCACCGTAATTGACTTTTAAACATACATTTTTGTTGGCAATAACCTTAGTGCCAAATGCCTTTGTAATGTTTTTTAATTCAATGGCAGGAGTGGGCATTCAGGGCCTCCTTTAATTATTGTACGCGGGTGAAAATGGTGACGTAAACATTATACCATAAAAACAAGATAAGGCGAGGCAATTAAGCCCCGCCTTATAAAACCTGATCAGAACATTGCGTTAAGAGTTGTGATGCCGTCGATCATGATACCGAAGTACGGTGCCGAACGGTACTCTGACTCATGGAAATAACCATCAGAGATAACCTCTGTGTCAGCCTCATATGCTTCATCTGTATCAACGTCAGCCATATAGGACTCAAGCACCTTGCCCTCAACTGTAAATGCAGCCGTCTCAAATACGTGCTTTTCTCCTGAAATAAGAGCAGCCTTAACCTCTTCAAGCTTCTCAACAGTACCTGCTGCTGCAACATTCTCATTTACATCTGTAAGAACTACAGAGCCTGTCTCGAGTGATCCGACCCAGTCCTCAGCGATCTGCTCACCGTTTGCCTTGCAATTGATCATATACTCGAAATACGGTGTCCAGTCGATCCTTGAAGAAACGATGAAGGTATTGGGACATGCATCAATTGTTGATCCGTTGTAGGATACATCCGGGATACCGGCCTCTTCACATGCTGTGGGAGCACCCATTGAATCTGCATGCTGTGAAAGGAGTACGCAGCCGTTGTTGATAAGAGTCTGAGCAGCTTCCTTCTCAAGAGCCTCATCATACCATGAGCCTGTGAACTGTACTTCCATTGTTGCTTCCGGAACGATGCTTCTTACTCCAAGGAACCATGCTGTGTAGCCCGAGATAACCTCTGCGTATGTGAATGCACCAACGTAACCGCACTTTGCTTCCTCCGGCTTGATCTGGCCTGCATCGATCATCTCCTGAAGCTTGAGACCTGCTGCAACACCAGCCATATATCGGCCATCATAGATAGCTGCAAATGCGTTGTGGAAGTTGGGAATATTCTCTGTGTGAGCCATGGTGCCTGTTGCGTGGCAGAAATCAACCTCAGGGAACTCCTTTGCTGCCTGAATAAGGAATGACTCATGACCGAATGAATCAGCGAAAACGATATCGGCACCGCGGTCTACGAGATCTGCTGCTGCCTCGTAGCACTCGTTAGTCTCCGGGATACCAACCTTCTCAAGATAGTTTACGCCAAGGTTCTCACAAGCGGCCTTAGCTGCAACCATAAAGTTGCGGTCATATGTTGAATTCTCGTCATGAAGGAAAATAAAACCAACTGTAAGATCCTTAAGAGCATCCTCTGATGCTGCAGCAGCTGTCTCAGCTGTAACCTCAGCCTTCTCCTCAACTGCCTCTGTAACCGCCTCTTCAACTGCCTCTGCAACTGCCTCTGCTGCAGCTGCCTCTGTCTCGGTTGCCTTAGCTGAACCGCCGCATGCTGCAAGTGAAACCACCATCACTGCTGCAAGTAACATTGACACAAACTTCTTCATTCCAAACCTCCTCCAATTTTTACTGAGAAATGAAAAACGCAGCCGTATATACGACTGCCTGCCAATAATCACTATTGCGTGAAAACACAAATAAAATAGTCCATGAGAGAACAATCCTGTGTTTTGAACCAATAGTCGGGAATTCAATCGGGCTTCCCGGTAGAAACATGTGGGCCCTTAACCGTTTTAGGTTATCCACACCTATATTGGCAAAGCTTTAATTTACATATTTAGTCTATAAGAAAAATCGACAAAAGTCCATTGTGAATTTTGTCGATTTTTACAAATATTATGTGATATTTTGGTGGTTTTGCACAAAAGCTAAACTATTTTATCCTTTTCCGGTCTGAAGCACCGTTTCTCAGGTGTTTTTTAGATCAGTGAACGAATTCAATACCCGCCACAGGATCCATTGACTTGATCCTGGCCAGGCATTCCACTCTGTAGCCCATGTCTCTGAGCATCCTGCCTCCGTTCTGAAAATCCTTTTCAACGCTGCATCCAAGTCCCACCACCTCGGCACCTGCCTGCTTGCAGAGATTGATGAGCCCTATGAGTGCATTGCCCGTTGCAAGGAAATCATCAATTATGAGAACTCTCTCACCTGCATGAAGATACTCCTTGCTGACCTGTACCTTGTAGGTCCTGCCGTGAGTAAAGCTCTCGACATCTGTGACGTATACATTATCAGAGATATTGCTGGTCTTGTTTTTCTTGGCAAACAGCAGGGGCACCCCGAATTCTTTTGCCACAAAGGCGGCCATCGCGATACCTGAAGCCTCTATCGTAAGGACCTTATCGACTCTTTCACCCTTAAACAGCCTGTGCCATTCTTTTCCCATCTGTTCAAGCAGCATCGGATCGATCTGGTGATTAAGGAAGCTGTCCACCTTAAGCACCTCGCCCTGGAATACCTTACCGTCTCTGACGATCCTCTCTTCAAGTTCCTTCATTACACCTTCCTCCCATGATCGTTGTTATCCTGCAGGCTGAAAATGCAGACTGCCGTCTCAAAACTTAAAACCTGTTAAAGAAATTGGCGAGCGGCTGTATCACATCGCTGAGATCCTTGATAGCCTGATTGAGGTGGTCGATATCGATATCATCGATCTTTTTCATGGTTGCGGCAAGATCCTTCTCCGTGGCTGTAACCAGTCCTCCCACATCTCCCATAAGACCTTCAAAGTCAACATTTTTCAGCTGCGCTGTGACATCTTCAATATTCTCAAGGCTTGACTCTGCCTCATTAAGCATACGGCTTACCTTGGGCATGAGGAATGCTCCGTAGGCCAGAATGCATACCGCCACTATGAGAACTGCGATCGTCGAAATGAGTGACATCACCCATGTCTTACGCGCATAGTCTGCCTGCTGCTGATTGGTCTTGCGCAGGTCAGCAAGCGCATCTCTTAACTCTTCCACACTCATATCCGAAATCATCTTATCTTCCATGATATCCTCCGTGTTTTTTGCTCAATTATTGCCGGCCGATCCCGGTCACACTTCGGACCGGTACTCATGTCACTGCCTGTGACAGTGCTGCCCTCCTGCCCGTCATGCTTATAATGATCTGTCCGATCCCGGTCGTGATCCGAAGCAGCCCTGACCTGCGGTCAGCCCTCTGATCCAGCCGGCATTATTCTTATTACAATACCCGAATCAGTCCCTCAGCTTAGCGCCGATCTTTGACAGCTCCTCAAGAAGCCTTGCCATCACATCATTTACTTCCTTGTCCTCAAGAGTCCGGTCCTTATGACGGTATGTCATCGTGTATGCAACACTCTTTACATCAGCACCCAGCTTCTCACTCTCAAACACATCAAAGAGCGCATAGCTTTCAAGTATGCCCTTTCCTGCCTTCTCGATGCATTCCTCGATTGCACCTACAGGCAGGGACCTGGCAACTGTTACTGAGATATCACGTGTTACTGCAGGATACTTTGCAATGCCCGTATACTTAATATTGAAATCGGCAAACTTCATTGCTGATGGCATATCAATAACTGCCACATAAGCTCTGTCGTCGATGCCATAGTTTTCACATACCTGCGGATGAAGCTCCCCGAGATATCCTACTGTCTCACCGTGATAAACGACATCTGCCCTGCGTCCCGGATGGAGGTATGGTCTCTCAGCCTTTGCATCATATGTGATCTTATCCTTAAGTCCGAGCTTTTCGAAGAGTTCTTCAACAACACCCTTCATCGCATAGAAATCACCTTCACCGTAAAATCCGAGTGCAAGCTGCATCCTCTCATCAGGAAGCTCGGTCAGCGGAAGCGCCTTCGGAAGATAGATGTTGGCCATCTCGAAGAGTCTTACATTTGCATTCTTTCTCTTATAGTTGGTTGCAAGCGATGATACAAGTCCGTGCAGAGGCATGGTCCTCATGATCGAGAAATCTTCGCCAAGCGGATTCATTATCTTTATTGCATTGCGTGCAGGGTCGTTTTCCGGTACACGCAGAAGGTCATATACCTTCGGGCTCTCGAAGGAGAAGCTCATACCCTCGGAGAAGCCGAGGAACATTGCGGTCTCTCTCGCCACATCCTGAACTCTGTGTGCAAAGTTTACTCCGCCCATCGTCGCTTCACCCTTAGGAAGGGTCGTCGGGATCTTGTCATATCCGAAGAATCTTGCCACCTCTTCGGAAAGATCTGCCATGCAGTGAATATCCTGACGCCACGTAGGAGCTACTATTTCATCTGTTGACGGATCATACTTAAGGTCTACCCTTGCCATATAATCGACCATCTGCTGCTTTGTCAGATCTGTCCCGAGATGCTTATTGATCTTTTCCGGCTCAAGCTTAACTCTGGATTCATGTACAGGATCCGGATAGATATCGATAATACCGCCTACTACCTCTCCTGCACCGAGTTCTTCAACAAGCGCGCACGCTCTGTCGATAGCAGCCTTTGCTGTCTCAGGATCAAGTCCCTTTTCGAACTTGCCCGATGCCTCCGTACGAAGACCGACTCTCTTTGCTGAAAGTCTGATATTTGTTCCGTCAAAGGTTGCAGACTCAAACACCATGGTCTTTACATCATCGGTGATCATCGAGTTCTCGCCGCCCATGATACCTGCAATGCCTATCTCCTTCTCACCGTCACAGATCATGAGAATATCCTTATCAAGGATACGCTCCTGTCCGTCAAGGGTCACAAACTTATCACCGTCATTTGCTCTCTTTACGATGATCTTATGTCCTGCGATCTGATCATAATCAAACGCATGCATCGGCTGACCGTATTCCTGCATTACGTAGTTAGTGATATCTACAAGGTTGTTGATAGGTCTTATGCCGCTGTTGGCCAGTCTCCTCTGCATCCATTCGGGTGACGGAGCAAGCTTGATATTCTTTACGACTCTTGCGCAGTATCTGGGGCAGAGATCTGCATCCTTAACTTCTACGCTGATGTAGTCTGATGCTTTTTCACTGTTGCCTGTTGCAGGTACTTCCGGAAGCACGAGCTTCTTCCCGAATGTAGCTGCTGCCTCACGTGCGATACCGATGATCGAGTAACAGTCAACTCTGTTGGAGGTGATCTCGTACTCAAATACTGTATCGTGAAGACCGAGGAGCTCTATGGCATCAGCGCCTACAGGCGCATCAGCCTCCATAGGATAAAGCCCGCTTTCCGGAGCATTCGGATAGTAATTCTTATCACTGCCCAGTTCTTCGATGGAGCACATCATACCAAAGGACTCCACTCCGCGGAGCTTTCCCTTTGTGATCTTGATACCGCCTTCAGGTAACGGTCCTCCGTCATGTCCTCCGGCTACTCTTCCTCCGTGAAGCACTACCGGATATTTGCCGCCCTCCACTACATTGGGTGCTCCTGTTACGATCTGTAAAAGCTCAGGCTCTCCGATATCTACCTGGCAGATGATGAGCTTCTCAGCATCCGGGTGCTTATCGATTTTCTTAACCTGCCCTACCACGATCTTGTCGAGGTTCTTATCAAGCTCTTCAAAACCCTCTACTTTTGTACCCGTCAGGGTCATTGCATCTCTGTATTCCTGATTGGTGCAGTCAAGGTCAGGAACATATACCTTTATCCAGCTAATAGGTGTATTCATCTTGTCCCCTCCTTTCTCAGAACTGCTTTAAGAATCTGATATCGTTTTCGTAAAGAAGACGCATATCGTCGATCTCGTACTTAAGTAATGCAATACGCTCAAGACCCACACCGAAAGCGAAGCCTCTGTATTTCTCATTGTCGATGCCGCACATCTCCAGCACATGGGGATGTACCATGCCGCAGCCGAGGATCTCGATCCAGCCCTCGCCCTTGCAGAAACGGCAGCCCTTGCCTCCGCACTTGAAGCAGGTCACGTCCATCTCTGCCGACGGCTCTGTGAACGGGAAATGATGGGGTCTGAACTTGACCCTGGTATCCTCACCGAAGAGCTTCTTTGCGAATTCAGCAAGTGTGCCCTTAAGGTCAGCAAAGGTGATATCCTTATCGATCACAAGTCCCTCTACCTGATGGAAGCTCGGCGAATGTGTTGCGTCAACTTCGTCGCTGCGGAATACACGTCCCGGTGATATCATCCTTATAGGAAGTCTGCCCTGCTCCATGACTCTTGCCTGTACCGGAGAAGTCTGGGTACGGAGCACGATCTCCTTGTTGATATAGAAGGTATCCTGCTCATCCTTGGCCGGATGATTTGCGGGGATATTCAGCTTGGTGAAGTTGTATTCGTCATACTCGATCTCAGGTCCTGAGATGACCTCATAGCCCATACCCGTGAAGATTCGCTCCACTTCTTCAAGCGCGACTGTATTGGGATGTGCATGTCCAAGAGCATTTCGCTTTGCAGGAAGCGTGACATCAATGGTCTCTGCCTGCATCCGTAGCTCTCGTGCCTTTGCTGCCATCTCGTCCTTAGCCCTTGCCAGCTCACCCTCGATGATCGCCTTGGCATCATTTACGAGCTGTCCGACCCTGGGTCTGTCTTCAGGAGCCACATCCTTAAGGTTTTTAAGGACTGCCGTGAGTTCACCCTTCTTTCCGAGATACCGGACTCTTATCTCGTTGAGACCGTCCAGATCCGTAACCTGCGCTATTGAATCCAGCGCTGCCTTCTTAATCTGTTCTAACTGTTCGTTCAACATATATAATCTCTCCTTTTTACTGGAACTGTCATTCTGCTTTATTGATTCAGCCAATGATACTTTCTGCCTCTGTGCATTCCTCACATTACCTCGCTGTTACGATAAGGATTATCAGCCAGGTAATGATCTGAAAGGCGCCAAGCGCAATTCCGACGAAACACGTTGCATGGTTTCTGTCTTTCTCGATAAGCCCACGGACCGAAAAGTATACCGCTGCCATCGACCAGAGTATCCCGCAGGCTCCCATGACTGTCACGTCAAGCCCGGGGGCTCCCTCTGCCATATACAACCGGCGTACGAAGATCATAAAAAAGATGGTGCCTGCTATGGCGCTGCACAGAGCCCAGATGCCGTTTTCTGCCACAGGCATCTTAACATAGTTGACAACTATGCGGTTGGGGTCCTCATCGCCGTCGTTCTCGTACAGTCTGGGCTCCTGTTCACACTTAAACCTGTCACTGTCGAGTATCGTCTCCTGAGGCTTTACTCTCTTTCGTTTTAAATTATAATCATGCATACCGGTTCTTAATGCAAAAAAAATGCAGTACACGAAAATTGTCTGACTACAGGCGTCAGTTCAATTCACGCCAAGCCTTACGGCTCAAAGTATCATTCTAACACATAGCTGCACAATGTGCAATTTGGACAAAACTTAAACGATCAATATTAATATCCGCGGGCAGTCAGCTCCCCTCTCTGCCCTGATGAGAGGCTACGCCTATGCTTACCCGGTATAACTCATAACCCGGCAAAGCGGATCTATGCTTACCCGTTCACCTTTGTGCGCAGGACAAAGCACAGTATTCCTATGACCGAAGTAATCCCGCCTGCAATCAGCCAGTCAATGGCAAGCTTGCGCTTTACTTCATAGAACGCATTGGATGCATCGCGCGTATTCTTAAAAACCATCCAATTTATACCTGACAGCAGGAGAAACAGCACGCCTGCCGCAAGCAGCACTATCCCGGCTATTAATAATATCTTTTTCATATCAACACTCCATCGTTCATCAGCCTGATCGCTCATCAGCTTCATCATTCGTCAGCTTCATCGTTC
>DCHJ01000017.1:0-596 GCA_002314805.1 Lachnospiraceae bacterium UBA1755 | reverse complement strand
TGCTTCAACGTTCATCTGCTTCAACATTCATCTGCTTCAACATTCATCTGCCCGGTATTCACCGTATATGTACCTGAATATTAAGTATACATTATTTAATACCTCAATTGAAAGAGAATATTCTTGTTTGACTGCCGGTCATTATTCAGAGTACAATTGAGTCATCAGTTCCTATCGTTGATCCGTGTTCCTGGTGAAGGAGGAAGCTATCATGAAACTGAAACTCTTTATTCTGATATTGACATTATCCCTGCTCGGACTATGTTCATGCAGTAAAGCTACTGAAATGACCGATACACAAGCCACCGAAGAAGAAACTGCTGCTGTCGAAACAGAAAACGTACTGACCGAGTCCGAAACTCAGGAAACCGAAACCACGTTACCTGAAGCAGAAGTCCCGCCTGCACCCTCTGATGCCGAGGTTTCCATACTTCACCTGTATGCGACCGTTATTAACACCGGAGTCACTGCAGGTGATCCGGAAAGCTATAAAGGACGTTCATATGTGACCTATCCTGCATTCACTCTTACTCAGGAGGATGCCCTCCGGTATCCCGGACTTAAATCCGCTCTTGACGATCTTAACAGCCGCTGCG
>DCHJ01000043.1:15833-18355 GCA_002314805.1 Lachnospiraceae bacterium UBA1755 | reverse complement strand
GTCACGGTCTCAATGAACCCGATCATGATCGACGGTACAGGAATGTGCGGAGGCTGCAGGCTTACACTCAATCAGGACGGCAGGAAGGTAATGAAGTTTGCCTGTGTTGACGGTCCCGATTTTAACGGATATGAAATTGACTTTGATGAAGCAATATCCAGAGGGAGAATGTACTTCGAGTTTGAGCGCCATGCTCATGAAGCGGCATGCAACCTGTTCAGAAATGCGTAAGGAGGAGACAGATTATGGGAATCGTACCAAAGAAGCATGAGATGCCGAGCCAGGACCCTGCCGTGCGCGCCCGCAATTTTAAAGAGGTAGCTACGGGCTATACGATGCAGATAGCAGTCGAAGAGGCGCAGAGATGCCTTAACTGCAAAAACAGACCCTGCGTGCAGGGCTGTCCGGTCAATATTTCCATCCCTGACTTTATCGCAAGGATAAAGGAATCGGATTTTGAAGGCGCATATCAGATCATATCACAGTCATCTTCACTTCCTGCTGTATGCGGACGTGTATGCCCGCAGGAGTCTCAGTGTGAGAAGTACTGTACCCTGGGTGTGAAGTTTGAGGCAGTTGCTATCGGAAGGCTGGAGAGATTTGCTGCGGACTATCATAATAATAATTGCACGGCTGCTCCGGTCAGACCGGCTTCCAACGGTCACAGGATCGCAGTGGTAGGCTCAGGTCCGTCCGGACTAGCATGTGCCGGAGACCTTGCAAAGAAGGGCTATGATGTGACGGTCTTTGAGGCTCTGCATGTCCCGGGTGGAGTACTGGTATACGGTATTCCGGAGTTCCGTCTCCCCAAGGTGATCGTAGCCGGTGAGGTAGAGGGACTTAAGGCACTTGGCGTAAAGGTAATGACCAATGTGGTCATCGGCAAGACTCTTACGATCGATGAACTGTTTGAACAGGGCTTTGAGAAGGTGTTTATCGGATCAGGAGCGGGACTTCCCATGTTTATGGGAATCGAGGGCGAGGGTCTCAAGGGTGTATATTCAGCCAATGAGTTCCTTACCAGGAGTAATCTGATGAAGGCCTACAGGGATGATGCCGATACGCCGATCATGAAGGGCGGCAGGGTCATAGTTGTCGGTGGCGGCAATGTAGCGATGGATGCTGCACGTACAGCTTTAAGGCTCGGTGCTCAGGTGACCATAGTATACCGCCGTTCAATGACCGAGCTGCCGGCAAGGCTTGAGGAGGTCGAGCATGCTCAGGAGGAGGGCATTGAGTTTAAGCTTCTCCATAACCCGACAAAGATACTGGGATATAATAATCCGGATGACCCGAGAGACCCGCGCAACGGATCCGTAACGGGCATGGAGGTCATCCGCATGGAGCTTGGCGAGCCGGACGAGAGAGGAAGACGCAGACCCATCGAGATACCCGGAAGTGAGTTTGAGATAAGCTGCGACACTGTTATCATGGCACTGGGGACAAGCCCGAATCCGCTTATCAAGAGTACCACTGAGGGTCTTGAGGTCAATAAGCGCGGAGGCATCGTTGTTGAGGAAGAGACCGGAAAGACTTCACGTGAGAACCTTTATGCCGGCGGAGATGCCGTGACAGGAGCAGCTACTGTGATCCTGGCAATGGGTGCAGGCAAGACTGCAGCCGGAGCAATTGATAAGGCAGTGATGGGATAAGATGTCAGCGCGGTATACGCAGTGACAGAGCAGTTACGGCCTGTCCGGTGTGGGTCTGTGATGCGGTGGATTATCCGGGGGATGCCCTGCCGGCAGTGACGGTGCTGTGAGGATACGGCGCAGCAGTATGATCGGGAGACATCATGGCCGTGTGACGATGTTTACGGAAAAATATAGTATTAAGGAAAGGCGGAGTGTTATGAGGATCGTGGCTATTAACGGAAGTCCGAGAAAGGACGGCAACTGTACTCAGATAATTAATGTCGTACGCAAGGCTGTAGAGGAGGCCGGCGTGGAATTCAGGGAGCTTCAGCCAGGTGCAAATGTACATCCCTGTCTGGCCTGCTATAAATGCATAGACGACAGTGAGCATAAATGTGTTCAGAATGACTGTGTGAATGAGATCATCAGAGAGTGCCGTGAGGCAGATGGTATCCTGCTTGTTTCTCCGGTATATCACGGCGGTATCGCCGGCAATATGAAATGTGTGATAGACAGACTGATGCTTGCAGGCGGCTGCGGACCGGAAAATATTTTTGCTCATAAGGTGGGTGGTGCACTGTGCACGCTGAGGAGGACCGGAGGTTCTGCGACCTATCACGAGCTGCTTGCGGCTATGGATGCCATGGAGATGATCATCATGACCTCTGATTACTGGGGCGCAGTGCACGGAGCCGAAAAGGGTGAGTGCATGGAGGATTATGAAGGACTTGAGGTTGCAGAGCGTCTGGGTAAGAACATGGCGTGGATGGTCAGGGTACTTGCACAGACAAGAGATACGATACCGGCACCGGAAGCTTATCCGAGGAAAATGATGAATTTCATCCGGTGATCCTGCTGATGGCGAAGACACAAAAGAATAGTGTGCCA
>DCHJ01000043.1:6129-15751 GCA_002314805.1 Lachnospiraceae bacterium UBA1755 | reverse complement strand
ATATAACATTTATTCGCTCTTCCTTTTTGCCATTATATACAATGAATCTGACATTGCTTGTGCAATGTGCATAATTAAACGGTTAAGTGAGTGTATTGTATCAACCGGAATGCATAAAACAATTGACTATAATTGGCCGAAAGAGTATATTTACTGTAGTCGTATTCGGATGCATCAATTCCGAAGAAAGCTTTCTCTTTGTTATGTTATGATATAATTTTCAAAGCTTAACAAATTGAAACTTCAGCAAAAAATGTTTCATAAAAAACAAAAAGGAGAAGAAGGTATGAAGAAGATTTTAGCAATCGTTTTGGCTTCGGCTATGGTACTCTCTCTTGCAGCATGCGGAGCAAAGCCGGCACCAGCAACGGAGCAGAAGGCTGAGGCTCAGGAGGCAGCTCCGGCAGCAGAGAAGAAGGATTCCGCAGCTCCAAAGGTAGCGCTTTGCTTACCTGACATTGACCAGTACTGGACAGGATTCTCAACAGCAGCAATTGCAGAGCTTAAGGCTGCAGGCTGTGATGTGGATGATTTCGTAATTGCAAAGGAAGATATCTCGACCCAGATCGGACAGGTCGAGGGCTACAAGAACAATGGCTATGACGCTGTTATCGTTGGTATCACCAACGGTGAGTCCTTCAAGGAGATCATGGATGCTGCAGGCGATATGAAGGTCGTATTCTTCAACAGATCTATCGCTGATAATTCAGTTCTTGACGGCTTACAGTATATCTACGCAGGAATGTCAGAGTATGATGCAGGCAAGGCTCAGGGTCAGTGGCTTGCAGATTACTTCAAGGCTCAGGGCAAGACAGATGTCAAGGGCATGATGTTCAAGGGACCTCTTGGTCTTGATAATGTTGAGAACCGTACAAAGGGTGCAAAGGATGCACTTGAGGAGAACGGAATCAAGGTTGAGTGGGTATTTGAAGACACAGCAGAGTGGGATCGTACAAAGGCTATGGATAAGTTCACACAGTTCGCAGGAACAGGCGCACCGTTTGACTTCGTAGTAGCTAACAACGACGAGATGGCACTTGGTGTTATCGAGGCATGCACATCAACAGGCAAGGAGATCAATTTCCCGATCGTTGGTATCGACGCAACAGAGGTTGGATGTATGGCAATCGAGAACGGCACTCTCAGCATGACTGTTAATCAGGATGGCCCGGGCCAGGCAAAGGTTGTTGCATCAGCTCTTATGCAGATGCTTGACGGCAAGGTTCCGAAGGAGTGCGCAGCTGATTTCACTATCGCAACAACAGCTCAGCCTGTAACAAAGGACAACTACAAGGAAGTCCTTGCTAACTTCAAGAAGTAATCAGGAGTATCAGGTATTGATAAATACCCGTTATGTGTCACCCCTCTAGCGATAGAGGGGTGATTACAAATAAGGGATAAGAAGATAGGGGTGATTATTTGAGCGAATATATTCTTCAGATGAAAGAGATCGTGAAGGAATTTCCGGGCGTCAAGGCACTTAAAGGTGTAAAGCTGGATGTCAGACCCGGAAGAGTACATGCTCTGATGGGTGAAAACGGAGCCGGTAAGTCCACACTTATGAAGTGCCTTATCGGGATCTATCACAAGACATCAGGCACGATCATCTATGATGACAGAGAAATTGATTTTGAAACCACTCAGGAAGCGCTTAATAACGGTATTTCCATGATCCATCAGGAGCTCAGTCCTGTATTGGAGCGCAGTGTTTCCGAAAACGTATGGCTGGGAAGACAGCCGATGCTCAACTTCCTGATGGTAGATCATAAAAAGATGCGTCAGATGACTCTGGATCTGTTTTCACAGCTTGATGTGGATATTGATCCGGATGAACTGATGAAGAACCTGACTGTATCCCAGATGCAGATGGTAGAGATCGCAAAGGCTGTTTCGTACAACTCAAAGATAGTTATTATGGATGAGCCGACATCCTCACTGACAGAGCGTGAGGTCGGACATCTTTTCAGGATAATCAGAGAATTGAGGGACAAGGGAGTTGCTATCATATACATCTCTCATAAGATGGATGAGATCTTTGAGATCTGCGACGATGTAACAGTTTTCCGTGACGGTGCATGGGTTGGTCAGGAAGAAGTAAAGAACATTACGATGGATAAGCTTATTACCATGATGGTAGGCCGTGAGCTTGACGAAATGTTCCCCAAGACAGAATGTGAGATCGGTGATGTAATACTGAAGGTTGAAGATCTCTGTGCCGGCAAGCTTGTAAAGCATGTTTCCTTTGAGCTTCACAGAGGAGAGATACTGGGCTTTGCAGGACTGGTAGGAGCCGGAAGATCAGAGACAATGGAGGCGATCTTCGGCCTCAGAACTGTTACTAACGGAAAAATATATAAAAACGGGAAGGAACTGAACATAAAGTCACCTGTTGATGCGATCAGCAACGGTATAGGATTCCTTACAGAGGATCGCCGTGCAAAGGGTATCGTCCCGATCAGAAGCATATGTGACAATACGATCCTTTCTTCTTTAAAGACATATGGGACCCCTCTGAATCACAGGAAGATCCGACAGGATACACAGGAGTACTGTGGTAAGATCAATGTAAAGACACCCAGCATCGACGAGCTTATTCAGAACCTTTCAGGCGGTAATCAGCAGAAGGTGCTTGTAGCAAGAGCGCTGCTCAATGATCCTGAGATCCTGATAGTCGATGAGCCGACAAGAGGTATTGATGTCGGAGCCAAGGCAGAGATCCATTCATTGCTTTCGGAGCTTGCCGGACAGGGCAAGGCAGTCATTATGATCTCATCCGAGATGCCGGAGATCATGGGAATGGCCGACCGTATGATAGTAATGCATGAGGGCGATGTGACGGGTGAGCTTAAGAGAGAAGAGTTTGATCAGGAGCTTATTATGAAATACGCTACCGGAGTATAAAGGGAGGATCAACATATGGATAAGTTTAAAAAGTTTTGTAAAAATAATACGATTTGGGTAGTATTGATAGGATTCTTTATCCTTGCGGCAATACTTTCCCCGAATTTCCTTACATGGACAAATATTAAATCTGTCCTGATGACAGAGTCAATTATCGGTATACTTGCAACAGGTATCATGTGGTGTATCCTCTCAAAGGGTACCGATCTGAGTGCGGGTTCCATGGTAGCACTGTCATCGTGTATCATTGCATCACTGACACAGCTTGAATCATACTCGATGAGAATGTATCCGAATCTTAATATGCCGATAATCCTTGCGGTGCTCATCACATTGCTTGTCGGTGCTGTTGTCGGTGCCTTCAACGGCTGCTGTGTAGCTTACCTTAAGGTTCCTGCATTTATTGCGACTCTGGGTACACAGCTGATCTGCCGTGCAGCGGCACAGATATATACCAATGCTTATCCCGTTCCCGAGCTCAAGCCGGGACTCAAGTTCCTCGGACAGGGCATGGTATTCGGTGTGATCCCGGTGCTTGTGCTTATCTTTGCGATCATGCTCTGCATCAGCGGCTTCATGCTTAACTTCACCCGCTTCGGCAAGAATGTATTTGCAATAGGCGGCAATGATCAGGCGGCAAGAGTTGCAGGTATCAACGTTGAATTCAATCAGATGTGTGTATTCATTTTCTCATCGGTATGTGCAGCGCTCGGAGGTGTTCTTCTGGCTGCAAGGTCAGGTGTAGGCAATTCTGCCTTCGGTCAGAGCTATGAGCTTGATGCCATCGCTGCGGCTACCGTAGGCGGCACATCCCAGACCGGCGGTGTTGCCAAGATCACGGGCGTTATTGCCGGTGTCCTTATCCTCGGTATTGTAAAGAATATCATGCTTCTTATCGGTATCAATGCTTACTGGCAGAATATCGTAAAGGGCGCGATCATCATCTTTGCAGTAGTAATCGATATGAGAAAGAATGCACGCAAGAATTAATTGCTGAGGTGTACTCATGAAGAAAATACGTATTGGACAGGCCGGACTTGGCAGACTGGGAAAGACTCATGCCGCAAATCTTGCTTTCAGGGTACCCGGAGCGGAGCTTTGTGCCGTATGCTCACCGGTTGCAGCTGAGATCGAGTTTGCCGTTAACGAGCTTGGCGTAGAGAAGTCGTATACTGATTTTGCACAGATGTGTGCAGATCCTGAGCTTGATGCGATCGTAATAGTGACACCGAGTACAGAGCATCCGGAGCATATCCGTATGGCAATGGAGGCAGGAAAGCATGTCTTCTGTGAGAAGCCGCTTGCGGTTACCGTTGAGGAATGCAGGCAGGTTGAAAGGATCGTAGAGGCTAATCCCCATCTGGTATTTATGCTGGGTTTTATGAGACGATACGATCCCTCCTATGCGTATGCCAAGCGCAAGATAGAAGAAGGAGCGATAGGAACACCGTACCTGGTAAAGGCTGTAGGCGTGGATCCGGACTGTGATGCAGAAAGCCTTCTTGACAGCGGATTTGTACCTCGCAGCGGCGGACTGTTCATCGATATGGCAAGTCATGATATCGATCTTATGAGATGGTTCATAGGAAGTGAGGTCACCAGCGTTGCAGCTCTGGGTACTGTGGTAAAGCACATGCGTTTTGCAGAGCAGGGGGATGTGGAGACAGCAATTGCTCAGTTTACCTTTGAAAACGGTTCACTGGGACAGCTTCATATCGGACGTGCCAGCGTATCAGGCTATGATGTCGAGACCGAGATAATCGGAACGGAGGGAAGTCTCAGAGTAAGTCCCATCCCTGCAAAAAACAGGACCACAATACTTAACAGTGCCGGAGCAGTGGATGAATGGGTCAGAAATTTCCCTGAGAGGTTCGGTCAGGCCTACATTGATGAGATGATCGAATTTATCGATTGCATCAATACAGGCAGGGCACCCGGAGTCAATGTATATGATGGCACCAATGCCAGTATTGTAGCTTTTGCGGGAACCAGAGCCCTTAAGACAGGCGAGATAGTTAAGATAGATTATTGAACTCAGTAAGGTATTGTATGGCAAGAAAAGATAAGCTGCTGTATTACATAGAGAACAGGGGAGAGGCTTCGGTCAGTGAACTGATGGAGGTCGCCGGAGCCTGCTCCAAAATGACTCTGTGGAGAGATCTCAAGAGTCTTGAGAAGGACGGACATATCAGGCGTGTGCACGGCGGCGCGGTTATCGCCAGGGAGAAGCAGAACGTAACAGTTGACGCTTATAATACACGTGAAAACAGCAATCATCAGGGAAAGCTGCTTATCGCACAGGAAGCGAGAGCCTTTGTGACCGAAGGAAAATCTCTGTATTTTGATTCAGGGACAACGATCATGGAATTAGTTGACGCCATTGAGCCCGGAAGATATACAATAATCACCCCGGGTGCAAACACGGCAGTAAAGCTGTCACAATTCACCGATTCTATTATCATCGGGCTCGGTGGACAATTAAATCCGCTGACACTGACCTTTACCGGATCATACACAGAGCATTTCCTTGAGGATATCAGTATTGATACTGCTTTTATCAGCGCACCGGGCTTCAGTGAGAATGGATTCTCCATGTCCAGTATCAATGAGAGAAGCATAAAGAAATCAGCCATAAGGAAGGCCAACCGCGTAGTGATGCTGATAGATTCCACAAAGGTCGGTGTTATCTGTCCTTTTGAGTTTGCGGCATGGAGTGATATCGACTATCTGATCACAGACAGGAGGCTTCCGGCAGAATATGAGAGTATTGCCGGAGAAAACAATGTAACAATAATCTATCCGACAGATAAATAATTATAAAGGAGAATTGTAATGGGAAAAATCAGAGTAGGTGTTGCCGGTTACGGAACCATCGGTCAGAGACTGGCTGACGGTGTAGCCCAGCAGGAGGATATGGAACTTGTAGGTATAGCCGATCTTGCTCCAACTCTTTCACTGCAGGCATTGAGAGAGCGTGATATGATCGGAGCCAACGGTGTAAAGTATGATCTTTACCTCGTTGACGGAGCAGATAAAGCAGCATTTGATGCAAAAAAGATACCTGTGGCAGGAACCTTTGAGGAGCTTTGCAAAAAAGTGGATGTGATGCTCGACTCATCACCGGGCGGAGTAGGCGCATCAAACAAGGAAAAGTACTATGTACCGCTGGGTGTGAAGGCTATCTTCCAGGGAGGAGAGAAGAACTCGGTTGCTGATGTATTCTTCCACGGATATGCTAACTTTGAAAAGGGCGTGGGCAAGGATTATCTTAAGCTTACATCCTGCAATACGACCGGTCTTATCCGTACGGTCGACTGTCTGGACAGGGCGATCGGCCTTGACAGAGTAGCAATTACCATCATCAGAAGAGTTGCTGATCCGGGAGATTACCACAGAGGTCTTACAAATGCACTTCAGATGGACAAGGCTCCTTCACATCAGGCAGTTGATCTTATGACGATCATGCCTCATGTAAACGCAACCGGTATCCTCGTTCACACACCTGTGACGCACGGACATATCATTACTGTAGTTGCATCCGCCAGGGACGGAAAGAAGATCACTAAAGAAGCGGCACTGGCTGCTTTCCAGCAGCATCCCAGGATCAGAGTCGTTAACATCGATGAGGGCTTCAAGGGCAATGCATCGCTCTTTAAGTATGCAAGAGATCTCGGAAACCGCAGAGGCGATATGTACGAGATCGGACTCTGGGAGGACAGCATCGTAGAATCAGGCAATGATATCATGTATGCCATCAATATCCCGCAGGAGTCTGTGACGATCCCGGAGACAATGGATGCGATCAGGGCATGTACAGGAATCCAGACAACACGTGAAGAAGGAACTGCAATGACCAATAAGTATCTTGGCATAGGAAAATTCAAGGAGATCTGATGTAACTTTACAGGGGCAAGGCACAGTCCTTGCCCTTATCAAAAAGGAGAAGTCAATGAAATTTGGCATAAATTCACTGGATGATTTTGATTTAAAAGGAAAGACCGTGCTCTGCAGGGTGGATATGAATCAGCCTGTGGACAGGAAAACAGATACACTGACAAGCACGCACAGGATCAAAGGGTGCGCGCCCACAATCAAGGAAATATCCGATGCAGGTGCAAAAACAGTTGTACTCTGTCATCAGGGCAGTGATATAGAATATAAGAATTTTTACTGCACAAGACCACATGCAAAGGTGCTGTCGGAATTCATAGGAAAAGAAGTACAATGGATCGACGATGTATGCGGACCGGCCGCAAGACAGAAGATCAGAGACCTTAAGGAAGGAGAGGTGCTCCTTCTGGATAATGTGCGTTTCCAGGCAGAGGAGATGACTCTCTTTGAGATGAAGCTGAGACTGACACATGAGCAGCAGGCGGATACGCAGGTAGTAAGGGAGCTTGCACCTCTGGCAGATCTGTACGTAAATGACGCCTTCGCAGCGGCGCACAGAGATCAGCCCACACTCTGCGGTTTTGAACAGGTCCTCCCGTCGGCAATGGGCAGACTTTTTGAAAAAGAGTATGTTGTAATATCCGAGCTGATGTCAGCTCCTCAGCGCCCCTGTGTATTTGTCCTCGGGGGAGCCAAGATATCGGATGCGTTTATCATGCTTGATACAGTCCTTGGCAACGGTGCGGCAGACAAGGTGCTCACAGGAGGTCTTGTGGGTAATATAATGCTATGCGCAAAGGGAGAAAACATCGGACGCAGAAGCTATGAGTTTATCATCAGTTCAAATTATGGTGAGTATATTGATACAGCAAAGGCTCTGCTTGATAAGTACGGCGACAGGATAGTGGTTCCGTGCGACCTTGCATACGTGGAAGGGGGAGAACGGAAGGAATGTATGGTGGGCAGCGTGCCGGAGGAGATCGGTGCCCTCGATATCGGTACTCAGACGGCGCAGATGTACTGTGATGCAATAGCAAAGGCTGCGACCGTGTTTGCCAACGGACCTATGGGCGTATTTGAAGAGCCTCTCACAGAAGCAGGAACTAAGGCAGTATTTGAGGCAATGGGAGAGACTTCGGGCTACACTGTGGTAGGCGGAGGAGATTCTGTGACAGCTGCAAAGAAGTACGGTGTGACTGATAAGCTCGGCTATGTGTGTACAGGAGGCGGTGCTCTTATCAGGTTCCTCACCGGTGAGGAGCTGCCGGTTGTTAAAGCATTGAGGTATGCGGCAGAGAAATTCGGGAGTGACAGAAGATGATACTGGAATTTGGATATGGCAGCACTGTACAGACTGTGGATGTACCGGATAAGAATCTGCTTGCAGAGCTTGTCTCCAATCCTATGGAGCATGAGCGCCGCGGAAGAGCTGCAGTAAGATATGCACTTGATAATCCTGTCGGTGCAGCAAGGCTGTGTGAGACTGTCAAAGCAGGGCAGAAGGTAGCAATAGTGACAAGCGATATATCACGCCCGCTTCCCAGCTATGATGTGATACCGGATGTCCTTGACGAGCTGTATAAGGCAGGAGTAAGGAGAGAAGACATTACAGTTGTCCTTGCTCTTGGTTCTCACAGACATCATACAGAGGAAGAGATGAAGCACCTTGTGGGCGACAGATGCTTCGCCGAGGTCAGGGTCGTCGACAGTGACCCCTCTGACTGTGTGCATATCGGCACCACAAGCCATGGTACACCGGTGGACTTTGACAGGACAGTAGCAGAGAGCGATTTCAGGATCTGCCTGGGAAATATTGAATTCCATTATTTTGCAGGGTATTCCGGAGGCTACAAGGCTCTTATGCCCGGAGTATCAACACCGGATGCAATTCAGGCCAATCACAGTATGATGATCTCGCAGGATGCATGCGCCGGAAAGCTTGAAGGCAATCCTGTAAGAGAAGATATTGAAGAAGCGGGTGCTATGCTGGGTGTTGATTATATAGTCAATGCCGTATTGGATGAGCATAAGCATATCGTATATGCTGTTGCGGGAGATGTGGTCAAGGCTCACAGGGAAGGCTGCAGATATCTTGATAAGATGTACCGTAAGCCTATACCCGAAAGAGCAGATATTGTAATTGTGAGTCAGGGAGGAGCACCTAAGGATGCTAACCTTTACCAGACGCAGAAGGCTCTTGATAATGCAAAGCATGCTGTAAAAAAGGGCGGAACCATCATATTGCTCGGAGCATGCAATGAGGGACTTGGCAGTAAAAGGTTTGAAGAATGGCTGGTAGGCTCTGAAAGCGCACACGCCATGGTTGAAAGGATTGGAAGAGATTTCCAGCTGGGAGGACATAAAGCCGCAGCAATAGGAATGGTGCTGGAAAATGCCGATATAGTGCTGGTATCTGAGATGGAGGATGATTTTGTCAGAAGCATATTCCTGAAGCCGGCTCACAGTGCTCAGGAAGCCTTTGATGAGGCCATGAAGAAATACGGTCCGGATGCGACCGTCATTGCAATGCCGTTTGGAGGGGCAACACTTCCAATGACCGAAAATTAAAACTAAAAGGAGGAAGTATGGATTACGCAAAAGAATCATTAAAGCTGCATGAAGAATGGAAGGGAAAGATAGAGGTAGTTTCGAGAGTGCCTGTTAAGTCTAAAGAGGACCTCAGTCTTGCATATACACCCGGAGTTGCTCAGCCCTGTCTTGAGATTCAGCAGGATACAGAAAGGTCATATGACCTGACAAGAAGGAATAATATGTGCGCTGTCATCACCGATGGTTCAGCAGTGCTTGGTCTCGGTGATATAGGACCGGA
>DCHJ01000043.1:0-5962 GCA_002314805.1 Lachnospiraceae bacterium UBA1755 | reverse complement strand
GCACCCAGATGCTTTGAGATCGAGAGAAAGCTCAAGGAGATGTGTGATATTCCGATCTTCCATGACGATCAGCATGGCACAGCTGTCATAACACTGGCAGGACTTATCAATGCGCTTAAAATCGTCGGTAAGAAAAAAGAGGATGTCAGAATAGTTACTTCCGGCGCGGGGGCCGCGGCTATAGCTATTACAAAGCTGCTTCTCTCGTATGGCTTCAGAAACGTAATAATGTGTGACAGAAAGGGTGCGATATATAAAGGCAGAGAAGGCCTGAACTGGATCAAAGAGGAGATGGCAGAAGTCACAAATCCTGAAAAGAAGTCAGGAACTCTGGCAGAGGTATTGGCAGGTGCTGACATATTCATCGGTGTCTCTGCTCCGGGTACTGTTACGACGGATATGGTTAAGACAATGAATAAGGATGCGATAGTATTTGCCTGTGCCAATCCTACTCCGGAGATCTTCCCTGATGAAGCCAGAGCCGGAGGAGCAAGGATAATCTCCACAGGAAGAAGTGACTTCCCGAATCAGATCAATAATGTACTTGCCTTCCCGGGTATATTCAGAGGAACCTTTGATGTAAGAGCAAAAGAAATCAATGAAGAGATGAAAATGGCAGCATCACTTGCGCTGGCCAATCTCATTTCAGATGAAGAATTAAACGAGGAATACATAATTCCAAAAGCATTCGATCCGCGCGTCGGTCCGGCTGTATCCGCAGCAGTTGCTCAGGCAGCAAGAGACTCGGGCGTGGCAAGAATATAAACATCAGCTTCTTATATGGAGGAAACAAGATGACTTTAGAAGAGAAAAAAGAACTACAGAAATTTGCGCTTCAGATAAGGATCGCGACAATTGAGTGTATCAAGTCCAGGGGCTTCGGCCATGTGGGCGGCAGTCTGTCGATTGCAGATACGCTTGCAGTGCTTTATAAGAGGATCATGAATTATGATCCGAAGGATCCGGGACTTGAGACAAGAGACAAGCTGGTATGCTCAAAGGGACACGCAGGTCCTGCGGTATATGGAACTCTTGCGCTTTGCGGTTTTATCCCTTATGAGCAGCTTTATACACTGAATCAGCCGGCTACAAAGCTCCCGTCTCATTGCGACAGGACTTTGCCCGGTATTGACTGTACGACCGGTTCACTTGGACAGGGTACTTCACAGGCTGTGGGTATCGCTCTCGGAGATAAGCTTCAGGGCAGAGACTGCAGGACATTCCTTATTACCGGGGATGGAGAGCTTAATGAAGGACAATGCTGGGAAGCTGCTATGTTTGCGGCCGGAAAGAAGCTCAATAACCTTGTATGGATCGCAGACTGGAATAAGAGACAGCTTGACGGCTCTCTTGAAGAAATACTTCCTCAGTTTGATCTGGCCGAAAAGTTTAAGGCATTTGGTTTTGATACTGTAACTGTAGCAGGCGATGATGTTGAAGGACTTTACGAAGCTCTTTCAAGAAGGTCTGAGGATAAGCCGATTGCTGTCGTACTTGATTCGGTCAAGGGACGCGGCGTAAAGGCTGTTGAGGAATCAGCAGGCAACCACTCAATGAATGTGGCTCCGGAGGTATTTGACGAGTGGCTTAAAGAGCTTAGGGATAAGCTTGCAGAGATGGGTTAAGGAGGATGTATAATGAAGATAGTATATACAGGTGAAAAGGATTCACGTCAGTATAAGTCAGTCATCCCTCAGGTCATTGATAAGGTCATGCAGGCTGATGATAAGGTGGTATGGCTTGATGCAGATCTTATGGGATGCTCGGGTACCAAGGGCAGTTACGGAAAGAGTGACAGATATATCAACTGTGGTATAGCAGAGTCCAACATGGCAGGTATTGCCGCGGGACTTGCTGCATCAGGTCTTAAGCCCTATGCACATTCCTTCGGACCCTTTGTATCAAGGAGATGCTTTGATCAGGTTTTCCTTTCGGCAGGATATGCAAATAATCCGATCACGATGGTGGGTACTGATCCCGGCATCACGGCTGCCTTTAACGGCGGTACGCATATGCCGTTTGAGGATGTAGCTCTTTACAGATGTATCCCGGGAGCAATAATCTGTGACTGTACGGATGTGCCGATGCTGGAGAGCTTCCTGACACAGGCAAAGGATCTGCCGGGAGTAAAGTATATACGTGTAGGCCGTAAGGACAGCCGGCAGGTATATGAGGACGGCACTCAGTTTACGGTCGGTAAGGGCAATGTTGTGAGGGACGGCAAGGATGCCGTGATCGTAGCATCAGGAATAATGGTTCATGAAGCGCTTCAGGCAGCAAAGAAGCTTGCAGAGGAAGGCATCGATGTGGCAGTGATCGATCCGTTCACAATCAAACCGCTGGATGAGGAACTCATCAGGACCTACGCTGAAAAGACCGGTAAGGTCGTATCTGCCGAGAACCATAACCGCATCGGCGGTCTTACAAGTGCTGTGGAGCACGCTCTCATCGGGATGCCTGTGAAGTTCGGATATGTGGCTGTAGAGGATGAATTCGGAGAGGTTGGTCCGCAGGACTATCTGAGGACACGCTATGACCTTACCGATGAGCATATCGTTAATGTAATAAAGGGAATGTAATACATTTATAAAGCAGGAGGATAAGTTATGTTTGATTCAAGTAAGGTTTTTCTTGGTATAGCTCCGATCGGATGGTGCAATGACGATATGCCTGATCTCGGTGCGGAAAATACATTCAAGCAGATCATCAGTGAGATGGCGCTTGCAGGCTTTACAGGATGTGAAATAGGTAATAAATACCCGTCAGATCCCGCAGTCCTTAAAAAAGCACTTGATCTCCGTGGTATGCGCATAGCAAGCCGCTGGTATTCTTCCTTCATCCTCACAAGACCTATTGAAGAGGAGACAGCTTCATTTAATAAGGAACTGGATTTCCTTGAGGCTGTGGGTGCAAACCGTATCAATGTAAGCGAGCAGAGCTACTCGATCCAGGGCAAGCTCGATACACCTATCCTCACAGGTGCTAAAAAATATGTTATGAATGATGAGGAGTGGGATCGTTTCTGCAAGGGTCTCAATGTACTGGGCGAAATTGCGGCAAAGCGCGGTTTTAAGCTCTGCTTCCATCATCACATGGGTACAGTAGTCCAGTCGGCAGAGGAGACAGACCGCATGATGGCAAATACAGATGCTGATAAGGTATTTCTCTGCTATGATACAGGCCATTTCACATTCGCCGGAGAGGATCCGCTTGCTATGCTTAAGAAATATGCTGACAGAGTCGGACATGTTCATCTTAAAGACATGAGACTTCCTGTAGTTGATGAAGCAGCAAAGAACGGCTGGAGCTTCCTTGATGCTGTACGCAATGGTGCATTCACTGTACCGGGTGACGGAAATGTAGATTTCGATCCGATCTTCGAGCTTCTTTCAAAGGCAGGATACGAGGGATGGCTTCTCGTTGAGGCAGAGCAGGATCCTGCAAAAGCCGATCCGCTTGAGTATGCCATGATGGGAAGAAAGTACATTAAGGAGCATACAGGACTCTGATCCTGCGGAGGGCATTATGACATATTTCAGTAAAAATGATGAACTGAAAAGAGGTTACAATACATACATCGACAGTGCGCTGGATGATATGGGTACTCAGATGGATGTCGGCCTTCTTGTAATGGAAGCCGGTGACGAGTGGATATATGAGGATCCCAAAAAGGAAGCAGCGATCCTGCTGTTTGAAGGTGCTGTAACCTACGAATGGGATGATAAAAAGACAGAGGCCGACAGACCGGACTGCTTCCATCATGAAGCATATTGTCTCCTTGCAAGCCGTGGCAGAAAAATAAAGCTTACTGCAAAGAAACACAGCGAGATCTATGTGCAGGCAACAATATGTGAAAACGATTATGAGCCTGTAATGTATACACCGGACACTGTGCAGACACAGTATGCCGGATCAAAGGGAGAGCTTATGGGCTGTATGGAGAGGGAGATCAAGACTTTCTTTGACTATGATAATGCTCCTTTCTCTAACATGGTGCTGGGCGAGGTACTTAACCATCCGGGAAGATGGTCCTCATACCCGCCTCATCATCATCCGCAGCCAGAGGTATATTTCTACCGTTTCGATTATCCTCACGGTTTCGGCGCGGGATTTGCCAACGGGGATGTATATAAGACAGGACAGAACGGATGCGCAGTCATCACGGATGGCTTCCACTCACAGGTGGCTGCTCCGGGCTACGCTATGTGCTACGCGTGGGGTATACGGCATCTTGACGGAGATCCATGGCAGAAAACAAGGATCGATGATAAAGAGCATGACTGGCTATGGAAACCGGATGCCAATGATCACATTTATCCAAACCATTAAGGAGGTAAGATATGAAAACAGTTCGTTTGACCATGGCTCAGGCACTTGTCAGGTTCATGGAAAATCAGTACATCTCATATGACGGAATCGAGCAGAGATTTGTAAAGGGTATTTTCATGATCCCGGGACACGGAAATGTAGTCGGACTCGGTCAGGCACTTTCACAGGAAGCAAAGCACCTTGAGATCTATCAGGGAAAGAATGAGCAGGGTATGGCTCAGGCCGCTGCGGCCTTTGCAGCTCAGACAAAGCGTAAGCAGATGATGGCTGTTACATCATCCATCGGACCCGGTGCGGCAAATATGGTTACTGCATGCGGTACAGCTACTGCAAATAATCTGCCGCTTCTTGTACTCCCCGGTGATACATATGCATGCCGTCAGCCGGATCCTGTGCTGCAGCAGGTCGAGATGACATGGAACCTGTCAATTACAACCAACGATGCTTTTAAGGCTGTATGCAGATACTGGGACAGAATAGTCAGACCGGAGCAGCTTATGAGTGCATGCTTATCAGCATTCAGAGTGCTTACCAATCCTGCAGAGACCGGTGCTGTATGCCTTGCGCTTCCACAGGATGTTGAAGGCGAGGCATATGATTATCCGGTATCCTTCTTTGCGAAGAGAGTGTGGAAGCTTGACAGGAGGCCTGCACAGGAAAATGATATCGCTGCTGCTGCTGAAGTGATAAGAAAGGCTAAGAAGCCACTGCTTATCTGCGGAGGCGGTGTGCGCTATGCAGAGGCACATGAAGAATTCAGGGAGTTTGCAGAGAAGACAGGCATTCCGTTCGGAGAGACACAGTCCGGTAAATCAGCAATAGAATGGACTCATGAGCTTAATCTGGGCGGTCTTGGTACTACGGGATGTTCAGCAGCCAATGAGATAGCACGCAAGGCGGATGTCATCATCGGAGTAGGTACAAGATATACAGATTTTACTACTGCATCAAGATGGCTCTTTAAGGAGAATGCGCAGTTCGTAAATATCAATATTAATCAGTTCCAGGCGCTTAAGCTTGACGCAGTGGATATCGTGGCAGACGCAAAGGATGCGCTCCCGCGTCTTTTAAAGGCTTTAAGCGGTTATAAGGCACCATATAAGGATGAGATACCTGCTGCAAGAGATAAATGGCAGAAGGAGCTCAACAGGCTTGACGGCTTTACATATAAGAATACAAAGGACTGGAAGCCGCTTGTATGCGATGCCAATAAGGAATCAGTACACCGCTTCGCCGGGGACCTCAAGGCAGAGCTGACACAGACAGCAGCACTTGGCTTCATCAATGCATTTATGGAGGATCAGGATGTGGCAGTCGGTGCGGCAGGATCACTTCCCGGTGACATGCAGAGGATGTGGAGGGCTGTCGGCAAAGATACCTATAACATGGAATATGGCTATTCAACCATGGGATATGAGATCGCCGGTGCTCTGGGCGCAAAGCTTGCAGTGGGAAATACTGCTGAAGTATATTCCTTCTGCGGTGACGGATCCTTTAACATGCTGCACGGAGAGCTTATCACGGCAGCCCAGGAGCATAAAAAGATCAATATCTGTCTCTTTGACAACGCAAGCTTCGGCTGTATCAACAACCTGCAGGTAGGACACGGCAACAAGGTGCTCTGTACAGAACT
>DCHJ01000028.1:14722-34897 GCA_002314805.1 Lachnospiraceae bacterium UBA1755 | reverse complement strand
TGTGATAGGCGCAACGGAAAGAATGCCCAGAAAGAAATTGATTTTGTACTAAACGATATGGACCGAAGAATCTACACTCAAAATTCAAAAAGGGTTTATCAGATTATGATGAAGATAAAGCGCGCCATAACAGTAATACTGGTCCTGATTCTGTCGCTATCCTTCGCTTTGCATACATATGCAGAGACGAAGCATGAGAGTACGACGAGATTTCTTGATTCGATCGTCAGGAAAGACTATGTCAGTTACAGCATGGAGTCAGATATGAGCTGGTTTAACAGCTCTTCATTGGAATACGATCATAACATCTGCAGGCTTTCATTACTGATGGCTACTGCCGCGTTTAAGAAGGAAAAATGTCCTCTGGAGGAAAATGACGAACACCTGAGGGCGTTTTTTGCTGGAAGCGGTTTTGAATCGGCAGAGGTATGGGATTATGGTGTCGAGACTACCAGGGATACTGTGGCAAATGGATTTGCATGTCAGAAGCTCCGTGACTCTGCAGGTGAATATACACTGATAGCCGTTGCTGTATGCGGGCAGGGATACGGTAATGAGTGGATCAGCAATTTTACTGTCGGTGATGATGTCAACCACGTGGGATTTGACGAAGCGTCTGATAAGGTTTATGACAGACTTATTGATTATATTGATGAGTATGCGTATGATACACGTGTAAAGATCTGGATATCAGGCTTCAGCCGCGCTGCTGCTATAAGCAACGTGCTCGGACATAAGCTTCTTACAGAGGACCGGTTTGATCCTGATGGAATTTTTGTTTATACCTTCGGTACCCCGAATACGACAAAAGAACCGGCTGAGCACCCTCAGATCTTTAATATATGCAACGGCTTCGATGTAGTAACCAGGATCCCTATGAAAGAATGGGGCTATGCAAAGCATGGCATCACATTGTATCTGCCGACGCCGAGCACATCAATACATTTTGATGAATTGAGGGTGTCAGCAGAAAAGGTCTACGAAAAAATCGTGGGAATGGGACATTACGATATCGCGATGCCCGAACGCAACTGGTTCGCCACAGAACTGCTTAGCATAGTGTGCAGATTTATACCGGATAATGAGATCTATACAAGAGGATATCAGGAAGCCCTCGGTGCGGCTGTGACAGCACCGGGTACAGTCGGAGATAAGCTGAATACTCTTATCGAGACCGCGAGAAGGAATAACTGTGATACGAGCGGATATAAGAAAATCGAGAATGAAGTAAAGCAGATAATCGATTATTCCGCGTGGCTGGTACTGCACGGAAAAGAGGATCCGAAATGGGATGATGTGAGTAAGAATCAGTCAATGCTGGTTCACGAGCATTTTCCGACAGTATATCTGTCATGGATATTCTCAGACAATACTCCGGAGGAGCTGTTCGGAAGCAATACTAAGTACACAAGGATAGGCATCGCCGGAAAAGCAGATATCCATGTCGCATATCCGGACGCAGATACAGGCGAGGAAATCGTAGTTCACGACTCTAAGGCGGGTATCGCAGTATTGCCAGTGGTTGATTTCAGAGGATCTGCATTCATTGATCTGCCATCTGATGAATCATATAAGGTGACATTTATATCCTTTGGAGATGATCATGTCGGATTGAACCTTGATGTAAAAGATCTGTCAGAGGTAGTGGGCAATGCCGTGGCAAATGACAGCATACGTACCGGTACGGGTGATACAATTGAGATCACGGTTCCGGCTGAGGTCATACATACCGGTCAGATAGATACCAGATTAAACGGAACAGAGAAGATCGCTTTCCGTGCGATAGAGTATGACGAGATCTTCAGGACAGATGAAAATACTGATGATTTAAACGGCACTCCGCATGTAAAATTGCTGCTGACTCAGACGTCTTCAATTATGCTGGATATTATTATGCTGATAGTGATCGTACTTGCATTGATCGTAATGCTGATAGATAAATTCGTGCACAGGAAGGCTGATGACCGCACGGAGTGCAATGCGGCAGGAAGGACATTGCTGATCATAAGCTCAGTGCTGTCAGGTGTTGTATTTATTGCAATGCTCATCCTTGCCGGCATATGCCTGGCTGAAGCTGCCCCTGAGATCCATAATGAAATATTAAGATCACTGTCGCAGCTTCTGGACAAGTCCAGGATCCTGTTCTTCTTAATTGAATCAGTACTTGCAGCAATACTGTCTGTGATGTCAATACGCAGTATCAGTCATAAGAGAAGCCGCAGGAATCTTCTCATTATCTCATTGCTGGCAATCATTATCACGATCATTTATTTACTGATGTTTCCTGCCGGCGGGATCGTACCGGTGTGCTATTTATGCTATCAGACTGTTCCGGTACTGGCGCTTATTGTTGTGAGATCTGCCGGGAAGAGCAGCATATAGCAGCTGCAAAAATCTTATTTTAATTCTGCGGAAAACCTATGGAAATATTATTGCACGGGCAAAAAAACTGTGCTATATTTGCAGGTAGCAATACCATGAAGAGAGGGCGAGAGACAAGCTCCGGGACCCCTCAGCAACCTACCAAAGTAAGGGCAAGGTGCTAAAGCTTGTATGATGGCGAATATGATTTTATCGGTCCGCCGTCGGGGCGGATCTTTTGCTTATATCCACATGGTTTTCACAGCAAAACTGCAGGAGACCGAACCGCAGAATCATCATCGGCATAGCCTCGCGTATGGAAAAGGTTCAGAATGGCTATGACTATATCACAGGGGGAGAAGAAAATGTACTATTACAGTAATGAGATCGTCTGGAGAGGACATCCGGACAAGGTGTGTGATCAGATCAGTGCGGCTATCCTTTATGCCTGCATGCAGCAGGACAAGAATACACGTGCGGGAATTGAGACTGTGGGCGGCAAGGGCAAGGTTTTCATAACCGGTGAGGTTACGACAAGCGCCGATATCGATGTAAAGGCAATTGCAAGAAAGGTGCTTGATGACATCGGCTATACAAGTGAGTATGAGATCATCGACAACATCGGAAAGCAGTCAGCGGATATCGCCATGGGTACCAATGACGAAGTAGGCGGAGCGGGAGATCAGGGTATGATGTTCGGCTATGCGTGTGATGATACTTACCAGAAGCTTCCCAAGGCAATGGTAATGCTTCAGGAGCTGGCGCAGTGGTATGATGAACTCAGGAAGACCGATCCCAGATTTCTTCCGGACGGCAAGAGCCAGATCACCGGTAAGTACGGTGACGGACAGAAGCTTCTTGAAATCGTTGACTGGACCATCTCATATCAGAACACGGAAGAGGAGCGCGAAGCAACCGATAAGATAATTACGGAGAAAGCTTCGGAAATAGCCGACAGGTATGGTGTAAAGATAGGAAGGTTCCTTATCAATCCGACAGGTAAGTTCCTCATCGGAGGCTTTGACGGTGATGCCGGACTTACGGGAAGAAAGATCGTTGTTGATGCATATCAGAGCTTCTCAAATGTAGGCGGAGGATGCATGAACGGCAAGGATCCGACCAAGGTTGATTTCTCGGCTGCACATAAGGCAAGGGAGATCGCGATCAGATATCTTCCGGGACATCACTGGGTACAGGTACAGCTCTCGTATGCTATCGGTATGGCAGAGCCCCTTGCAATCTATATCGATACAGACGGAGGACAGCTTGAAGCACCCAAGAGTCTCTATGAGGAATGCACGCCTGCAAGGATCATAAAGGATCTTAAGCTGAAAGAGATCGATTATGTAGAGCTTGCCAAGTATGGACATTTCCGATGAAGCTGCGGAACACAGCTCCTGCACGGCCATGACGCCGGCATGCGCACCCGCAATTCAAAGGGACGGGTACAGGCCGCGATGAGCTGATCTTCGGGAATGTATCTGAAAGAGCCTGTGGGATGAATATGTATTGAACAATAAAAGACACACAGCCTGACGGAAAAAATCCTGACGGCCGTGTGTCTTGTATTTATTGCTGTTTACTTTGTACCGAAGATCCTGTCGCCTGCATCTCCGAGACCCGGCATGATGTATGCATGGTCGTTGAGCTGACGGTCAAGGTGTCCTACATATATGTCAACATCAGGATGGTTTTCCTGCAGCTTTCTGAGTCCTTCCGGAGCTGCAATGATGCACATGAATTTGATCTTTCTGCCGCCGTGCTTTTTGATCTGCGAGATGGCATCCACAGCTGAACCGCCTGTAGCCAGCATAGGATCTGTGACTACGATGACTCTCTCTTCAATCGGATCCGGAAGCTTGCAGTAATATTCAACCGGCTCATGAGTCTCCGGGTCACGGTAAAGACCGATATGTCCTACCTTGGCTGTGGGAACCAGCTTTAAGAGACCGTCAACCATTCCGAGACCTGCTCTGAGGATGGGTACGATGGCAAGCTTACGTCCGGCGATGACTGTTGACATGCACTTTTCGATAGGGGTCTCAATCTCGACCTCTTCTGTAGGAAGATCTGCAAGTGCCTCATAGCCCATCAGCATGCCGATCTCGCCGACCAGAGATCTGAATTCGTTAGTTCCGGTATCCTTGCTGCGCAGCATGGTGATCTTGTGCTGTACAAGGGGATGACTGTTAATGATAACCTGTGCCATATTTGCCTCCTGATATATAGAATCTATATAGTTTTTGCTAGGCAATATTGTAGCATCACCCAAAATGGTATGCAAGTGCCAGTTGCATTGCGGGTGTATTGCTGCGGATGTATTGCTGTGGATGCATTGCCGTGGATGCATTGCTGATACATCGCGTGCATTGACTGTACATTGACAGTACATTGCCGATTTTTATGCCTGTATTGCTTAATATGTCTGTCTATGGTAGAATAAACGAGTTGCCGGTGTGTCGGAATTGGCAGACGAGACAGACTCAAAATCTGTTGTCAGCAATGGCGTGCGGGTCCGAGTCCCGCCACCGGCATCTTCGTTATGATTGCTTGCGGATATGGCGGAATTGGCAGACGCGCCAGATTTAGGTTCTGGTGGGCGACCGTGCAGGTTCAAGTCCTGTTATCCGCATTTTTTATGTGTCTGTATCCTGTTCGTCAGGTAGGAGCGGACTTCCTGATATTGATAAGGAGCGGGACAGACTGTACACATATGCTGTACCGGAGGACAGGGAAGTGTGTGCAGATGGATTTCAGCAGTATGTACTATGGAAGGAGTTATGTATGGCTGATTACAAGAAACGGTGGGGTGACCGTCCTGATGCGAGACTGGTGAGAGAGATCGACGGAATGCACCTGGTAATGCCTCTTATATACCCCAACAGGGCGGATAACGAGGCGTTTATCAGTGAGCAGTTTGACCTTACTCATACGATGGAGTATCTGGAAAGGAAGAATGCAGATAATCCGGAGTTTACCTACAAGGTATTCCAGCTGCTGGTCGCAGCGGTGATGAAGACCTTCGTGCTCAGACCAAGGCTCAATTATTTCATTGCTAATAAGAACCTGTATGAGCATGACAGGATCAGCTGCGGCTTTGTCATAAAGAAGGAATTCAAGGACGGAGCGAGAGAGGGTCTTGCGTTTGTCACTGTTGACAAGGATTCGACTCTTGAGAGTGTAAGGAGCGACATCTACAGGCAGATCCACCGGGTGCGCGTGGAGGAGGCCGGCGAGTTCACCGAGAGCAAGAGGAAGGCACAGTCCACAGATGATTTCATGGATGCATTCACTCATATGCCGAGGTTTTTCGTCAAATTCCTGTTCTGGATCATACGTATTCTTGACAGGCATGGACGCATACCGGCCAAGCTCATTGCGGAGGATCCGGATTATTCATCGGTGTGGATCACCAATCTTGGCTCCATCGGTCTGCATGCGGGCTATCATCATCTGGCAAACTGGGGCACAACGTCCGTTTTTGTGGTAATGGGTGAGATAAAGAAGAGACCGTACTACGACGATGACGGAAATGTGACCATGAGGATGAGCATTGACATCGGCATTACCGTTGATGAAAGAATTGCAGACGGATATTATTATGCACAGACAGTAAAGATCATTAAGAAGCTTATTGAGAATCCTGAATTGCTTGAAGATAAATTTGAAACAGAGGTGAATATCAGATGAAGTACATGAACGGAACAGGAATTACAGCAAAGACACCGTGGGAAGGACATACGGAAGGTATGCCTATGTATCTTGACTATTATGAGGGATCGATGTGCGAGGCGGTTGAGAGGATCGCTGAGATGTACCCAAATAATATCGCATTTGATTTCATGGGCAGGTCGACCACTTATACACGTCTCGTACAGGAGATACATAAGTGCGCAAAGGCACTCAAGACCATCGGTATCCGTGAGGGTGACAAGGTCACGATTGCAATGCCCAACTGCCCTCAGGCGATCTTCATGTTTTATGCAGTAAATATGGTAGGCGGTATCTGCAACATGATACATCCCCTTTCTGCTGAGAAGGAGATCGAGTTCTATCTCAATGAATCTGAGTCAGTGACAGCGATCACGCTTGATCAGTTTTACAACAAGTTTGAGAATATCCGTCATAATACCAAGGTAGTCAATATCATCATCGCCAGCATCAAGGACGAATTAAGCCGTCCGATCAAGGCCGGATATATGCTTACTGAGGGTTATAAGATCAAGAAGATCCCGGCAGATGCACCTGTCATCAGATGGCAGGATTTCATGAACATGAGCAGATCATGCTTCTATAATTACCGCGTTGACAGAAAGGCAGATGATCCGGCTGTTATCCTTTATTCAGGCGGTACTACAGGTACCACCAAGGGTATTGTGCTTTCAAACTTTAATTTCAATGCGCTTGGAGAGCAGGTAATGGCAGCAAACCCGATGTTCAGACCGGGTGACAAGATGCTTGCCGCAATGCCGCTTTTCCATGGCTTCGGACTGGGAGTATGTATCCATACGATGCTCTCACAGGGCGGAAGGTGTATCCTCATCCCGAGGTTTACGGCCAAGACATACGCAAAGCAGATCACAAAATACAGATGCAATTTCATCGCAGGTGTGCCGACACTTTATGAGGCACTCCTCAGACTTCCGTCAATGGAGAAGGCTGACCTCAGTTCACTTAAGGGAGTATTCTCAGGCGGTGACTCACTTTCTATCGAGCTCAAGAAGAAATTTGACAAGTTCCTTTACGATCATCACGCATCGATCCAGGTTCGTGAGGGCTATGGCACCACAGAGACCGTTACGGCCTGCTGTCTGACACCTCCTCATATGTTCAAGGAGGGCAGCATAGGCGTGCCGTTCCCTGATACCTACATCAAGATCGTAGAGCCGGGTACAGACAAAGAGCTGCCCTTTAATGAGGAAGGAGAGATCCTCCTTGCAGGTCCTACGGTAATGCAGGAGTACATGAAGCATCCGGAGGAGAGCGCGCAGACACTCAGGAAGCATGCTGACGGTCTCACCTGGGTATATACAGGAGACCTGGGTACTATGGACGATGAGGGCTTCATCTACTTCAAGGGACGTGCCAAGAGGATGATCATTTCATCCGGCTACAATGTATATCCTGCACAGATCGAGAATATCCTCGATGCTCATCCCAAGGTACAGATGAGCTGTGTGATCGGTGTACCGGATGCATACAAGATGCAGAAGGTCAAGGCTTTTGTTACTCTCCGTACGGGTGCTGAGGCTACTGAGGAGACAAAGCAGGAGATCCTTGATTACTGCAGAAAGAATATTGCCAAGTATGCTATGCCGTATGACCTTGAGTTCAGGGATGAGATGCCCAAGACACTTGTAGGCAAGGTAGCATATCGTATCCTTGAGCAGGAAGAGCTTGCAAAGATAGCTGCAGAGCAGGAAAAGACACAGACAGTATAATACTGCATTGCTGACCGGAATATGAGACCGGCGGGATACAGACAGCGGGCTGCCAGAGCCTGTGAAGTGCCGGCGGGTGATGCGGGCAGTGCGGTATAAGGTATACAGAAAGTGGCTGCAGAGACCGGCATATAGCCGGTTTTCTGTCTGTTGGGGACGGGGCAGCCCGGGCAGATGAATGAGCCTGTACCGGCGTTTTCGTGCCTCGTGGACGCAGCCGGGGAGTCTCAGGCAGATGATACATGGAGGAAGGCTATGGTAATTAACGGACTTCAGAAGATGACCTTGCTGGACTTTCCGGGAAAGGTGGCATGCACCGTATTTCTCGGATGGTGTGATTTCCGCTGTCCATTCTGTCATAACTGGGAGCTGGTGGATGGGAGCGCTCCGGAGGAAATGAGTGTGGAAAAGCTCCTGAGCTTCCTTGAAAGGCGCCGCGGTATACTAGAGGGGGTCGCAATAACCGGTGGGGAACCTATGCTTAATAAGGATCTGCCGGAGCTTTTAAAGCGTATCAGGGATCTGGGTTATCCCACAAAGGTGGATACCAACGGCAATCATCCGGGGGTGCTTGAGACCATACTTAAGGAAGGTCTTGCGGACTATATCGCCATGGATGTTAAGAATTCACCCGAAAGATACGGACAGACTATAGGCCTTGATAAGTTTGATCTTGCCGGTGTGAGGGAATCCATCGGGCTCATTATGGCGGGTGCTCCGGATTATGAGTTCAGGACCACGGCTGTGGCTCAGCTGCATGACAGGGACTCCTTTGAGGGCATCGGGCACATGATAGAGGGTGCAAGTCGCTATTTTATACAAAAATTCACGGACAGGGACACGGTTCCTTTCGGCGGTCTTACCGCTCCGGAGGATGACAGGATGCGTGAATATGCCGATGTAATAAGGCCTTTCGTGCCATCCGTGCAGCTGAGAGGTGTGGACTAAAACGGTTTAGTGGCAGACACTATATATTGTGTATTTTGCTATTTTTTGCTCTATATATTGACTTAGATATTGCATAATGATATATTGATACGGACGCAGGGATGCGTCCGTGTTGTATTATACAATATCAGTTCCGGACTGAGCGGAGTCGATGCTGCAGCGGTATGCTTATGTCAGAGACACTGTCCGCAGGTATTGCTGATCGTCAGATATCAGTCAGGAGTACAGGAGTGCAGAAGACACGTAATCAGCTGCGGGACCGGTATTGAGCAGTATCAATTAATTATGGAGGCGGTTATGTATCAGGTTGTTAAGAGAGACGGCAAAGTTGCTGATTTTAATGTTGAGAAGATCAGTGCCGCGATCGCAAAGGCGTTTGAAGCTCAGGGGAAGCAGACTCATCCGAGCGTAATGGATATGCTCGCGCTGAGGACGTGTGCGGATTTTGAATCCAAGATAAGGGATAATCTCATCGGAGTCGAGGATATCCAGGACAGTGTAGAGAAGATCCTTTCGGAAGCAGGCTACAGTGATGTTGCCAAGGCTTATATCCTTTACCGTAAGCAGCGTGAGAAGATCCGTAATGTCAAGGCAGCTACCCTTAACTACAAGGATATCGTAGACAATTATCTTCAGATCAATGACTGGAGAGTCAAGGAGAATTCCACGGTCACCTATTCCGTGGGAGGTCTTATCCTTTCCAATTCAGGTGCCATCACAGCCAATTACTGGCTGTCGGAGGTATATGACCAGGAGATCGCAGAGGCACACAGAAAGGCAGAGATCCACATCCACGATCTTTCCATGCTTACAGGCTACTGTGCAGGCTGGTCTCTCAAGCAGCTGATCCAGGAGGGGCTCGGCGGTATCCCAGGCAAGATCACATCAAGTCCGGCAAACCACCTTTCCACGCTCTGCAACCAGATGGTCAACTTCCTTGGTATCATGCAGAACGAGTGGGCGGGCGCACAGGCCTTCTCATCCTTTGATACATACCTTGCTCCGTTTGTAAAGGTCGATAACCTTACATATAAAGAAGTAAAGCAGTGCGTACAGTCCTTCATCTATGGTGTCAACACACCTTCAAGATGGGGTACACAGGCACCGTTTACCAATATCACACTTGACTGGACAGTACCGGAGGATATGAAGAACCTTAACGCCATCGTAGGCGGCAGGGAGCTTGATTTCACCTACGGCGACTGCCAGAAGGAGATGGATGTTGTCAATAAGGCATTCATCGAGACAATGATCGAGGGCGATGCCAACGGACGCGGTTTCCAGTATCCTATCCCGACATACTCGATCACAAGAGACTTTGACTGGTCAGAGTCTGAGAACAACAAGCTCCTCTTTGAGATGACGGCAAAGTACGGCACACCGTATTTCTCCAACTATATCAATTCAGATATGGAGCCCAGTGATGTTCGTTCCATGTGCTGCAGACTGCGTCTTGACTTAAGAGAGCTCAGGAAGAAGTCAGGCGGTTTCTTCGGAAGCGGCGAATCAACAGGATCTGTGGGCGTGGTTACCATCAACCTTCCGAGGATAGCTTATCTGTCTGCTACAGAGGCTGAGTTTTACAGGCGTCTCGACAGACTCATGGATATATCCGCCCGCTCGCTTGATATGAAGCGTACGGTCATCACAAAGCTCCTTGACGCAGGACTGTATCCGTATACCAAGAGATATCTGGGCACCTTTGCCAACCACTTCTCGACTATCGGTCTCATCGGAATGAATGAGGTAGGTCTTAATGCAAAGTGGATCAAGGCTGATATGACCCATGAAGAGACACAGGAGTTCGCTATCGAGGTCCTCAACCATATGAGGAAGAAGCTCTCCGATTATCAGGAGCAGTACGGCGATCTCTTCAACCTTGAAGCAACACCGGCAGAGTCAACTACATACCGTTTCGCAAAGCATGACAAGGAAGAGTTCCCGGACATCATCACAGCCAATGACAACGGTACGCCGTACTATACCAACTCAAGCCATCTTCCTGTAGGCTATACCGAGGACATCTTCTCTGCACTTGATATCCAGGATGAGCTTCAGACACTTTATACATCAGGTACGGTATTCCACGCGTTCCTCGGTGAGAAGCTCCCTGACTGGAAGGCAGCTGCAGGTCTCGTCCGCAAGGTGGCAGAGAACTACAAGCTTCCGTATTACACTATGAGCCCCACATACTCGGTATGCAAGGATCATGGCTATCTCTCGGGCGAGCAGTTCAAGTGTCCGATCTGCGGCAAGACGGCAGAGGTATACAGCCGTATCACAGGGTACTACCGTCCGGTACAGAACTGGAACGACGGTAAGAGCCAGGAATTTAAGGATCGTAAGGTCTATGACATCGGGCGTTCAGTCCTTACACATCAGGGGCCGAACATGTCGGGACTCCAGGCAGTAAACAGGGAAGCATACAAGGATGTGCCGGTAAATGCGGGTGCGCAGGACGCAGAAACTGCTGCTCCCAATATTCTCTTCGCAACACCTACCTGTCCCAACTGTAAGCTGGCAGCTGCACTGCTTGACAAGTCAGGTATCCCATATGTCAAGATGATCGCAGATGAGCATCCGGATCTGGTCGAGAAGTACGGCATCAAGCAGGCACCGACACTTGTCATGACAACTGCAGATGGCTTCGAGAAGTTCCGAGGCGTTTCAGATATCAAGGGATTCCTTTCGGGTGTGAAGGCAGACTGATAACAGGAGAAAATAGTGTGAAAGAAAGCAACACTTTCATTACTGTTTGTGTCGCGGATTGTACGCGGAATGGAGATTACTATGTACGATATTATCGTCGTAGGCGGAGGGCCGGCAGGAATGACTGCGGCCCTTTATGGCCTCAGAAACGGAAAAAGTGTTCTCGTGATCGAGAAGGCAGGCTTCGGAGGGCAGATCACATTTTCACCGAGGGTTGAGAATATCCCGGGCTTTGGAATGATAAGCGGAAATGAATTTGCCGACAGGTTTATGGAGCAGATACTTGCTCAGGGTGCCGATGTGGAGCTTGAGGAAGTATGCGGTATCGAAGACAGAGGCGATGTAAAGATCGTAAAGACAAGGGAGGGCTCAGAGTTTGAGGGTCGTACCGCTGTCATCGCTGCAGGAGTAAAGCACAGGATGCTTGGACTGGAGGGCGAAGAAGCACTTGTCGGTGAAGGCATCTCCTTCTGCGCTGTATGCGACGGGGATTTCTATAAGGGAAGGACCGTTGCAGTGGCCGGAGGCGGCAATTCGGCATTTGTTGAAGCCGTGCTCCTTGCGGAAAAATGTGAGAAGGTGATCATGCTCCAGGACATGCCGTATTATACGGCAGACCGGAAGCTTCAGGAGGATCTCTTCAGGCATGACAATGTTGAAGGACACTGCGATACCCGGATCCTGAGCTATTTTATTGAGAGCGGAGAACTGAGGGGAGTCAATATCGAGAACAAGGTGACCGGTGAAAAGCAGACAGTGCGCTGTGACGGTCTTTTTGTTGCGATCGGGCTCATACCGGAAAACAAGCCCTACGAGGCTCTGGCAGAGCTCAATGAATATGGATATTTCGCAAGCGGTGAGGACTGCAGGACAAAGACCCCGGGCATCTTCGTCGCAGGAGACTGCAGGTCAAAAAAGATACGTCAGGTCACCACAGCCTGCGCAGACGGAGCCATAGCAGCCCTGGCTGCATGTGAGTATCTCAGATAGGCTGACCGGTACGCGGCGCGGGGCAGCGGACGGTACCGGTGTCAGTACAGTGCGGGATACAGAAAGGGCAAAAAACTGCAGGTGTTACAGACACGTCATGTCAGGACAGAACAGCCGGTGTGGTATCGTCCGTAGCCGGTGTCGGAACCGAACAGGAAACAGGCGGAATATCAGTGCTGTAAGCAGTACAGTGCAGAAAATATCGGAAATAAGGAGTTGAAATGGCAGACTATATCTTATCAGGCGAATCGGTAATGGATCTACCCTATGAATATGCAAAGTCACGCGATATTTCGGTGATCTTCTATCAGTATGAAGCAGATGGCAATAAGTATGACGATGTGATGGAAAGAGACCCGAAGGCGATGGAGCAGTTTTACGGTTTCATTGATGCTGGTCATATTCCGGGTACCTCTCAGATTAATCAGTTCACCTACGAGGAGTATTTCAGAAAGCTCCTGGGAGAAGGAAAGGATGTGCTCCACCTCTGTCTCAGTACCGGCTTTACGGGCTCTTACCAGAATGCAGTAAATGCAGCAGAAGAGCTGAAGGAAGAGTTTCCGGAGAGGAAGCTCTATGTGATAGATACCCTGTGCGGCTGCGGAGGTCTCGGCCTCTATACCGACAATGTGGCAGACAAGAGGGATGAGGGACTGGGTATTGATGAGCTCTATGCGTGGGCAATGGATCACCGTCTCTGTGTACAGCATCTGTTCACAAATCCTGATCTGTCATACTTTAAGCGTACAGGCAGGCTCTCAGGACCGGCAGCGGCGCTGGCATCCGTCCTCAATATCGTACCGGTCATGCATCTCAACGCAGAGGGCAGACTCATCGCATATGATAAATTCCGCGGTAAGAAGAAAGCATATCAGCATTTCATCGACAGGATGGCAGAGCTTGCAGACTGCGGTGAGGATTACAGCGGCAAGTGCTTCATCAATCATGCAAGGTGTCCTGAGGATGCTCAGATGATCAGGGACATGTTGAAGGAACGCTTTCCGAAGATGCCTGAACCCAGAGTGGGTGATATCGGAACCATTATCGCGTCACACTGCGGTCCGGGTACCATATCGTTTTACTTCACAGGCAGGGACAGAGGATGACATAAAAGCGGGCAGCTGATTTTACAGGTCAGCTGCCATCTTTTATTGTGCCATTGATCAAAGGGTAATTTATTGCAGTGTTTTCCGGAAAAAACGTGATTCTTATGCATTTGTAAAGATAGAAAAATGGGATCGTTTATTAAATCAGCGTTTCCTTAAGATCGTTACTATGTATTTATACTGAAAAGGAACCTTTCATCAGCGGTCTCTGACCAATCGCGGTGTACAGGCTGCAGCTGCCGGGATATTATATGCAGATGTCCTGTTAATATCGGCGGGTCAGAAAATGCAATGGATCATAAAAGGAGGCTCTTAAGTCTGTCCGTGACAAGTTCTGGTGCAACGCTTAAGGCAACCGTTATGTTATGACCGTTATCTGATACGAAGATCGATCCGAATTCATCGGTATCGATCAGCATATCCTCTGTCTTAAAGAGCTCCGGAGTACACTGGTACAGTATTGGCAGGGTGTCATGAAGTACTGCGGCAGGAATACCGCCGAATTTCATATTTGAGCCAAGATTGAATGCAAGCAGGCGGCCGGCTTCAGGAAACACGGTGCTGCAGGCCAGCTCTTCTATCTGGCTCATTGATAAACGCTGACGGTTAGTAATATCCAGAGGGAAGAGTACCGTGTCTTTTCTGCAGGAAAGGACGGTCCTTACGGCTTCGGGATTCTTGTAAAAATTGAATTCACTGCGGTAAGGACAGTTGAATTCCTTGATGCCGCCGCCCATGACATATATTTTTTTGATTCTGTCATTTATTGCATCATCCCGGAGAAAGTATGCAAGATTGCCAAGAGGACCTATGGCGGTGTATTCGATATCGCGGCAGCCGGTCAGTAGGGGCCGGAATTCATCTATGCCCATATAGTCATCCAGCTCATCAGGCGTCATATTCATTCGCGAGATGAACTCGCTGCCGGTATTGGCAAAACCGTCTGCACCATGGAATGCTTCAGTACCGGAATCAGGCTGCTTTTCGTCATGACCTTTTACGACCTTAAAAGAAAGACCGAATAGCTTACGGATCGCAAGCAGGTTTTTTATTCCGTTTTCAATATCGGTATTACCCGTCGTTACTATCACATAATCAGGCTGACTGCTGCCCATGAGCTTTGTGAGTATTATCGCCATGATATCGTCGATGCCCATATCCGTATCGAGCACATGCAGGGTATCCTTTTGCAAACACTGCTGAATGAGAATATCATTGTTTACCGACATATCTGCCTCCTTTTTCGTCATATCGGTCTCCTTTTCCGATATATCTGTCTTATGTGTAAGGGCCATGATGACAGGAGAGGACCCTGAGTACTTCGTTTTACGTACAGTTTTAATTTAGTATAGCATATTCGGAGGGCAGGGGGGTAGTTATCCCGCTACAAAGGAATCTGATTGACTTTTGTGGAATATGTAGTAAGATTAAGCTAATTGATAGAGGTTGCGACTGACAGGAGTAGCGCTGCACATATGGCGGGAGCCGCAGTGTGAAAGGGGATGCCGCCGAAGGGATGCACCGGCCGTGGTGCGTTGCCTGGGACGTGGGACAATATCCCATGGACTGTCGCCAAAGGGCGTTGCGCTGTCATGATAACGGTTGAGCTTTTTTACGTCATGATAGGCTATCATGGCGTTTTTATTTTCGGAAGGAAAGGGAAAAAGTTATGTTTGCAAATTCATTCTGGGCACTTGTGCCGCCGATCATTGCTATCGGTCTGGCACTCATTACAAAGGAAGCGTACTCATCACTGTTTATCGGTGTGGTTATCGGAGCACTCTTTCTTAACAACTTCGCACCGGTTGCATCACTCAATTCAGTGGTCAATGACGGTATCGTAACAGCTATCGCAGACAATGCAGGTATATTTGCATTCCTTGTTATTCTGGGTATAGTAGTTGCGTTGGTCAATGCGTCAGGTGGATCAGCAGCCTTCGGACGCTGGGCGGAGAAGAATATCAAGACCAAGGTAGGTGCTATGCTTGCTACTTTCGTACTTGGTGTACTCATTTTCATCGATGACTATTTCAACTGCCTTACGGTAGGTTCGGTTATGAGACCTGTTACGGATTCTCATAAGATCTCACGCCAGAAGCTGGCATACCTTATCGATGCCACGGCAGCACCGGTATGTATGATCGCTCCTGTTTCGTCCTGGGCAGCAGCTGTCTCATCAACAGCAGAAGGACTTGGCACAGGTATGACAGGTCTCGAGCTTTTTGTCAGGGCTATACCTTTTAACTTCTATTCACTTTTCACATTCGTATTCATCATTGCGATCGGTATCATGAATTTTGATTACGGCAAGATGAAGGAATTTGAGGCAAAGGCTCAGCAGGGAGAGCTCGGAGCTATTGACGGCGAGAAGGCAGAGGCAGATAATCCGAGAGGCAGGATCATTGATCTTGTTATTCCGGTAGTCATCCTTATTATCACATGTACGATCGGTCTTATCTATGTTGGCGGCTTCTTCGGTACTGATGCATGGGGTGACACATCCAATGCGGGCAACTTTATCGGTGCTTTCGGCAATACAGATGCATTTATCGCACTTCCCTGGGGCGGACTTCTTGCACTTCTGTTTACCGTAATCTGGGTACTCTGCAGGAGGCTTATGAGCTTTAAGGATGCAATGGCAGCTATCCCCAAGGGCTTTGTTGCAATGGTTCCTCCGATCCTCATCCTTGTACTCGCAGTATCACTTAAGTCAATGACTACAGCTCTCGGCGCAAGAGAATTTATCGGTACAGTTATGTCAGGTGCGGCAGCTGCCCTTTATGCTATGCTTCCTGCTGTTATCTTCGTCATCGGCTGTCTCCTTGCATTCGCAACCGGTACATCATGGGGTACCTTCGGTATCCTCATCCCGATCGTTACAGCAATCTTTGAGCCGGGTTCAGAGCTTCTTATCATCGGCATCTCTGCATGTCTTGCAGGTGCTGTATGCGGCGACCACTGCTCACCGATATCAGATACGACCATCATGGCATCAGCCGGTGCACAGTGTGAGCATATCACTCACGTATCCACTCAGCTTCCGTATGCGATCAGCGTTGCAGCTATCTCATTCGTGATGTACATCATAGCCGGTATCACTCAGAGCTTCCTGCCATTTGGTGTGAACGCTGCTGTGTGCCTTGCAGTTGGAGCTGTGATCACGGTTCTCTTCCTCGTAGTAATGAAGAAGAGAAATGCTGCCAGCTAATTGACAGGCAAGAGCCTTTTTTCCAGGTACCGGATCAGCCGATTTGGTACCTGGTATTATTTTGGACATTTTTATTAAAGATCGCCCGGACGCGGATTGAAAACAGAACATATGTTTGATATAATAAAAAAAGCCCATACCGTGGGCTGAGCGTTACCAAAATGTCTGGCGGTTCTGCGACACCTCTATGAAAGGAGGTGATGCACATGCGAATTACATTTCATATCGGTAAATATACCGTGACGATAATCGTAAAAAGCAAGAATCGCCACTCCGCACAGTGACGATCCTAATTAACAATTAGCTTCTCTTTTGCGCAAAACCGTTTATCGGTAACGCTCTGTATTCATTATATAGCAATTGCTGTCAAAGTCAATGCAAATGCAGGCCGGAAACACGTAACAGAAACACTTCAGCGGAGTCAATTTTCTTGCAATATCACTATCTGTTGCTATATAATAATTCCGATTGCACTATATCTTGGAGGTATGATATGGCAAAAGAGCAATACAATGCATCCAGCATCACCGTACTGGAGGGGCTTGAGCCAGTGCGCAAGAGACCCGGTATGTATATCGGAGGAGTTGACACCAAGGGGCTCAATCACCTTGTCTATGAGATCATGGACAACTCTGTGGATGAGCATCTTGCGGGATACTGCAGCGATATATGGATCACTCTGGAGGACGATGGTTCATGTACAGTCAGGGATAACGGGCGAGGTATCCCGGTAGAGATGCATGATAAGGGAGTTTCTGCGGAGCGTGTGGTAATGACCACGCTGCATGCAGGAGGTAAATTTGACAATAAGGCGTACAAGACATCCGGCGGACTTCACGGAGTAGGTTCATCGGTAGTTAATGCGCTTTCTAATAGGTTTGTTATTGAGATCTCACGCGGCGGCAAGGTGTACAGGGATTCCTATGCCAAGGGTCAGCCCACGACCAGACTCATCAAGGGTCTTCTTCCGGAGGTGGGTACTTCACGTCAGACCGGTACCATGATCAACTTTGTGCCGGATGATACGATATTTGAGAAGACAAGATTCAAGGCGGATGCGATAAAGTCGCGTATACACGAGACTGCATATTTGAACCCGCAGCTCACCATACATTATGAGAATAAGCGTAAGGGTGAGGAGGAGAAGGCAGATTACCACGAGCCCGACGGCATTGATGCTTATATCAGGGAGCTCAATACAGGCAAGACAGTCATAAGCCCCATCATCCATTACAGCGGAAAATCGGATGATGTGGAGGTGGAGGCTGCGTTCCAGTACGTGGATGCATTTGAGGAGAATATTCTGGGCTTCTGCAACAATATCTTCACTCAGGAGGGCGGCACCCACATCACCGGCTTCAAGACCAGATTTACCCAGATGATCAATACCTATGCAAGGGATCTCGGTATCCTCAAGGACAAGGATGTGCCCTTCACAGGACCGGATACCCGCAACGGCATGACTGCCGTGGTTGTGATAAAGCATAAGGAGCCGATCTTTGAGGGACAGACCAAGACCAAGCTTGCAAGCGCAGACGCTACTAAGGCTGTAGTTGCAGTGACAGGAGAGGAGCTCACCAGATATTTTGACAGAAACGTCGAGGTGGTCAAGGCTGTCATCGGCTGTGCGGAAAAGAGTGCAAAGATCCGCAAGGCAGAGGAGAAGGCAAGGACCAACATGCTCACAAAGAGCAGGTTCACCTTTGATTCCAACGGCAAGCTGGCCAACTGTGAATCCCGCAATCCTGAGGAGTGTGAGGTATTCATCGTTGAGGGAGATTCCGCCGGCGGCACTGCCAAGACAGCAAGGAAACGCCGTTTCCAGGCTATCCTTCCGATCAGAGGCAAGATCCTTAACGTAGAGAAGGCGACCATAGACAAGGTACTGGCAAATGCAGAGATCAAGACGATGATCAATACCTTCGGCTGCGGCTTTTCCGAGGGCTACGGCAACGATTTTGATATTACAAAGCTGCGTTACAATAAGATCATCCTCATGACCGATGCGGACGTTGACGGCAGCCATATCGACACGCTGCTCCTTACCTTCCTTTACCGTTTCATGCCGGAGCTCATCACCGACGGGCATGTATATATCGCTCAGCCGCCGCTGTACAAGGCTATCCCGGCAAAGGGCGAGAGTGAATACCTGTATGATGACAAGGCTTTGGAGAAATACCGTGCAGGCCACAAGGGCAGCTTCCAGCTCCAGCGCTATAAGGGTCTTGGCGAGATGGATGCGGATCAGCTCTGGGAGACCACCCTTGATCCGGAGCACCGGCGTCTCAAGCTGGTGGAGATCGAGGACGCGCGCATGGCCAATGAGATCACAGAGATGCTCATGGGCAGCGACGTAGGACCGAGAAGGGATTTCATCTACGAGCACGCGGGCGAGGCAGAGATAGATACATAACTATGAACTGCGGGTGTGAAAGCCGGGACAGTTTCAGTCATCAGTATATGGATACATTCAGGACATAGGAGAGACTATGGCAGAGAAGATAATCAGAACTGAATTCAGCGAGGAGATGCAGAAATCATATCTGGACTACTCGATGAGCGTAATAACATCAAGAGCTATCCCTGATGCCAGGGACGGCCTCAAGCCGGTACAGAGAAGAGTGCTCTATGACATGAGCGAGCTGCGTACCACCCATGACAAGCCGCATAAGAAGTCTGCCCGTATCGTAGGCGATGCAATGGGTAAATACCATCCGCACGGTGATTCTTCCATCTATGAGACTCTGGTAGTCATGAGTCAGGTATGGAAGAAGGGAATGCCGCTTGTGGACGGTCACGGCAATTTCGGCTCCATTGAAGGAGACGGTGCCGCTGCAATGCGTTATACAGAGGCAAGGCTTCAGAAATTCACCGAGGATGTATATCTTAAGGATCTGGATAAGACTGTGGATTTCGTACCCAACTATGACGGAGATACCACTGAGCCGGCAGTGCTTCCGGTACGGGTGCCAAATCTTCTGATCAACGGTGCGGACGGCATTGCAGTAGGCATGAGCACCAGCATTCCGCCCCATAATCTCGGAGAGGTATGCGATGCATGTATTGCCTATATCAGGAACAGGGATATCACCATACCGGAGCTGATGCGTATCATGCCGGGTCCGGATTTTCCTACAGGGGGTATCATTGCCAATAAGTCTGACCTTCGCATGATCTACATGACAGGTGTCGGTAAGATCAGGCTCAGGGGCAAAATTGAGGTGGAGCTTGGCAAAAGGCGTACAGACCGGGACAAACTCATAATTACAGAGATCCCGTATACCATGATCGGAGCGGGCATCGGCAAATTCCTCGAAGATGTGGCTGCTCTCTGTGAGTCAAAGAAGATCACGGATATCGTGGATATCTCCAATCAGTCAGATAAGGACGGTATGCGCATCGTCCTTGAGCT
>DCHJ01000028.1:959-14659 GCA_002314805.1 Lachnospiraceae bacterium UBA1755 | reverse complement strand
AGGATACCTTCGGTGTCAACATGCTGGCCATCGCGGACGGAAGACCTGAGACACTGGATCTTAAGGGCATACTTGCCAGCTATCTTAACTTCCAGTATGAGTGTCAGACGAGAAAATACAAGGTCCTCCTTGAGAAGGCACTTGAGAAGGAAGAGATCGAGGAAGGTCTCATCAGGGCATGCGATGTGATCGATGCCATCATCAGGATAATCCGTTCCTCAAAGACAAGGGATGAGGCAAGAGGCGGTCTTATGAAGCAGCTCGCATTTACAGAGAGGCAGGCCAATGCTATCCTGGATCTGCGCTTGTACAAGCTCATAGGCCTTGAGATAGATGCACTCCTTGCAGACAACAGGGAGACCAAAGACAATATCAGGAAATATAAGAATATTCTTAAATCCAGGGAAAACCTGGATGCGGTGCTCATAGAGGATCTGGAGGCCATAAAGAAGGAGTATGCTGTCACAAGGCGTACCCGTCTTGAGGATGCAGAGGCGGCTGTGGTCGAGGAAGCGCCGGTGCAGGAAGAGGCAGTGGTATTTGTAATGGACAGGTTCGGCTACTGCAAGACCATAGATCAGGCGACCTATGATAAGAACGCGGAGACCGTGGAATCCGAGTATAAGTATGCTGTACCGGTCCTGAATACAGACAAGCTCTGTGTATTCACATCCGCAGGCAATATGCACAGTGTGAAGGTGCTGGATATCCCGGCAGGAAAGCTCAAGGACAAGGGTACTCCGCTGGACAATATCTGCAAATACAGCTCTGACAGTGAAGAAGTGCTGAGCATATATCCTGCCGCTCAGATGGAAGGTCAGAAGCTGCTCTTTGCGACAGCCGACAGTCTTGTAAAGATCGTACCATGCTCTGAATTTGAGACTAATAACCGGACTGTGACATCGACAAAGCTCAACGATGGTGATAAGCTTGTAGCAGTGATCCTCATCGGAATGCCGCTGGATGTGGTACTTATATCTGACAGTGATTATGTACTCAGATTCCCTCTCAGTGAAGTCACAGAGATGAAGAAGACGAGCAAGGGAGAGAAAGGCATGAAGCTCGGCAAGGGAGAGAGCCTTGCAGGAGCTGTGCTTACCGGAGAAACAAATACAGTGAAAGTACGCGGACGCAATGTGCAGCTTGGCAGGCTTAAGGAAGGTCACAGAAACGGACGCGGCAGCAAGATAAGGCCGTGATGGCAGCGATTAACATGTCCGGGAGTGCAGTGCTGCTGCAGGCACACTTAAGGACAAAAAGCGGGAATCACCGGTAATTCAATTGCCGGGCAGTTTACACAGGGAACCGCTGAATAAGGGATGATCTATAGCTTTGTTTTCAAGCGGACCACTGATTCATGTACGTTTGTGAAAATAGCAGAATGAGATTGTTCATTAGATCAGTGTTTCCATAGATTCATCATAGTAAGAAGGAGACATTATGGAAAAGAAATTAAGGGTTGCAGTTTTGGGAGCTACGGGTATGGTAGGACAGCGTTTTCTGACGCTCCTTGAAGACCATCCGTGGTATGAGGTGGCTGTTCTGGCAGCCAGTGCCAGAAGTGCAGGCCGAACTTATGAGGAGGCAGTAGGTAACCGCTGGAAGATGCAGGTGCCGATGCCCGAGAAATACAGGAAGATGGTCATTGAGGACGTGGCAGACGTAAAGAAGGTAGCGGATCAGGTGGATTTCTGCTTCTCCGCAGTGGATATGACCAAGGAAGAGATCCGTGCGATCGAGGATGAGTATGCAAAGACTGAGACACCTGTTGTCAGCAATAATTCAGCACACAGATGGACACCGGATGTGCCGATGGTAATCCCGGAGATCAATCCGCAGCATTTTGATGTGATAGAATTCCAGAAGAAAAGGCTGGGGACTTCCAGAGGCTTTGTGGCAGTTAAGCCCAACTGCTCGATCCAGAGCTATACCCCCGCGCTTACAGCATGGATGGAGTATGAGCCATACGAAGTAGTGGCAACCACGTATCAGGCAATCTCAGGAGCAGGCAAGACCTTTGCACAGTGGCCTGAAATGGTAGAGAATATCATCCCCTACATCGGCGGCGAGGAGGAGAAATCCGAGAAGGAGCCGCTCAGGGTATGGGGGCATATCGAGAACGGAGTGATCGTGCCGGCAGAGTCACCGAAGATCACATGTCAGTGCATCAGAGTCCCGGTGCTTGACGGACATACGGCAGCAGCCTTTGTAAAGTTCAGAAAGAAGGCCTCAAAGGAGGAACTCATCGCAAGGCTCCGTGAGTTTAAGGGACTGCCCCAGAAGTATGAGCTTCCTTCGGCACCGAAGCAGTTTATACAGTACCTTGAGGAGGATAACCGTCCGCAGGTCAAGCTTGATGTGGATTTTGAAAAGGGTATGGGCGTAAGCATCGGACGTCTCCGCGAGGATTCCATCTATGACTGGAAGTTTGTGGGACTCTCACATAATACGCTTCGCGGTGCAGCCGGCGGAGGACTGCTCTGTGCTGAGCTGCTTACGAAGCTGGGATACATTCAGGCAAAATAGGATCAATTCTGCCAGGGTAAGTATATGACCTGAAGGTCAGTATCGTACCCGGCATCAGAAGGACATTGCGGGGACCATACGATCGGGTGTGGTCCCCGGTTTATAATTGGACAGAGCAAAGGAGGAAGCATGAACGAACTGAGCTATGTAATAATTGATAAGGACTTTAAGGATATTGAAAAGCTGCAGACGCTCTATGATGGTGCATTTCCTCAGGAGGAAAGATTCTTCACAGTGGAGGAAGTTGTATACAGTCCGGATGACTTCGGTACTATGGAATTTAAAGCTGTTTACGATGATGACACCATAATAGGGTTTTACGTGATGTGCATTAATGAAGAACATGGTTACAGATATCTTCAGTTTTTTGCCGTGGACTCCGCAATAAGGGGAAAGGGGTACGGAGGAAGGATACTGTCAAAGCTGCTGGAGGATAATCGTGAGTACATCTTTTTTGCTTCGATCGAGAAACCGGTACCGGGCGGAGAAAACTATGAGATAAAGCTCAGGAGACAGCAGTTTTATGAGAAGCACGGAATGATCTCAGTTTATCGCGAGATGATTGTTAACGGCATCAGCTTTATTGCAGTGACCAATAAGACCGGTAAAGAATTTGACCGCTGTTACGAGACAGAAATGAAGGAACAAAGCAGGCAGGTCAGCAGAGCGGGCAAAAAAAGTTAAAAATGAGTCCTATAGGGTCAGTACTCCTATAAGGTCAGTACTCCTATAGGGTCTGTACTCCTATAAGGTCAGTACACTCCTATAAGGTGGCACACTCCTGTAAGATCAGTACACTCCTATAAGGTCGGTACACTCCTGCAGAGTCAGTATTTCCCTGCATGGAGGGGGCGTGTCAGCAGAAGTCTGACGGGTTCAATCGTTACTGAAAATAGTACGGCTCGTCATATCTATCGGAGTGTGGTATCATAAAGAAACTGCGCATAGTAAGGGAAACACCGATTTAATAAACAATTCCTTTTTTGTTTTAACAAATATACTAAATCAAGGACTCGACTGAAAGCACAGCAATATATTACCCGTTAATCAGCAGTGCCTAAGGAAACATTGATTTAATATAATATTCTTCTGCAGTCTTAACAAATGTCCAATAATCAGGGCTTAAAATGCAGGCGCAGTAATAGATTACTTTTTACTCAGAGGTTCCCTAACAGAAATATCAGGAGAAAAGTATTTGGGCAGGAAACTTATAATAACAGAGAAACCAAGTGTGGCACGGGATTTTGCCCGCGTTTTTAACGTTAACCGAAAACACACAGGATATATAGATAATGATGAATATATCATTACGTGGTGCGTGGGCCATCTGGTGGAGATGGTCTATCCGGAACAGTATGACATAAAATATAAGAAATGGCGTCTCGAGGATCTGCCGTTTCTGCCTGCAGAATACAAATACGATGTAATTAAGAACGTAAAAGAGCAGTACCGGCTGGTCAACGGTTTCCTCAATGCCCCTGAAGTGGATGTGGTCTACTGGGCAGGCGATTCAGGAAAGGAAGGACAGACCATAGAGGAAAACATACGCCATTTCGGAGGTGTGCGACCCGGCATGAAGGAGCTCAGGGTCTGGATAGATTCGCAGACAGACGATGAGATACGGCGGGGTATTGCAGAGGCAAGACCCATGTCGGATTATGCCAATCTTGGCAGATCCGGAGTCATGAGAGCTATTGAGGATTATGCTCTCGGCATCAATTTTTCACGCGCTCTTTCCGTTAAGTACGGCACTATGATCAATAAGGCGGCTGCGACAAGATCCTATACGGCGATCGCTGTGGGCCGCGTCATGACCTGTGTGCTGGGGATGGTCGTGAACAGAGAACGCGAAATAAGGGATTTTGTCGAGATACCGTTTTACCGCGTGCTGGCAGGCTTTGCAGGCGGTATTGAGGCAGAGTGGCATGCGGATGAGAAGTCCCGGTACGGTGGTTCTCCGGTGCTGTATAAGGATAACGGCTTCAGAGAAGAGAAGGATGCAAAGGCACTCATAGCTTATCTGAAGGAAGAGGGGAACACTGCGACAGCGCATGATGACGGTACAAGACAGGATACAGATCCGGGAGTTTACGGTCAAAGTACAGAGCCGGGCACGGGTATCGTTGAGTCCGTGGAAAGATCAAAATCAAAGAAGAAGCCGCCGTTTCTTTTTAATCTTGCTGAGCTTCAGGCAGAATGCTCAAAGCTGTTTAAGCTGTCTCCGGATGAGACACTTAACGTCGCTCAGGTACTCTATGAGAGAAAGATGACAACATATCCCCGAAGTGATGCGAGAGTACTCACAACAGCGGTCGCAAAGGAGATCACAAAGAATCTTAACGGTCTTAAGGGCTTTGCACCGGTATCGGCAGCTGCAGAGAGGATATTGTCAGAGGGTCTGTACAAGGGAATAGGAAAATCCCAGTATACAGATGATTCCAAGGTGACGGATCATTATGCGATAATACCGACCGGAGTCACAGGTGGTTACGGCGGACTTAACGAAGTACAGAAGAAGGTGTATGAGCTCATTGTACGGCGTTTCCTGAGCATCTTTTATCCGCCGGCGGAGTATCTGCAGATAAAGATATCTATTAGGATAAAGACCGAGCTTTTCTCATCATCTGTCAGACTGCTCACTGCTCCCGGCTATCTGGAGATAGCCGGAAAGGGCAGGGGTGACAGGGAAGGAAGTGATATGTCTGCGGGTGGTCAGAGCAGTCGGAATGTAAATGTCTCCGGGAGTGCTGAGGATGAAGGTGATGCAGGGCAGACATCCGTAAAGCAGGCTGTCATAGATGCGCTTTCAAAGCTTAAGAAAGGCTCGGCTGTTGTACCTGCGGGCTATGAGATAAAGCCGGGCAGGACTTCACCGCCCAAGCGATATACTTCGGGTACGATGATCCTTGCAATGGAGAATGCAGGCAATCTCATAGATGATGAAGAACTGCGCGCGCAGATCAGGAATACAGGTATCGGTACCTCTGCGACCCGCGCTGAGATAATCAAAAAGCTTGTAAATATCGGCTATCTCAATCTCAGCAAAAAGACACAGGTGCTCACCCCCGGGGGCATCGGAGAGATGGTTTACGAGGTGGTTAAGCTGACGGAGCCTTCACTGCTCAACCCGCAGATGAGTGCCAGCTGGGAAAAGGGTCTTGATGAGATAACCAACGGAATAGTGGATGTTAAGGATTACAGAGCACGGCTTGAGGATTATATCCGCAGGGGCACGCTCAATATTGCAGGAAGGGATCTGTCAGTACAGATAGCCGGTGAGATAGAAAAGCTGACCGGCAGCTCTGATCTTGCTGCAATGCCGGGAAGAAAGCCTGGGATACCATGTCCTGTATGCGGCGGAGAACTTGTTACCACATCCTTTGGATACGGGTGTGCAAATTACAGGAAGAAGGATAAGCCCTGCGGCTTCTGTATTGGCAGGATAGCCGGTGTGCGGATTGACGAGGAAGATATCAGGGAGCTTGTGCAGCAGGGCAGGACCCGGAAACTGCAGGGCTTTAAGAGTAAAACCGGTCGGAGCTTTGATGCTGCGCTTAAGCTTGAAAAGAATGAAAAGGGAGAATGCAAAGTGGTATTTGACTTTGCTGATGACAGGACACAGGACAGAAATAATACCGGTCAGACCCGTGTAGTAAGCGCAGGAGATATGCACGGTATCGGCAGCACACAGAGCGATGCAATTCCGGAGGATAAGAGTCATGACGAAAGACAGCTCAGTATAGAAGCTATGCGATGTCCGATCTGCGGGGGCAGGATGAAGAAGACAGACAGCGGTTATGCATGTGAGAATTACCGCAGAGACGGAAACGGTAAAGGCAGCGACGATGCCGGCAGCAGAGATGATAGCAGAGGCGACAGCAGCCGTGACAGCAGCCATGGAGGTACCAGCGGCAGTGAGGGCAGCGGAAACAGTGGCGACAGCCGAGGCAGCACCAGCGGCAGTGAGAGCAGCGGAAACAGCGGCAGCTGTGGCGACAGCAATGATAACAGTTGCAATAGCAGCAATGACAATAGTAGTAACACCAGCGGCGGTGCTGACGGCGCTTGCATTTTCTCAGTAGGAAGTATTATGGGCAGGAAGCTCTCGGAAAATGATATCTGCGAGCTCATCACAGGTGGCGTAACTCCTGTGATCCGCGGGTTTGTAACAGACAAGGGCGAGACCTTTGATGCAAGGATAGGCTTTAAACGTGCTGAGAATGGCAGTATCACAGGCATGCGGTTTATCAGGGCATAAGGAAAACCTGCTGCTGGCAGACCTGAATCGGGGGTATTCAAGGATCATTGCCGGACAGGATCACGCAGAAATCTGAAAGAACAGATGCTGCGCCGAATCGAAGCTGTGAAAGGACGATTGCTGCAGGATGCGATTCGGAAATGCAGGATGAAGATACAGGAGCAGAGATGAGATGAAAAAAGAAGAAGCAAGGATAAGCAGTCTGTTTGACCTTGAGCATACTATTGCAAAAGCTCTTTTTGAAAGGCATGAGTATCCGTGGGAGGTACTGGATGATATCGGAGAATTCATCATGGAGCTTGGACCGACTCTGCCTGCTGATGAATACTTAAATGCAGCAGAAGGTGTGTGGATACATAAGAGTGTGAGGATGTACGAGACTGCTTCTGTAGCCGGACCTGCGATCATAGACGAAGGGACGGAGATAAGACCCTCGGCATTCATTCGCGGCAGCGTAATAATAGGCAGGAGCTGTGTCATCGGCAATGCCTGCGAATATAAGAACTGTATACTTTTTGATGAAGTTCAGACACCTCATTACAACTATATCGGAGACTCGGTACTCGGCTACAGGAGTCATACAGGTGCAGCTTCTCTCACCAGCAACATTAGGAACGATAAACAGCCTGTTAGGATACACTTTGAAGACGGCGATGTGCAGACCGGGCGTATCAAGGTGGGCGCAATGGCAGGAGACTATGTGGAGGTGGGCTGCGGAGCAGTACTTAATCCGGGTACGGTACTGGGACGAAATACAGATACTTACCCGCTGTGCTGTGTGCGCGGGACAGTGTCGGAGAGCCATATAGTAAAAAACAATGGGGAAGTAGTTGCAAAACACGGATGAGTATGCAAAACGTCTGTCCCGGACATACAAAAAGCGAGAAAACACTTATTCTGCTTAGGAAGAAAAGCGGAAATCTCCGGTAAATCGAAGGGGCTGTCGCACTATCATTTCTGAAATGATAGTGCGACAGCCCCTTTTTTGCGACTTTTCTTGACTGCTGCATGTTATTACAAAAGCAGACACAGGATGGCAGAAAAATGACAGAATAAGCACGCTGTATCCTTTTAAAAATGACAAAGGAAGTAAAAACAACAGAGAAGTAGTTGCAAAACGCGGATGAGTATGCTAAACTGTTTTGGTGTCGTTTAGGAGGATAGTATGAGGATCGCATTATCTATTTTATTATTAATCGTATGTTTATTCCTTGTAGGAACTGTACTTTTCCAGGAAGGTAATTCACAGGGTCTCGGCGCCGTTGGCGGTATGGCTGAGAGCTATTGGGGCAAGAATAAGGGACGCTCACTTGAAGGAACACTGCAGAAGCTTACACTTATCGCAGCAATTCTGTTTGTCGTTGTATCACTTGTTCTTGACATTATGGGCTGATGATTGAGACTTAACGGCACCCCCATGTGAATATGAGGGTGCTGTTTTTTTATCGAAACGGGCAGGAGGATCAGGTGCAGTTAAGACCGCCCTGAGACCGGCTGCTTTACTCCGGGATATGTATTATGTGACATATGACCGGACACAGGCAGCTGTTGGGGCGCTTCTGCTGATAATAATTGATTGCGGGAGAGCATGGCAGAGAATTTCAAGCAAATCGCAAATAACAAAAAAGCATACCACGAATACTTTATACTTGAGGAGTACGAAGCAGGCATTGAGCTGTTTGGTACAGAGGTCAAGTCCATGAGACTCGGACAGTGCTCAATAAAGGAAGCGTGGATCCAGATCGACAAGGGAGAGGTCTTCGTAAACGGTATGCATATCAATCCTTACGAGAAGGGGAATATCTTCAACAAGGATCCTCTTCGTGTGCGCAGGCTCCTGATGCACAAGTCAGAGATAAGGAAACTATCTGCTAAACTGCAGGAGAGGGGCTTGACACTTATCCCGTTATCAGTATACTTTAAGGACAGCCTTGTGAAGGTAAAAGTGGGCCTTTGCAAGGGCAAGAAGCTCTATGACAAGCGTGATGCTCTGGCAAGTAAAGACCAGAAGCGTGACATGGAGAGAGCAATGAAAGAGAGGTACTAGATACAGTATCCTTTGATCAGCCGCTCCTTGATTTCTTTTGAAAAGCGGCTGCTGACACGAGGGGTTGTACTGGTTTCGACTGGGCATTGAAGGTCGGTGAAGCTATCCGCGAGCGAGTGCGTTATACTGCAAAATTAAAATTAAACGCTAACGATAATTATTCATTAGCAGCTGCCTAACTGCAGCCATCGGCCCCGGGCACTCACACCTGGGATAACCGGTGTCATCTATGTGAGAAACGACATCTGCAAAGCTTTGAGCGGACTGGGCGTATCATGAAGCTACCGATGTGATGAGGGCGTTTGCTCCCGCTTCACTGAGGGAATCCTAAAGAGCAGACTATGATAGTAGAAGAACGGGGGACAGTGTTCAGGACGTGGGTTCAATTCCCACCAGCTCCACTGAATATCAGTTCTGTATCCGGTACCGGACTGAACGGACCACCACCGGATACAGGATCACCTGCGGAGGATGAAAAATGGGTAGTATGCTTTTTGTAGATGTCTTATGTCTCGGTGCTGCAGTTGCAGTGCTGTTTATGGGATATAAGGAGAGAAAAAACGGTGATCTTACGGGTAGAAAGGATGTAGAGAGCTATACGGAGGAGTCCCGCCGCGCACTGTCGCAGAAGGAGGGACCGCTCTACATGATAGTAGGCCTCATCGGTATCGTCGGAAGTCTTTCATCTCCGGATCTGCATGTGCTGCCTAATGTCCTATGGTGGCCGTGTATCATACTTGTATTCATCGGCATCATCCTCGATGCGATCATTATCAAGAAGACACTGGTTAAGAAAAATAAGTTTACAAGCTATGATATCCACAAGAAACTAAAATGATTATGAAGTTATGATATTCACAAGAAACTCAAATGATCATGAATTTATGATATTCACAAAAACTGAAATGATCATGAAGTGACCACAGTAAAGCCGGGTGCATGACGCTTTTGCAGCGAATTGCACCCGGCTTTGCTGTGGAAGGACGGCTGTTAGTCACCGCCTCTTTTTAATCGTGCTTCAGGAATAACATGTTTTCCGGCGCAGGTCTTTTGTATGCATGGTGTACATGAATACCGGACCGTCACAATGCTTCTGCCGCGGACGGTCCGCAGTAAGGAGATCCGTATACGGCAGTCAGAACCCATCCTGTAAAAATGGCGGGAAGTTTCAGTTAAGCTTCTTTACCGAGCTTCTCTCGAGTATTACCGGCTTGATAAGTGTGGTCATGGGGAAATCCTCTCCGTTGATCATGGAGTGGAGCACATCCACTGCCTTGGCTCCGAGAGCCTCCTTATCAAAGCTCATGGTGGTAAGCGGCGGATCCACGTAACGGCTGACAAGGATATTGTCAACAGATACGATACTCAGATCTTCCGGAATATTGTAGCCGTGGGCTTTGGCAGCATGCAGCAGATCTACCGAGAAGGCGTCACCGGTACAGAAGAACGCAGACGGCACATGGAACCTGCCATCTACGAGCGAATTGAAGAAATCACCGGCAGCCGAAGCGGAGAACTCTATGCCGCCTATCCACGCAGGATTGCACGCAAGACCCTTGTCCCTCATGGCATCGATATATCCGTTGAAGGTCGCTTCATGCAGCTCGTGAGGAGTCGAAGAACCGATGTAACCGATATCTGTATGTCCCATATTGGCCAGATAGAGTGTTGCATCATAGCTTGCCTGATAATAATCGACCTCCACAAGTGGGAGACTGCTGTTTTTCTTGACATGTGAGTCCACACAGACGAAGGGGATGCTTTCCTGCTGGAGCAGGGAGATGAAGGAAGGATCCTCCACCTGGCTCAGTATGAGACCGTCACAGTCCTTGCTGTGTATGGATTCCATGAGCTGGGTCACATCCCAGGACCTGTCGATAAAGGTGAACATCACGGAATATCCCAGCTTCTTGCAGGAAGCAAAGATACCGTACATGATCTCCAGCGCAAACTGATTGAAGATCGGATGGGTGTGCCAGTATAGTACCACATGTATGGTGAAGCTGCGTCCCAGATTGAGTCTGCGGGTGTGAACATTGGGCGTAAAGCCTGTAGATGCGATGATCTCCTTGACCCTGATACGTGTCTCATCGCTGACGCCCGGTTTGTCATTGAGGACGAAGGATACCGCTGTTGTGCTGACTCCTGCGAGTCTTGCAATGTCTCTGATTGTTAAGTTAGCCATATGAAACTCCATTGATTTATTGACTTATTACGACGTTTACCGGTTTAGGCGTCACGATTATAAACTTATTTTAGCAAAAATGTCAACAGTTTTTCTAAACTGATTAAGTAAAACGGATTTCTTCATTGGTGAAATTATGCAAGCGCGGGTGTGAAATTTGTGTATATTGCATAAAATTACTGTATAAACCGACTAATCCACTAAAATTTATTGACGATAAAATGCTGAACTTTTATACTGCTTATGTAGTTCAGCACTACAGTTTTTTGCTGAGAAAATATATATATAAATGTGGGTAAACCACTAAACATTAAGGAGGAATGATAATGTCAGAGCAGTTAGCGATCTATGGCGGACCAAAGGCCAAGACAACTGAGAACTTCCCGATGTATCCGGGCGGACTTGAGATCGGTGAAGAAGAGAAGAAGGAAGTAATGGAGGTCCTTGACAACAAGTACTTATTCCGTTACTACGGACCTGCAGGGGCAGAGTCTAAGGTTAAGAAGTTCGAGCAGGCTTTTGCAAAGAAGATGGGCTCAAAGTACTGCCTTGCAACATCATCATGTACAGGCGCGCTTCTGTCAGCAATGACAGCATGCGGCATCGGACCCGGTGACGAGGTGATCGTACCCGGATATACATTCTTCGCATCATGCGCAACTATAGTTGGTGCCAAGGCTATCCCTGTTATCGCAGAGGTTGATGAGACACTTACTATCGATCCCGAGGATATTAAGAAGAAGATCACTCCTTCGACAAAGGGTATCATCTGTGTTCATATGCGCGGTGTTCCCTGCGATATGGACCGTATCCTTCCGATCGCAAAGGAGCATAACCTCGTTGTTATCGAGGACTGTGCTCAGGCCTGCGGCGTTACATACAAGGGCAAGTGCGTAGGTACCTTCGGTGATGCAGGATGCTTCTCATTCCAGTACCATAAGACGATCACAGCCGGTGAGGGCGGTGCAGTTCTCTGCCAGGATGAGAGGATCTATGACCGTGCATGCTCATATCATGATACAGCAGCCTGCTGGAGACCTGACCGTTTCGCAGAGCAGAGATATGAGGGCGAGCTTTTCTGCGGTTCCAACTTCCGTATGGGCGAGCTTGCAGGTGCAGTTATGTGCGCTCAGCTCAACAGACTTGACTACCTCAACGAGGCAATGCGCCGTCACCTTGCTATCATCAAGGAAGGCATCAAGGATACAAAGGGTATCAGCGTGCGTCCCTGCAATGATGCTGCGGGCGATGCAGGTATCTGCCTTATGTTCTATCTTGATTCAAGAGAGAAGGTTGCTCCGTTTGCAGAGGCTCTTACTGCCGAAGGCGTTCCGGCAGCAGGTGTATTCAACGCAGGTATCCCGGACTGGCATATCTACGCTCACTGGAAGCATGTCCTCAACGAGAAGGCTCCGACAGCCATCAAGTGTCCGTGGGACTGCCCGTATCACAAGGCACAGCCGGTTAAGTATGCAGAGGATATGTGCCCGAATACACTGGAGTACCTTGGCCGCGTGATCCATATCGATCTTCCTGCACAGATGACGGATGAGGATGCCCATATGATCGTTAAGGCAATCAACAAGGTTGCTGAGGTCCTTGCATAAATCAATATTTACAGAGAGTCGGCTGCTGACAAGCGGCACGGCTCTCTGCGGCTTTATTGAGCAGATCATTCTGCTCCGCGCAGACAGTTATGCTGCCGGTGTGAAAACCGTGATATGCGCACCCGCAGTTCAAAATAATTACGAGAGGAATATAAGACATGAAATATTCACTTTGCATCGAGCCTGTATGGGAAAAGGTTGACTTTTACGACAGGATAAAGCTTGCTAAGGAGTGCGGACTCGACGCTGTCGAGTTCTGGAATCCTACAGACTATGACACTAAGAAGATCGGTTCGATCGCTGCCAACGAGGGTATTGCTGTTTCTGACTGCTGCATCGCTGATGCATGGACGATCAGGATGAGCTGGGACTGGTCCATCGTGGGACCCAATGTTGAGAAGTCTCTTAATTTTGCGGAGGATCTCAATACAAAGACTCTTATCGGACTTTCTGATGACCTCAAGGGACATGCTGACTGTGAGAAGCTCGCTCTCATCGAGAACTTAAAGAGATCAGCCGAGATGGCAGAGAAGAAGGGCGTTACTATTGTGCTTGAGGCGCTCAATTCCAATTACAATCACAAGGGCTACTGGCTTGATTCGGCAAATGTGGGCTTTGAGATCGTCAAGGCTGTCAATTCACCGTGCATCAAGCTGCTCTATGACGTATATCATATGCAGCTTATGGAAGGCAATATCATCAATTCAGTGACAGAGAACATCAGGAATATCGGACATTTCCACAGTGCAGGTGTGCCGGGACGTTTCGAGCTCCGCGACACAGAGGTCAACTATCCTGCAGTCATCAGAGCGATCGAGAAGGCCGGATATGATAAGTACTTCGGCTTTGAGTTCTGGGGATCAAAGGGCGATGATACCTTCTCAGTCAAGGATAATCTGGCATATTGCTGCGGTAAGTAATTTGCGTGACAAAACGGTACCGGTTAAAGTAAAATATATTGTTGGTACCAGCTGTCGGCCGTGACTGAAAGTACAGTACGGATCGGAGAAAGCATATAGCCGGTATCAGCTGTCGGACGTGACTGAAAGTACAGTACGGATCGAAGAAAGCATATAG
>DCHJ01000028.1:0-879 GCA_002314805.1 Lachnospiraceae bacterium UBA1755 | reverse complement strand
ATAGAATAAAAGGAGGAAACAATATGAAGAAGATTTTAGCAATCGCTTTGGCTGCAGCAATGGTTCTCTCACTTGCAGCATGCGGTACAAACGCCGGTGCGGCACCTAAGAAGCAGGAAGCTGCAAAAGAGGAAGCTGCAGAGAAGAAGGATGATGCAGCAGGAAAGAAGACAGTCGGTCTTCTTATGCCTACAAAGGAGCAGACTATCTGGTCAGTTCAGGGCGACACACTTACAAAGGCTTATAAGGATGCAGGCTACGATGTACTCATTGAGTACGCAGAGGATGACTCGGCTAAGCAGGCTATGCAGATCGAGAATATGCTTACAAAGGGCGCTAACGCACTTGTGATCGTAGCAGTTGACTGTGCAGCACTTACAGATGCATGCGAGAAGGCTAAAGAAGCAGGCGTAAAGGTTATCGCAGAAGACCGTCTTATCACAAACACAGACGCTGTTGATTACTATGTAACCTTCGACCTTGACAAGATGGGTGAGCTTCAGGGACAGTACATCGCAGATGCACTCGGACTTGCTGAGGGCAAGGGTCCGTTCAACCTTGAGATCTTCTCGGGTTCACAGGATGATACAAACGCAGTTCGTTTCTACAACGGAGCAATGAAGGTCCTTCAGCCATACATTGACAAAGGCCAGCTCGCAATTCCTTCAGGTCAGACAACATATGAGCAGACAGCTATCCAGGGTTGGGATTCATCAAAGGCTCAGTCACGTATGGACAACCTTCTTTCAGGTTTCTATGCAGACAAGAACCTCGACGCTGTACTCGTTGCAGCTGACTGCCTCGACATCGGTGTTATCTCATCACTCGAGTCAATGGGCTACGGTACAGATGATAAGCCATTCCCTGTAACAACAGGTC
>DCHJ01000059.1 GCA_002314805.1 Lachnospiraceae bacterium UBA1755 | reverse complement strand
TCAGGGGGAAGACTGAATGTATAATAATTCATTATCGCTTATTATCGTCATTCTACTCGTCATTGTCGGCCTTGTCATTAAGAAGCCGGGGATGGCGTTTTAGGCGTACGACTAATATGATAGATAATGGACAGCCTGATGAAGGTGATACATAATCAGAACAGAGATCATATTTAGGACCGCGGCTAAACGCCGGGGTCCTTTTTTACGGTCATAACATATCCACATATATTTGCGGACTGACAAGGGCTGTATAAGGGTCCGTCAGGACCATATTGATAACAAATAAGACTCCGGAGCATGGTCACCGGAAATGAAAGCACAGGGAGGGCGTCATGAGAAGACTTAAGATCAGCGACATTACTATGAAGCAGAGGAAGGCATCCGCACTTACATTCAAGGAAAAGCTGGAGCTGGTAAAGCTGCTTGATAAGCTATGTGTTGATGTGATCGAGCTGGCCCCTCTGTCGGGAAGCCGTGCCGACAGTCTCTGTGCAAAGTCCATTGCACAGACAGTTGTGAATGCAGCTGTTGCAGTTCCGGCAGGTCTTGAAAAGGAAGAGATCGACCGGGTCTGGGAAGCAATACGCGAAGCAAGGACTCCGAGACTTCAGATCGTCTGCCCGGTGAGCTCGGTACAGATGGAATACCTGTATCACCTCAAGCCGGCAGCCATGCAGGACAGGGTAGCGGAAGCAGTTGCTTACTGCAGGAGCCTGTGCCCGGATGTTGAGTTTATTGCCGATGATGCAACACGAAGCGACAAGTCATATCTTTTCGGTATACTTGATGCCGCTATAGACTCAGGTGCGTCTCAGGTTGCAGTAAGCGATGATGCCGGCAATATGCTTCCTGATGAATACAGGAATTTCATATCTGAGGTCATTGCGGGTACGGCCGGTCTCAGTGACGGAAAAGCACAGCTGAGCGTGTACTGCTGCAACAAGCTTTCCATGGCTGACATCTGTTCTGTGACAGGCGCCATGACAGGGGCATCTGAGATAAAGGGCAGTATCTATCCGGAGAGTACAGCATCAATACCCAATCTTATTAAGATAATGGGTGTGAAGGGTGAAGCCTTTGGAGCAGAAACAGGTATCCATACCGTGGAAATGAAGCGTATCGTAGAAAAGATCGACCGTATATTCACGGAGACCAAGAGCAAGAATTCACCCTTTGATGACGGGGTACGTGATGACAGAGAGGAGAATACCTTCACTGCGCATGACGGGATCGAAGTGATCATCAGGGAAGTAAAGCGCCTGGGATATGATCTTAACGAAGAGGATAACAAGAATGTCTATGATACCTTTGTAAGAGTGTCGGTAAAGAAGGACAAGGTCACAAGCAAGGAGATCGAGGCAATCATTGCTTCATCGGCAATGCAGGTGCCTCCGACATACAAGGTTGAGGATTTTATCATTAATTCCGGCAACATTATTTCTGCCACATGCCATATGAGGCTGTACAGGAATGACGAGCTTCTTGAGAGCGTGTCAATAGGCGACGGACCTGTAGATGCAAGCTTCCTTGCCATCGAGCAGATCACGGGACATCATTATGAGCTTGATGATTTCCAGATCCAGTCGGTAACAGAAGGAAGGACAGCCATGGGTGAGACGATAGTCAAGCTCAGGGCAGGCGGAAAGCTATATTCAGGAAGAGGTATCTCTACAGACGTCATCGGATCAAGTATCCATGCGTATATCAACGCACTTAACAAGATAGTTTATGAGGAGGAAAATTCTTGAAGCTTTCATTTTCTACAAGAGGCTGGAAGGGACTTGGCTGGGACGAACTGGTAAGTATTACGAAGGAAATGCATTTCCAGGGCTTTGAGCTGTATTCTCTCCAGAAAGAGAAAGACTTTTTTGAAAGAGGCGGACAGCTCCATCCATATACGGTTGCCGCAGCTGTAAGGGAGCTGCGTGATAAGCGGATCGAGATCCCATGCCTGGACACAGCACTTGAACTGACCGATAAAGAAAGCTATGGAACCCTCGTATGGCTTATGGATATGGCGGCATCCATGCATGTACAGTATGTCAGTGCAGTGGTGCAGGAAGATGATGAGGATGCCGCGAGGGAACAGATCAGGACGCTCATTCCGGAAGCAAAGAAAAACGGAGTAATTCTTCTTATCAAGACGACGGGTGTTTATTCCGATACTGCAAGGCTGAGAGATCTTCTTGATGGATTTGCAGATGACAGTCTCGGGGTACTCTGGGATATGCATCACCCGTATTACGATTTCAAGGAGACCGCGGACACGACTATCAAGAATCTGGGAGCATATGTAAAGCATGTGCATCTAAGAGATTCAAATGAGGATGGCAGCTATACAGTGATCGGTGAGGGTACGCTCCCGATAGCAGAGATGCTCATGGCGCTTTCGTCAATCGATTACGACGGGTACATCTCACTTGAGTGGAAGCCTGAGTGGATAGAGGAACTGGATGATTATGAGTTCATCTTACCCCATTTCGTAAACTTCATGAGACAGTTTGAACGCCATAATGAAAATGAGGGTTCACTGTATAAGAATCATGACGGTACCGGATGGTATGTATGGAAAAAGGACGACCTCATCAAGATGACCTTCTCGCAGGTGCTTGACCGCATGGTAAAGGAATTCCCTGACCAGTATGCATTCAAGTACACGACTCTTGATTACTCAAGGACTTACTCAGAGTTCAGGGACGATGTGGACACTTTCGCAAGAGCACTTGTCTCGCTCGGGGTAAGGGCAGGAAGCAAGGTCAGCATCTGGGCGACCAACGTGCCTGAATGGTTCATTACCTTCTGGGCAGCTGTAAAGATCGGAGCAGTGCTGGTAAGCGTAAATACTGCTTACAAGATACACGAAGCGGAATATCTTTTCCGTCAGTCGGATACACATACCATCGTAATGATCGATTCCTGTCTGGATTCAAATTACAGACAGATAATCAATGAGATATGTCCTGAGATCGAGAACTCAGAGCCGGGCACACCGCTCAGATGCAAACGCCTCCCGTTCCTCAGGAACGTCATCACAGTAGGCTTTGAGATGAAGGGATGCCTTACATTTGAGCAGGCCATGAAGAGAGCGGATATGGTTCCCATGGCAGAGATAGGCAGGATGGCAGCGGCGGTAAAGATCAATGATGTATGCAATATGCAGTACACATCAGGTACTACCGGATTTCCCAAAGGGGTAATGCTCACCCACTTCAATGTAGTAAACAACGGCAAGTGCATCGGAGACCGTATGGGACTTTCAACAGCAGACCGCATGATGATTCAGGTACCGATGTTCCACTGCTTCGGCATGGTACTGAGCATGACAGCATCCCTGACACATGGCAGTACGGTATGCCCGCTCCCATACTTCAGCGCAAAGAATTCACTGGCCTGCATCAATCAGGAGAAGATCACCTGCTTTAACGGAGTCCCCACCATGTTCATAGCAATGTTCAATCATGCTGACTACCGGAAGACGGATTTCTCACATATGAGGACAGGAATCATGGCAGGCGCGGGATGTCCGCCGGAACTCATGAAGAGAGCTGCACAGCCTGATGAGATGAATATGAGGGGCATCGTAAGTGTTTACGGTCAGACGGAATCATCACCGGGCAGCACAATGAGCGCATGGACAGATTCACTGGAACTCAGGACAGAAACCGTCGGCTACGATTTCCCTCATGTGGAATGCAAGATCATCGATCCGGAGACGGGAGAAGAGGTTGCGGCAGGCGAGAACGGAGAATTCTGTTCAAGGGGCTACAACACCATGAAGGGCTACTACAAGATGCCGGTTGCAACAAAGCAGACCGTAGATCAGGATGGATGGCTCCATTCGGGAGATATCGCATGCAGGGATAAAGACGGTACTTACCGGATCACTGGAAGACTCAAGGATATGATCATCCGCGGCGGTGAGAATATCTATCCCAAGGAGATCGAGGAATTCATTTACACTCATCCTGATGTCCAGGATGTACAGGTAATAGGTGTACCCGATAAGAAATACGGAGAGGAGGCAATGGCCTGCATCATCCTTAAGGAAGGCAAGACCATGACTGCCGAAGAAATGAATGATTATATCGGGACCCATATGGCAAGACATAAGGTACCAAGGTATATCGAGTTTGTCACCGCATTCCCGATGAATGCGGCAGGCAAGGTACTTAAGTACAAAATGAGAGAAGAAGCGGTGCGGAGGTTAAATCTATAATGTCACACGTCGAAGATTCAGGCAACCTATTTGAGATAGCCCGGCGTATCAGGGAGATGAGAGAGATCTCCGGATACAGCGTGGAGGAGATGGCTGAAAAAGCTCAGGTCAGTGTAGAAGATTACTGCAGGTATGAGGCAGGAGAACTGGATTTCCCGTTCACATTTATTTATAAATGCTCACTTGCCTTTAATATCGGTATGAGCGATATCCTGGAGGGACACAGTGCCAGACTCAGCTCCTATACAGTGACCCGTAAGGGGCAGGGTCAGGAGACGGCAAAGGAGGATGGTATCGAGATCCAGAATCTGGCACCCATGTTCAATAAGAAGCTGGCAGAGCCCTACTACGTTACCTATGAGTACCGTGAGGAGCTTCAGGATAAGCCGGTGCATACCACGACCCACAGCGGTCAGGAGTTTGACTATGTACTGAGCGGAAGACTTAAGATCGTGGTCGGTGACAGGACAGAGTACTTAAGTGAAGGCGACAGCATTCTCTACAATTCATCGACTCCACACGGCATGATCGCAGTTGACGGCAGGGACTGTACTTTCCTTGCAGTCGTGTTCCCCGGACAGGAGATCAAGGAGACGGCAATAAGAAATACGCTGATACCTTCAAAGACTTCTAAGAAGAAGCTTATCTGCTCGGAATTTATCAAGACAGAAGAGGATGAGAAGGGGGCACTGAAGTCCATTGAATTTGTCAATGAAGACCGGTTCAACTTTGCTTTTGATATCGTAGATGAGATCGCAGCGAGAGAACCTGATAAGCTCGCAATGATACATCTGGACAGGAATAAAAACGAGCGCAGATTTACCTTCAGGGATATGAAGAGGGCATCCAACCAGGCAGCCAATTATTTCAAGGCACTGGGTATCTCGGAGGGAGATAAGGTACTTGTAGTGCTTAAGCGCCATTATCAGTTCTGGTTCGCGATCCTCGGACTTCATAAGCTTGGTGCAGTAGCAATTCCGGCAACCAGCCAGCTGCAGGCGCACGACTTCAAATACAGGTTCAATGCAGCAGGCGTAAAGGCAATCATCGCCACAGCAAGGGATAATGTTCCTGAGTGCGTAGAAGCAGTTGAGGCAGAGTGCCCTACACTTCAGACAAAGATCCTTGTGGGCGAAAACAGAGACGGCTGGCACTGCTTCGATGAGGAATTTGACATGTACAGCGCTCATTTCTACAGGACTGAGACGTCTCCGTGCGGCAATGACACAATGATCATGTTCTTCACATCGGGCACATCCGGATATCCCAAGGTGGCAGAGCATTCGTACAAGTATGCACTCGGTCACTACATCACGGCCAAGTACTGGCATGGAGTCAGCAGCAAGGGACTGCACTTCACCATATCGGATACAGGATGGGGCAAAGCTCTCTGGGGCAAGCTCTACGGACAGTGGTTATGTGAAGGCGCAGTATTCACATATGACTTCGACAGATTTGACGCGGCGGACATCCTTCCGATGTTTGCGAAATACAGGATAACTACATTCTGCGCACCGCCTACCATGCTGCGCATGATGGTCAAGGAGGATATAAGCAAATACGATCTTTCATCTGTAGTACATATGACGACTGCAGGAGAGGCTCTCAATCCCGAGGTATACAGACAGTTTGAGAAAGCAACAGGTCTTCAGATCATGGAAGGCTTCGGGCAGACAGAGCTTACTCTTGCGATCGGCAATCTTCTCGGAGGCACACATAAGATCGGTTCCATGGGCAAGCCCACTCCGCTTTATGATATTGAGCTCATCGATAAGGAAGGCAAGGAGGCTGATACAGGTGAACCGGGAGAGATCGTTGTCAGGACAAGCGAAAAGGTACCATGCGGCCTGTTCAAGGGCTACTTCAATGATGAGGAAGCAACCGAGGCTGCATGGCATGACGGATATTATCATACAGGAGACCTTGCATGGAGAGACGAGGACGGCTTCTTCTGGTATGTGGGAAGAAAGGACGATGTCATCAAATCTTCAGGCTACCGTATCGGACCATTTGAGATCGAGTCAGTTATCATGGAGCTTCCGTACGTACTGGAGTGCGGAGTGAGCGCTGCACCGGATCCGGTAAGAGGACAGGTTGTAAAGGCGAGCATTGTACTTACAAAGGGTGTCACAGGTACGGACGAGCTTGCAAAGGAAATTCAGGATTATGTAAAGAAGAACACAGCACCATATAAGTATCCTAGAATAGTTGTATTCTGTGATACACTGCCTAAGACAGTCAACGGTAAGATACAGAGGTCACTGCTGTAGGCTTCAGGTGTGGCATGAGGCTTATGGCTGAATATTTCGTCAAACGGGACAGGCGATTCAGGACGTAACGCCTTGCAGGGAGAGACAGATTACACAGAACCTGATGCTGCATCAGACGGGACTAAAGCCACAGAGCTGACGTCATTAGTACAGTGTCTTTTAATTAAGTACACCGGTACACGCTATGGATAAGCACTGGCATAGCGAAAAGATGGGACCTGCTCCGGTGTAGTTATTTGCAGGATGAAATATTAGTACATCAAGTATCGACAGGAGGAAATATGTCAGAGTTTGCTGGACTGGATTACCAGATCAAAGAAATGGCTGCCCGAATACGTACCTTGAGGGATCTTGAGGGAATATCGGTTGAGGAGATAGCAGAGAAATCCGGAACGACACCGGAAGAGTATCTGGAATGTGAATCAGGCAACCGGGATCTTAATTTTACATTTATTTACCGCTGTGCCAATGCACTGGGTGTCAATGTTACGGATATCATTGAGGGCTACAGCCCGACGCTTAAATCCTATACGCTCACACGCTTCGGCAACGGGCAGAAGGTATCACAGGCGCACGGCATGACCTACTATAACCTGGCCTATTCCTTCAGAAACAGGATCGCGGAGCCGCTTTATGTAAGAAGCATTTATGATGAAGAGGCTCAGTCCAGACCTATAGACCTTACCACGCATGAGGGTCAGGAATGCGACATAATCATCGAAGGCGCAATGAAGATCCAGATAGGCAGCCATACCGAAGTGCTAAGGGAAGGCGACAGTATCTATTACAATTCCGGTACGCCTCACGGTATGATCGCGGTTGACGGAAGAGACTGTATCTTTTATGCTATCGTGCTTAATCCGGAAGGAAAGCCCATACCTGAACTCTCCAATACTCCGATTATTCAGGAGAAGAGGACAGTTGTAAAGGATACGAGGGAGAGGATCTGGCACAATTATATTGATGTGACCGAGAATGATAACGGTACGCCCACTGCCATTTCCTTCAAGAATACAAAGAAGTTCAACTTCGCTTTCGACCTTGTGGACGAGATGGCGAGGAAAGATCCGGACAAGCTGGCAATGATGTGGATATCAAAGGATCTGGAAGAAAGAAAGTTCACTTTCCAGGACATGAAGAAAGAATCCGCAAGATGTGCCAATTATTTCAAGTCACTGGGTATCCAGAAGGACGACAGGGTAATGCTGGTGCTCAAGAGACATTATCAGTTCTGGTTCGCTATGCTGGGACTCAACAAACTCGGAGCCATCGCGATTCCGGCGACAAACCAGCTGCTTGATCACGATTTTTCATATCGCTTCAAGGCAGCGGGTATCACGACTGTCATCTGTACGGCAGACGGAGATACTGCTCAGCAGGTTGAGGAAGCAGAGAAGAGCTACGACGGACTTAAGAATAAGCTGATAGTCAACGGCACGAGAGAAGGCTGGAGAGACTTTAATGAAGAGTATCAGCTCTTCAGTACACATTTCAAGAGGACCGAGAGCTCACCGGGCGGAGACGACCTCATGCTGATGTTCTTTACATCAGGTACATCAGGATATCCAAAGATCGCCGCTCACAATTACAAGTATCCGCTGGGACATTTCCATACTGCAAAGTACTGGCATACAGTGGACCCGGACGGACTGCATCTAACCATATCGGATACAGGCTGGGCAAAGGCAATGTGGGGCAAGCTTTACGGACAGTGGCTTGCTGAGGCAGCAACCTTTGTATACGACTTTGACAGATTCGATGCATCGAAGATACTGCCGATGTTTGCCAAGTATCACATCACCACATTCTGTGCACCGCCTACGATGCTGAGGATGATGATCAAGCAGGATATATCACAGTATGATTTCTCATCTGTGAAACATATGACGACAGCAGGTGAGGCACTCAATCCGGAGGTATACAGACAGTTTGAAAAGGCAACAGGCCTCAGGATCATGGAAGGCTTCGGACAGTCGGAGTCAACGATGCTTATCGGAAACATGATAGGTGCACCTCACAAGGTGGGTTCCATGGGCAGACCTGTACCGATTTACAACATATCCATCCTGGATTCCGACGGCAGGCCTGTACCTACAGGTGAGACCGGAGAGATATGCGTAGATATCAGCAAGGGAATGCCGTGCGGACTTTCGGTATGCTACTATAACAATGATGAAGCTACCAGAAATACCTGGTGCGGCGGATGGTATCATACAGGAGATCTGGCATGGATGGATGAGGATGGTTTCTACTGGTATGTAGGAAGAAAGGATGATGTTATCAAATCTTCCGGATACCGCATCGGACCGTTCGAGATCGAATCAGTTATCATGGAGCTGCCATATGTGCTTGAATGCGGCGTAAGTGCCGCACCTGACCCGGTCCGCGGTCAGATAGTCAAGGCAAGCATAGTGCTGGTCAACGGCAAGGAAGGAAACGATGAACTTGTTGCGGAGATCCAGGACTATGTAAAGAAGCATACGGCACCTTATAAGTATCCGAGAATGGTAGTTTTCAGGGATTCACTCCCCAAGACTACAAGCGGAAAGATCATAAGACATGAATTATAAAAGAGTAACGCTGCTCTGCGGACATTATGGGAGCGGCAAGACCAACATAGCAGTCAATATGGCACTTGACCTGAAGCATCAGGCAGACAGAGTATTGATAGCAGACCTGGATATAGTGAATCCATATTTCAGGACAAAGGACAGCAACGAAGATTTTGAAAAGGCGGGAATCAGACTTATCAGTTCAGCCTTTGCGAATACCAATCTCGATGCTCCTGCGCTTCCGCAGGAAATGTATGCGATCATCGATGACAGATCTTTTCACGCAGTGGTAGATGTGGGAGGAGATGACGTGGGTGCAGTGGCATTGGGAAGATTGTCAAAAGCCATAGCAGATGAAAACGATTACGATATGTATCTTGTCGTTAACTGCTACCGTCCGCTGACAAGAGATGCAGCATCCACGCTGCAGGTCAAAAAGGAGATCGAGGAAGCCTCGAGATTAAGTTTTACCGGAGTAATCAACGGATCCAATCTGGCTGCGGATACGAAGGCAGAAGATGTACTTGCTTCCATGGATTACGCGCGGGAAGTAGCAGAGGCTGCAGGCATACCGCTTGCAGCCACGGCAGTGCAAGAATCACTCTTGGATGAGCTAAAGGGAAAAATTGAAAACCTGTTTCCGATGAAGCTCCAGAAAAGACCGATTTGATAGGAGGGAAGAGATGGCAAAAGTTACTTTCGCAACTGATACCTGTAAGGGCTGCGGCCTTTGTGTCGATGCCTGTCCCAAGGGACTGTTACAGCTATCTAAGGAAAAAATCAACAAGAAGGGGCATCACCCGGCAGAAATTACAAATCAGGATGAGTGTGTGGGATGCGCATCATGCGCGATCATGTGTCCTGACTGTGTAATCACAGTAGAAAGGTGAGGTGGAACATGGGAGAAAAAGTTTTAATGAAGGGCAATGAGGCTATAGCCGAGGCTGCTATCCAGGCAGGCTGCCGTCACTACTTCGGTTATCCGATAACACCTCAGACAGAAATCGCAGCATATATGGCAAAAAGGATGCCTAAGATCGGAGGACTTTTCCTTCAGGCTGAAAGCGAGATCGCTGCGATCAACATGGTATACGGATGTTCATCAGCAGGGATGAGGGTCATGACATCTTCATCAAGCCCGGGCATCTCACTTAAGAGCGAAGGACTTTCATATCTGGCAGGCGCAGACCTTCCTGCGGTAATAGTCAATGCACAGCGCGGCGGTCCGGGACTCGGCGGAATCCAGCCAAGCCAGTCTGATTATTTCCAGGCTACAAGGGGCGGCGGTCACGGTGACTATCATATGCTTGTACTTGCTCCGGCATCGGTACAGGAGATGGCAGAGCTTACAGTTAAGGCATTTGATCTGGCAGACAGATACCGCATGACCTGCATGATACTTGCAGACGGTACCACAGGCCAGATGATGGAGCCTGTAAGCTTTGACTTTGTACCGGGCGAGCCTGTAGCAAAGCCATGGGCAACCACAGGTACAAAGATGGAAAGAAAGCACAATATCGTCAATTCTCTTTATCTTTTACCTGACGTACTTGAACAGAAGAATATTGAAAGATACGAAAAGTACGAAAAGATAAAAGAGACTGAGACAATGGCTGAGGAATTCATGGTTGAAGATGCCGACATCGTAATCGTTGCTTTCGGTATAGCAGCAAGAGTTTCAAAGAACGCAGTCATCGCGGCAAGGAAGAACGGCATCAAGGCCGGACTCATAAGACCGATCACACTCTGGCCGTATCCTGAGAAGATCGTTGCAAAGGCAGCTGAGCACGCTAAGCAGTTCATCAGCGTAGAGCTCTCAATGGGACAGATGATCGAGGATGTGAAGCTTGCAGTAGACGGCAAGGCTCCCGTATCACTCTGCTTCAGGGCAGGCGGTATGATCCCGATGCCTGAACAGGTATATGACGCAATTGCAGAAGCTGACAAGAAGCTGAAAGGAGGAAACTGATATGGTAGTATTTGAAAAACCTCATGCACTTACTGATGCACCGCTTCATTATTGTCCGGGATGTACACACGGTATAATCCACAGGCTTGTGGCTGAAGCAATCGATGAACTCGGTATCGAAGGGAAGACCATCGGTATCGCTCCTGTTGGGTGTGCAGTAATGGCTTATGACTATTTCGCATGTGATATGATCGAGGCAGCTCACGGACGTGCACCGGCAGTTGCAACAGGAGCTAAGAGAGCCAATCCCGATAACATCGTATTCTCATACCAGGGCGACGGCGACCTCGCTTCCATCGGTACTGCAGAGACAGTACATGCCGCAGCAAGAAATGAGAACATCACGGTTATCTTCGTCAATAACGCGATCTATGGAATGACAGGCGGCCAGATGGCGCCTACATCACTCCCCGGACAGGTAACACAGACATCGCCATACGGAAGAGATCCTAAGGTATGCGGTTATCCTGTAAAGGTATGCGAGATGCTCGCTCAGCTTGACGGACCTGAGTATCTTGAGAGAGTGGCAGTAAACAGCGTAGCCAATGTAAGGGCAGCAAAGAAGGCGATCAGAAAAGCATTCCAGAATCAGATAGATGGCAAGGGCTTTTCACTCGTGGAGGTCATTTCTGCATGTCCTACAAACTGGGGAAAGACACCGCAGGAAGCACTTAAGTGGATCGATGAAGCGATGATACCTTATTATCCGCTCGGAGTTTATAAGGATCGCAGTAAGGAGGCAGCTCAATGACAAGAGAATATTTATTCGCAGGCTTCGGCGGACAGGGACTTCTGTTTTCGGGAAAGGTACTTGCCTACAAGGCTCTTATCGAAGGAAAGCATGTAAGCTGGATCCCCTCATACGGTCCTGAGATGCGCGGCGGTACTGCAAACTGCAGCGTTATAGTAAGTGATGATCCTATCGGAGCTCCGCTCATCAGTCACCCTGATGTGCTCGTAGCAATGAACCTTCCGTCACTTGATAAGTACGAATCAGAAGTTAAACCGGGAGGAATGATCCTGGTAGATTCAACGCTTATTGAGAGAAAGGTTGAAAGAACAGATGTAGATGTATACTACATCCCGGCAAGCAGACTTGCCGGCGAGATGGGAGCACCTACACTTGCCAATATGGTACTTGCAGGAAAGCTTCTTCAGGTCGTGTCTGAGTATGACGAAGAGAATGTAGGCAAGGCACTTGCAAAGTGCATATCTGCAAGACATGCGGATCTTCTTGACCTGAATTTCAAGGCCATGGATACAGGAAAGACATTTGAATAAAAACGCAGGGTCCGGCAGCTTCGGCCCGGATTATTGCAAGAGCAGTGTCTTTTAATCAAATACGCCATTACAGGCTGAGGACAGGCTCTGACTTGGCGAATATATGAATATTTATCTGGTGTGGTTATTGGTAAGAAGAAATACCAGAGAACGGAGAAGATGATTATGGAAAAGAAGAATCTGGAATGGGGCAGCCTCGGATTTGATTATATGCCCACTGACAAGAGATATGTTTCAAACTTTAAAGATGGCAAGTGGGACGGTGGTCAGATGGTCAGCGATCCTGATGTTGTGATCAACGAATGTGCAGGTATCCTTCAGTATTGTCAGGAAGTATTTGAAGGTCTTAAGGCTTATACCACTGCAGACGGAAGCATCGTTACTTTCCGTCCTGATATGAATGCAGACCGTATGTATGACTCTGCTCAGAGACTTGAGATGCCTCCTTTTCCGAAGGAGCAGTTCCTCGAGGCAGTTGATATGGTGGTAAAAGAGAATGCCGCATGGGTTCCCCCGTTTGGCAGCGGCGCGTCACTTTACATCCGTCCGTATATGTTTGCTTCAGGACCGGTTATCGGTGTAAAGCCGGCAAAGGAATATCAGTTCCGTATGTTCTGTACCCCTGTAGGACCTTACTTCAAGGGCGGAGCAAAGCCGATCTCTATCTGTGTAAGCGATTTTGACCGCGCAGCTCCAAGAGGCACAGGACATATCAAGGCAGGGCTTAATTATGCAATGAGCTTACATGCACATGAGGTTGCGCATGCCAACGGTTTTGCGGAGAATATGTTCCTTGATCCTGCAACGAGAACCTATGTTGAGGAAACAGGCGGAGCCAATTTCCTGTTTGTGACAAAGGACGGAGAACTTGTGACTCCGAAGTCGGATTCTATCCTTCCGTCGATCACCAGAAGATCACTTGTATATGTAGCTGAGAATTATCTTGGACTTAAGGCAACACAGAGACCTGTTAAGTTCACAGAGCTCAAGGATTTCGCCGAGTGCGGTCTCTGCGGTACAGCTGCTGTTATCTCACCTGTAGGCCGTGTAGTAGGCAAGGATGAGATCATTAACTTCCCGGCAGGTATGGATGAGATGGGACCTGTCACAAAGAAGCTTTACGAGACACTCACAGGTATCCAGAGCGGAAAGATCGAAGCACCTGAGGGATGGATCCGCAGGATATTGTAATTGTCGGTCAGACACATATCAGAAGAGTATTGCTAAAGGCCTGCCGCATTGCTGCATAATCAATGAGGCAGACCTTTTTCTGAAAGCCTTTGTACCGGTGTACACAGTATGGGATGCAATGCGTGAGATGCAATGGATAAGAGGCAATGTGCGAGATGCTGCGCATGAGATGTGATCCGTGAGATACAGTGTGTGAGATGTGATCCGTGAGATACAGTGTGTGGGATGCAATGTGTGAGATACAGTGTGTGGGATGTAATGTGTGAGATACAGTGTGTGGGATGCAATGCGTGAGTGGCAACGCGTAATAAGCGACGTGCGAGATACAATGTGTGAGATGCGATGCGAGAAAGGCAATGCGAGAGAGGAGGAGCTCCTGTGATGAATAACCCATGGGAAGAAATACGGCTTTCGGATTATGAAAAGCATATGAGTCTGGATTCTGTGAGACAGCTTCAATCCATGAATCATACCATGAAGAGTCAGCTTGAAGCCTATGATGTAAACACTGCAATGATATTGGGCATTGCAGGTGGAAATGGTCTGGAGCATGTGGACCGGAAAAAGTATCAGAAGGTGTACGGCGTGGATATCAATGCAGATTATCTGACAGCAGCTGCAGCGCGATATGAAAACCTGTCGGGAGTATTAGAGTGCCTTCATATTGATCTCATCAACCGGAGAGAACTGCTGCCGGTGGCTGAGCTGGTAATTGCAAACCTGCTCGTTGAATACATCGGATATGATGTCTTTGCGGACGCAGTCAGAAGGATCGGTCCCAAATATGTCTCATGCATAATACAGATAAATGAAGACAGTAAGCAGTGGGTCTCTGATTCGCCCTATATCCATGCATTTGACGGACTTGAAAAGGTGCACTGCCAGATGGATGAGCAAGGACTTACAAGGACAATGGCCGGCATTGGATATACTCTGATCAGGAAAGAAATAGACAGCCTTCCCAACGGAAAAAGTCTGGTCAGACTGGACTTCGGGCTGTGAAAGGAACAGTTTTGTCTTTGCGAAATGAATTCAGACAGTCCTTCTTTCAATTATTCCGGCTTTGATATAAAATACTATCCATGAACAGAAAAGAAAAAGCAATCGAATATTTTAAGCTGGGTTACAATTGTTCTCAGGCCGTAGCTATGGCCTTTGAGGATGAAGTTGGTGTTGACGCGGATACACTTGCCAGGATGGCTGTGGGTCTTGGCGGCGGAGTGGGACGCATGCGTGAGGTGTGCGGTACCGTGACGGGCATGGCTATGGTTCTCGGACTGGTATGCGGAGATGCGACCCCGCAATCCAAAAATGATGTCTATCCCATAGTGCAGGAAGCAATTGCACGGTTCAGGGAGGAAAACGGGTCCATCGTATGCCGTGAGCTCCTTGCGGGAGTACCCGTGACCACGGGTGGCACGGCTGAAGAACGTACGCAGGAATACTACAGGAAGAGACCCTGCGCAGAGCTTGTGGGCATGGCCGCAGAGATAGTGGAAGCAATAATCACTAATAACGTCTGAGGATGTACATTCGGAGCGGAATCAATGTGCAGGATATGCAGGCTGCCGGAAATGTGCGGATGCAGCCGAAGTATAATACGGACAGTCCGCAGCCGTGTGCATATGTATGAAGGGATGTACTGGCAGCGTGGTGCAGGAAGTACGCACAATGTTCATGAGCAGCTCTGTGCAGATGTACACCGGAAAAGCTACAGGAGAGAATACTATGTTTAAGATCTGTATGAAAAATTACTTCGCCAATCTGAAGTATGTTTTTGTTGCGCTGGGAGTGATGTATCTTGCACTTATCATCGGTGCGCAGACAACTGTCAACAAGAGTATAAGAGAGGTTAAGCAGATGGTTGCTTCGATTGAGGAAACCACTGAATCGTCGGAGCTTTCTCTTGGGAGGATCGGAGACAGTATCACCGGTACCTTCAATGCGGTAAAGCATAATATTTCTCCGGAGGTACTGTCGGGAGAGGAGCAGCCGGTTGTTGTAAATGAGACGATCGGTGAGTCGATCATCGGAGTCATCAGCAGCTATACGGCTTATTTCGGACAGGTAGTTACATATGTTGCGGAATGTGTCGCTGGTATTATTGTTGCGGTCATTCTCTTTGCTGTGATACAGATACTGGGTGTATTTGCCGGTACCACTCTGGTCACCATGTTCGGAAGATATGATATGCATCCCGACAATATTTTCCGTATAATCCTTGAGCAGATGGCGAGGATCGTGCTTCTTGGCATATGGGTAGACATCATTATCCTTGTATGTGTTTTGAATCTTACTGCGGGTATTATCATGGCTGCGCTGCTGCCGCTTGCCTTCTGCTATATTGTGCTCTTCAGCGTATGGCTTACGGCAGGAGACGACAGGAGGCCTCAGTACTCAAGCTATGTGACTTTTGTAAATATGCTTTTGCTCCTTGCCTGCAATATCGTTCAGATACTTATCAGCCTTGCAATTGCTGCTGTGGTATATCTGATCTGCGGAGCCATTGTAGCAGCAGTATTCGGAGCCGCTATGCTTATACTTGCGGCAGCCAATGCCAATCTCAATGCTTTTGCATTACTGTATCAGAGACCGGAGCTAAGTCCGGCGGATACGGCAGCTTTGGACGCTATTGCAGCTGACAGCGCAGAGACATCGGGTGCAGATGCGTCAGATGCCGGGACGGCAGACATAGCCAAGGCGGCAGCTGCGGGAGGTGATGTCCCGGCGGCAGGGGCTGGTCAGCAGAGTACGGAAGGTGACGTGACCGGAGCAGAGAGTGATAATTCCGCAGGAGGAGAAACGGCCACAGCTGATCCGGAAACAGCAGTGGCTTCAGCCGATGAGACGGGTGCGCCGGCAGCTGCAATTGCGGGTGTGAATGCTGCAGATACGGCGGCCGCTGAGACCGGTCTCACAGACGCAGGGACAGCAGCAGATCAGTCAGGAGCAGAACAGGCGGTTTCAGTACAGACTGCATCAGTTCAGGAGGTTTCGGTACAGACTGCATCAGTTCAGGCGGGATCATCACAGTAGGCATCAGTACAGGCGGCCGCGGAATTTACAGAGGCAGCAGATGCGTAGGAAATACAGAACGGAGGAATAGGTGCTGCAGTGACGGGAACCGGCAAGGGGGTCATCTGTCGTGCAGTACAGAAGAATAAGGAAGTCAGATGTCAGATAACAGAATAACAACATATACCGGCATACGCTTCAATCCGCTGGAGGCAGGACCGGAGCATATCAGGATAGAGGATATTGCACATTCACTCCCGCTTATCTGCAGGGGAAACGGGCAGGTGAGGTCATTTTTTTCAGTAGCGCAGCACTGTATCAACTGTGCGGCGGAGGCCGAGGCGAGAGGATACTCCCGGAGAGTACAGCTGGCATGTCTCCTGCATGATGCATCGGAATGCTACCTTTCGGATGTACCCAGACCGCTCAAGGTCTTTATGCCGGAATATTACGGCTATGAGGACAGACTCCTGTCACTGATTTACACAAAATTTCTTGGCTCTGATGTGACTCTGGACGAGAACGCAAAGGTCCGTGAGATAGATGATGTAATGCTTTATTTTGACCTTCATACCCTGCTGCAGATGGAAAATGAGCCCGAACCGGAGGTCCACATAGCACTTTCTTACGATTTTGTGGATTTTGCCGAAGTAGAGCGCAGATATCTGGAGTGGTTTCATAAATTAAGCGGTTAAGCTATTGATTTTTGAGGGATATGTGTGATATCATATCCCTTTGTGATACTAAAGCTTTGAAACTATTAGAGTTCATATAAAAATAATTTTTAAGGGAGAAAAATTATGGCAAACAAATGGGTGTATTTGTTTACAGAGGGTAACGCAGACATGAGAAACCTCCTCGGTGGTAAGGGCGCCAATCTTGCAGAGATGACCAATATCAACCTTCCGGTACCGCAGGGTTTTACGATCACAACTGAAGCTTGTACTCAGTATTATGAGGACGGAAAGAACATCAATGACGAGATCATGGGTCAGATCATGGACTATGTTACAAAGATGGAAGAGATCACGGGCAAGAAGTTTGGTGACAGGGAGAACCCGCTTCTCGTTTCTGTACGTTCAGGCGCACGTGCATCAATGCCGGGTATGATGGATACGATCCTTAACCTCGGTCTTAACGAGGATGTTGTAAATACACTTGCTGAGAAGTCAGGGAACCCGCGCTGGGCATGGGATTGCTACAGGAGATTCATCCAAATGTTCTCAGACGTAGTTATGGAAGTCGGCAAGAAGTATTTTGAGGCTCTTATCGACCAGATGAAAGAGAAGAAGGGCGTTAAGCAGGACGTTGAGCTTACGGCTGAGGATCTCAAGGAGCTTGCAAACCAGTTTAAGGCTGAGTACAAGTCCAAAATCGGCAGGGACTTCCCGAGCGATCCGAAGGAGCAGCTTGTAGAGGCTATCAAGGCTGTATTCCGTTCATGGGATAACCCGCGTGCCAACGTATACCGCCGTGATAATGATATCCCTTATTCATGGGGCACAGCAGTAAACGTACAGTCAATGGCATTCGGCAACATGGGTGATGACTGTGGTACAGGTGTTGCATTCACACGTGATCCCGCAACAGGTGCCAAGGGCCTCTTCGGTGAGTTCCTTACAAACGCACAGGGTGAAGACGTTGTAGCAGGTGTCCGTACACCTATGCACATTACAGAGATGGAGCAGAAGTTCCCGGAGGCATTTGCACAGTTCAAGGACGTATGCAAGACTCTTGAGGACCACTACAGAGATATGCAGGATATGGAGTTCACAGTAGAGCATGGTAAGCTTTACATGCTTCAGACAAGAAATGGTAAGAGGACAGCCAAGGCAGCTCTTAAGATCGCATGCGACCTCGTTGATGAGGGTATGATCTCAGAGGAGAAGGCAGTTTCCATGATCGATCCCAGAAACCTTGATTCACTTCTTCATCCTACATTCGCAGCAGCAGCGCTTAAGAAGGTTATGCCGATCGGCAAGGCTCTCGGTGCATCACCGGGTGCTGCCTGCGGACAGATCGTATTTACAGCAGAGGATGCAAAGAACTGGGCAGAGCAGGGTAAGAAGGTCGTTCTTGTAAGACTTGAGACTTCACCTGAGGATATCGAGGGTATGAAGGCTGCACAGGGTATCCTTACAGTTCGTGGCGGTATGACATCACATGCAGCAGTTGTTGCTCGTGGTATGG
>DCHJ01000049.1 GCA_002314805.1 Lachnospiraceae bacterium UBA1755 | reverse complement strand
CTGCTACCGGATGCTGGAATCTTGTCGGATTTGTTGAGTTGCCGGTGATCGATACATCAACGTTCTCCTTCCACATGATCGCTACACCCTCAGGAACCGAGTTGGCACCGTAGCAGTTGACCTTGGCGCGGAGTCCGTCTGAATAAGATGTGCGGAAAACTTCCTCTACCTGATTGGTATATGGATCGTACTTGGTCTCTACATATGTGAAGCCATTGATCCTGGAAATGATCTGAGCAGCATCCTTGCCTAGACCGTTAAGGATTACTCGGAGCGGTTTCTTACGAACCTTGTTTGCCTTCTCTGCAATACCGATAGCACCCTCAGCAGCTGCAAAAGACTCATGTCCTGCAAGGAAGCAGAAGCACTCTGTCTGCTCTTCAAGAAGCATCTTGCCAAGATTGCCATGTCCGAGGCCAACCTTACGCGTATCAGCAACCGAACCCGGGATACAGAAGCTCTGAAGTCCCTCACCGATAGCAGCTGCTGCGTCAGCTGCCTTTGAGCAGTTCTTCCTGATTGCTACAGCTGCGCCGACTGTATATGCCCAGCATGCGTTCTCAAAGCAGATAGGCTGGATCTTCTTAATCATCTCATAAACATCAAGGCCTGCATCCTTTGTGATCTTCTCACATTCCTGGATATCCTTGATACCATATGTCTTAAGTAATGCGTTGATCTGATCGATTCGTCTCTCATAAGACTCAAATAATGCCATCTTAATTTTCCTCCTTCACCTTATTCTTTACGCGGATCGATAATCTTAACTGCATCTGCAACACGACCGTACTGTCCGCTTGCCTTCTCCCATGCAGTGTTAGGATCATCACCCTTCTTGATGAAGTCAGTCATCTTGCCAAGGTTAACGAACTTGTATCCGATGATCTCGTTATTCTTGTCAAGCGCGATCCCTGTTACATAGCCCTCTGCCATCTCAAGATAGCGTGGACCTTTCTTCCTTGTGCCATACATAGTACCGACCTGTGATCTGAGTCCCTTGCCGAGATCCTCAAGTCCTGCACCTACCGTAAGTCCGTTCTCTGAAAATGCAGACTGTGTCCTGCCATACGCGATCTGTAAGAAGAGCTCACGCATTGCTGTATTGATAGCGTCGCAGACAAGGTCAGTATTGAGAGCCTCGAGGATAGTCCTTCCCGGCAGGATCTCAGCTGCCATAGCTGCTGAATGTGTCATACCCGAACATCCAAGTGTCTCTACAAGTGCCTCTTCGATAACACCGTTCTTAACATTGAGCGAGAGCTTGCAGGCACCCTGCTGAGGTGCACACCAGCCTACACCGTGTGTAAAACCACTGATATCCTTTACATCTTTAGCCTTGACCCATAATGCTTCCTCCGGAATCTCTGCAGCACCGTGGTTCACGCCCTGTTTAACCTTGCACATCTTGTTTACTTCATCTGAATAAATGATGGCCATGACGCAATGTCCTCCTTTTGTAAAAAATGCTTAACCTTATTAATTATATTATCTTGTCAAATACTCGTCAATGCCGTCAGCGCTACAATCCTCTCAAAAAATACACGGTCTGAAATGCTATGCGCATGGTATTACTTTTTTCAACGCCTGCTGTATCGTATGCCGGATTCCCTTCATACTGTCAGCGCTACATTCCTCTCAAAAATATGCGGTCTGAAATGCTATGCGCATGGCACGGCTTTATTATTCTACTCCCCGTGTAAAATGCCCTCTTGTATAGTCTGTCGGCGGGTCATCCACTGACCGGCCGGCAAGAGCTCCGGCAAATATCTTTATTATGTCGGCAGCCTCTTCCTCCCCCTCGATGGTAAGGTTGACCCTCACTGATGCGGGATTCAGCTTCTGTACCTTATTCCATACGCCCGCAAGACTCAGCGGATTGGCATTATATATAAGATTGCAGCAGTATGCGCATTTATTCTCGGCCATAAGAGTCTTTCCGGTCCTGTCGGTAATGGCTGTAAAGCCCGGTCTCTTGTCACAGCCCGCAGTATTCTTATGTATGCACTGAGCACTGACCATCATGGGTATGTGTCCGTATACTATGAGTTCCTTATCTCTCAGATTTAACTCCCGCAATTCATGCTCATTAAGCTCGACGGGAGCTGTCACTCTCGTGATACCGTTATCCCTGAGCCAGTCTGCGGCTGCCTGATTCATGGAGTACAGCCCGTAATCGCTGACCAGACATCTGCCCCTGTAATACGCCAGTTCATCAAGAGAGCGCACGTACACCTCATCGAAGCCGTCCACGCTGACATAAGTCACGTCCCTGAATATGTAGGGCAGTGCGATACCCGCACGCTTGCCCTGTTCGTGACAGAGCCTTGCCGCCGCCCTGTCAGTACTGTCAGCTTCGACTATTATCTCATCTACCTGTTCATTTGATAATGCGGCATAGAGCTGTTCATCACTGTTGCACAGAACATTCAGATTCATTCTTTAATTCTTCCTTTTGTACGTCTGCCTGCACTGTCGATCTCATCCTGAAGTGCACCAAGTACTGTCCTTCTCATTTCATTCAATGCTCCGATGGGTACAAAGCATTCTCCGTCGGTGTCGATAGTCAGGTCCTCCCATTCAAAGAAGGTACCGCCGGTCTTTTCAAGCTGCTTCCTGATGTCTGCTTCCGTGAGTGCGCGCCTGACCGCCTTATCCGGTCTGTCCGCCTTGACCGCACATGGCTTATATCCCTGCGCAATTGCACTCATATGTATGCTGCGGTCGCTTCTGATGACGGCAGCTCCCCGGATCGGGATCTTTCTTACCGCATTGACATACCTGTCATCCAAATATGCATACAGGTCTTCATTCTGACCGAATCTGTCTCTGCGTTCTTCCCTGGCCATCATATCCGGCCCGTTATATTTAAAGTAATAACCGTCCGTGAAGCCTCCCCTGTCATAGAGACTGCTGAGCATCTGCCGGTCCTTTGGCTCCACGTGATAGCCCTCTGCGCCTTCCCGCTCATACAGATCGATATACTTGCGCCATACCTCGGTAACACCTGCGGTGTATCTTGGTGATTTCATGCGGCCCTCGATCTTGAAGGAATCTATACCTGCCTGCGCAAGTCTGGGCAGCAGTTCAATGGAACAGAGGTCTTTGAGACTCATAAGAGAAAACGGATCTCCGGAATGCGCACCCGCAAGTCCGTATTCCAGTCTGCATGGCTGAGCACAGCGTCCCCTGTTGCCGCTGCGTCCTCCGATCAGCGAGCTCATAAGGCACTGGCCTGAATAGCAATAGCATAATGCCCCGTGGACAAAGGTCTCGACCTCTATGTCTGCTTCCTTCTTTATCTTACTTATCTCTGCCAGCGAAAGCTCCCGCGCAGGCACCACTCTTGTGATCCCGGCTTCCTTAAGGAGTCCTGCAGAATATGAATTGGCGACAGTCATCTGCGTACTGGCGTGAAGGTCAAGATCCGGATAGTTCTCTCTCAATATGCGCAGCGCTCCCAGGTCCTGAACCAGTACGGCGTCCACCCCGGCTTCGTAATAGGGACGGATGAAGTCTGTGAGCTCTTCGAGCTCACAGGGCTTGAACAAGGTGTTCACTGTCATGTAGACCCTGACTTTGTAACGATGGGCATAGGTGAGTCCCTCGATGAAGCGGTCTGTTTCGGGATTGTCAGCATAGGCCCTGGCACCGAATCTGGTACCGCCCATATAAACTGCATCGGCTCCTGCATTGACTGCAGCCCTGAGGCTTTCGTATGAGCCCGCCGGAGCCAGTAATTCGATCATCTTTTCTTCCTCGTTTTATATAGTCATAGCCATTCTTTACCTTCTCGACAGGTCCGGCTGTGCTGTTTGAGATGCTGTGGATCGGTTTTTCCCTCAGTATCGGTTTTTCCCTTGATATCGGTTTTGTATCAGGTACAGGACCGGTATCACTATTTCCGATCCGGGAAACATTACTGAGTAGTGACATGCTGTGCCAGCCTCTGACAGCTGCCGTTCCTCTTCGGCTGCGGCAGCAGGTGCGGCAGGAGCTGTCGGCGTCAACGGAGCAGCTGCAGTATCGGACTGTCTGTTACAGACAGCGGTCTGCCGGTTCAGACATCCAGCCTTGCCTGATATGCCAGTCCGAGATGCCGATATGCATTTTCCGTTGCAACGCGCCCACGGGGGGTGCGGTTGATAAGTCCGTTCATAAGCAGGTACGGCTCATAAACATCCTCCAGAGTACCTGCATCCTCACTGAGTGCTGCTGCCAGAGTATCGATACCTACAGGTCCTCCCTTAAACTTGCTGATGATCATCTCCAGATAATTCCTGTCGTTCTGGTCAAGACCGAGCTTGTCCACATCCAGCACATCAAGTGCATAGTCCGCTACCTCTTCGGTAATTATTCCGTCATATTTTACCTGGGCAAAATCCCTCACTCTTTTCAGGAGCCTGTTGGCAAGTCTCGGTGTGCCGCGGCTTCTCCTTGCGATCTCGGCAGCTCCGGTCGGATCCATCTTTACCCCGAATACATCGGCAGACCGGTTGATTATCTCCTCCAGCTCCTTAGGTGAATAGAACTCAAGCTTCTGTACCACGCCGAACCGGTCGCGAAGCGGCGCGCTCAGAAGTCCTGCTCTCGTCGTCGCGCCTACAAGTGTGAATTTCGGCAGCTCCATATGGATGCTCCTTGCCCCGGCCTCCTTGCCGATAAGTATATCAACGGCGTAGTCCTCCATCGCGGGATAAAGCACCTCCTCCACCTGCCGGTTGAGTCTGTGTATCTCATCGATAAAGAGCACATCGCCTTCGTTGAGCTTGGTAAGGATGGATGCCATATCGCCGGGCTTATCGATAGCCGGTCCGGATGTGACCTTGATCTTTACTCCCATCTCATTGGCGATGATGCCCGCAAGTGTCGTCTTGCCAAGCCCCGGAGGACCGTAAAACAGCACATGGTCCAGAGTCTCACCGCGCTGCTTTGCCGCATCGATATATATCCTGAGATTATCCTTTATCTTTCTCTGACCAATGTAATCCTCAAAATGCTGAGGACGCAGATTCAGATCATTGACCTTGTCTTCATTGGTCATATCAGTTGTAATGATACTTCTTCCCATTCACTCTCCCTGAAAACACTTTATTTTCTGTGTCGGTCCTGTCCCGGCATGCATCGTGCTTCATATGCGGATTGCTGCTGCCCGCAGCCGCGTACATACTACATCTGTCATCCACCCGGATTCACACCGCCTGATACGTTCCGCCTACAGCCGCGTACATACCAAATCTGTCATCCACACGACTTCACACCGCCTGATAAGCTCCGCCTACAGCCGCGTACATACCACATCTGTCATCCACCCGGATTCATACCGCCTGATACGTTCCTCCCGCGGCCGCGTACATAGTCCGCATCTGTCGCTTATCCGGCTCACATGCTCCGCAGTGCTTCCTTCAGTATCTGATCTGCTGTAAGTCCTTCCGTCCCGATACTTCTTACCACACGTGCGGCTTCCGTCCTGCCATAGCCCAGGCTGACCAGCGCTTCAATAGCTTCCAGCGCATCAGGATTTCCCGCAGACGTTTTCCTCACTGCCCCATCATATGCAGATCTGATCACATCCTCTATCCTGATCTTATCCTTCAGATCAAGGATCACCCGCTGCGCAGTTCTGGCGCCTATGCCCGGTGCCGACTGGATCGTCTTATCATCACCTGCCATGATCGCCATGCGCAGATCATCCGGACTCATCGTGCTGAGGATAGCCAGTGCCCCTTTAGGTCCGATGCCGTTTACACCTATCAGCTGCTCAAACATCTCCAGATCGCGTCTCGTATTAAAGCCATACAGACTCATCGCATCCTCACTGACCCGGAAATATGTATACATCTTTACCTCTTCGCCTATTCCCGGCAGCTGCTCCATGACAGAAGAAGGCACTCTTATCTCCATACCAAATCCGCCCGTTTCTACCACCACACTGCCATCCAGCACCTCAGCCAGTATACCCTTTACAAAAGAAATCATCGTTTTTTACCTCATTCGGATTGATTATATCATAATTCCAAATCAAGCGATATAATAGATGGCATGACCAGCGGGCTTTTTGTAAATCTGACTGCCACCGGGCGTTCCCCGCTCAGTTCGCAGATAAAAACCATCATTACCGTCGAGCTTTACGAGGGCAGTTCTTTTGATGTACAGACCGAGGACATAGCTTCCCTTGAAAATGAAAGACTTGCTCTCACCCGGCTCTGCGAAAGACTCTCCATGCGCACCCTCGTTTACAATAATTCCTTTGCCCTTAACTACCTCATGGAGTGCTGCGCAGAATACGGCATAAAGCCTGAGCCCTCTGACGTAAGACCCCTTTGCGACTGCATGGAGGAGCTCATTGATATGGGTCTTGATATAGGGAGCTGCATGGCAGGTATTCCGCGATACACAGGTGAGCTGAAGCATTTTTATAAGGATTATAAAAATTATTATTATCTGCCTGCGGAGGATCAGGCCTATCATAAATCAGTCAGCGGGTTCGTTGACAGATCTGCCCGGGTACAGGCTACAGCCCGCACCGCATATACAAAAAAGACAGGAACCTTCATTCCTGTCTATGACGTATCGATGATCGACCCCAATGTCCTTTTCAGTAAGGATTATGGGAGCGGAGTCTTCTATACTCTTCCTCAATATCTTGACCTGAATAATTTAAAGGTAATCTCCTCTTATATGTTCTGCCCTCATAAACATCCGGATGCTTAAGGAGCCATCTCATAAACACCAGGGCTTTTTTCTCACCCCGCTCTGCCAGCATCTGGAGGATATCCTCAAGCAGGGCACTGGTCTCCGCATGCATATGAGGCCCCACAACAGAATACATGAATGAATAGTATGCCCACGGATCTCTGTCCGAATAATGGCTGCCGTGATATACCTTGCAGGCTGCTATACGGTCGCATGCCATCTCCAGCACATATCTGAGCGGCATCTTGGCATTGAACAAGACAGTACCGCTGTCGCCTTCCTTATGCTGAATATCCATCCAATACTCAAAATGATGCCTGTTCCTGCCCTTATGATGGAGCCAGGCATCACTGTAGCCCTTATCCTTCTTCTCATCTGCATTGGGACTGTGATCACCGGAATAATATCTTGCTCCTGTGATGAACTCAACCGGCTCATATTTTGACAGATCATGCAGGAGTCCCTGCTTTGTAAGCCCCACCTTAAGGCACAGATCAGTAACCATCAGCTTATGCCTGGTGATGGTCTTAAAATGTCCCGCGATCTTCTTACCTGTGATAGTGGTGTCAAAATGCGGCTTTGCATTCCTGTCCTGAGTATTATTTTCCATTCTCCTGCAATACTGCCAGATACCTGGCAGTATCCTCCGTTACTTCTTCCTCTGTATCAGCATCCCATATTCCGAGCCATTTAAGACCCGCTGCCGCTGCCGCCTGCTTTACCTCATCAATGCTGTAGGCTCTCTGCTGATGAGTCTCGATACTGCGTCTGAAAAGCTTCCCTTCACGTATGAAAAGAGTCAGATCGTATTCATTGATCCCGGTCTCCTCATCATAATAATTATCCCACACATAGGTAGCATCATCCGTTGAACGTGTGAATACGTTCTGCCCCAGGATATTCCTATACATGAATTCCGTCTTGAGATCAAAGATGAAGAGCCCCTTCGGATCAAGATAGTTATTGACCAGCCTGAATACTTCCGTAAGATCTTTCATTTCCGTGATATAGTTGAGGCTGTCACATCTGCTTATTATCGCCCGGCAGGTGCCGAAAAGTTCAAACTCTCTCATGTCCTGACAGAGATACAGGATATCGTGACCGCTCTCTTCCCGCTTTCTCACCGCTTCCATGAGCATCTCTTCCGAATTATCGATGCCTATCATGTCAAAGCCCTTTGCCGCCAGCCGTTCCGCAAGCGCTCCTGTGCCGCATCCAAGCTCCGCGATGATACCTGAAGAAATCCCGTACGTATTAAGTATCGAAAGCGTCTGCTCACACCAAATATCGTACGGGACATTATCCATAAAGCTATCGTAGATTTCCGCGAATTCGTTGTACACCCTATGCGTTCTTTCCGCAGCAGTACTTATACTTCTTTCCCGAACCGCACGGACACGGATCGTTTCTCTGGATCTTCTTGTCCTTGACAACTGTACCGCTCATGCGCTGCTCCTTTAAAAGGGCCTTGCGTTTATCCTCATCATAGATCTTTTCCCACTGAGGAAGGTTATAAAGCCAGTCCGCCTTGGCAGCGACCATGTTCTTATAAAGCTTCTCAGGATCTATATCCAGCTTTACCTTGCTTGTCTCCTTAAGCTTATCAAGACCGTTGCTCTTTCTGAGACTGTCATCGATACCGTCAAGGAAGCCCGTCATTATCTTAATATCCGTGCCAAACTGCTCTGCCAGTCCCTTTACAGTACCCTCTGTAACCCTGGTATGATCCTCAAGCAGCTGTGCATAGATCTCTTTTTCCTTTGCGAAATAATCCTTCCAGAGCTTTGCTCTTTCTCTGGTATTAGTACCGTCGCCGTAGGCCTCATCTCTCCATATCTCCAGTAGTGTCTTTGCCATTTTTTCTTATATACTCCTTTGTTTCTTCATCTATTTTTTCAAGCCGTATGTAATCCTCCGTATCAGTGGAAAGATCTCTGGCCGATAGTTTCTTATATATGTGTCTCTTCACGATCCTGTAGATCACAGCAAAAACGGGAACTGCGATTATCATCCCGACAAATCCGAAGAGTCCTCCGAAAAACAGTATCGAGAACAGCACCCAGAAGCTGGATACCCCAACCTTCTGCCCAAGTATCTTGGGACCGATGATATTGCCGTCAAGCTGCTGGATAATGAAGATCGCAGCGATAAAGATAAGACATTTTACCGGCGATACTACAAGAATAAGCAGCGCACACGGGATAGCTCCGATAAACGGTCCGAAAAACGGAATGATATTGGTAACACCGACTATGATGGAAACCAGTGCCGCATAGGGTATCTGAAGAAGATACGTCACGATGAACGTGAGGAGCCCTATGATAGCCGAATCTATGATCTTGCCGATCAGGAAATCATTGAAGACCTGATATGTATACCTGCAGTCCTCAATAAACAGATTGGCCCGATCCAGCGGAAGCAATCCATATACCATCTTGATCGCTCTGCATTTTGTGACATCCTTCATGTTGAGAAAATAGACCATTACAATGAGACCGATGGCACAATTCTTGAACACCAATACCACACTGATCAGTCCGGAAGAGAACGCACTGAGGTAGTTGGAGATATTGGGTATGAAGGAGTCCTCAAACCAGTCGTTAAAGGCGGCCTCCACACCGGAATAATACTTGCTGACTATTTCTCCGATATTCGGGTTCCTTCCGAGCACACCCTCTGTAAAAGCATCCAGGGACGCTGCCAGCTCCGGTGCTTTGGAGATCAGCTCCGAAACACTGTCAACCACCTGTGGTATAAGCAGCAATGCAAAGAGTGCACAGATCGCAAGCATTGCAAGCAGGCAGATAAAGGAGCTCAGGATCTTATTCAGTTTTTTGTTAAGAACATTGTATAGGGGGCACAGTAAAAATGCAAAGGCCATACCGTACGCAAACGGAGCCAATGCATTTCCCATCGTATCAAAGAAGGTTTTTATGGATTCCCACATATACTCTGATCTCCTGAAAAGACCCGAAGTGCCGGTCCTGCCAATTTGACGCCCTAGCCTTGCCAGGGGGGCTGCCTCAGTCGTGCATCTGCCTACCAATTTGCCCGGAACATGCCGTAAGAGGCCTGACATCCGCAAAAATCATATTGGCTGCCCTTATATCAAAATGTAGGTTCAAATGATGGCAGGGTTGTCGTACACCTCAGGTCGCAGTTTTCCTGCAGTTATAATATATCATATTACAATCGGAGTGCCAATAGCACTCCGATGAAGATGATTTGTCGATTTGTTAAGATGATTCTGCCGGACACAGTCAAAGCCCGGTGTATTGATTGCTTCCGCTATTCCTCCAGCTCATCCATTACGTCTTCGAGACCGTCGATCACATCTCTTCCAACCTCTTCCAGTTCATCCCTGTCCATCTTCAGGATCTCCGTGTATTCCGGAGCCTGTGGCATGCTGTCCTTAGTCTTAAGAAGTATGGATATCTCAAGATCCTGCTTATCACCGAAAACCTTTACCTTTTCCAATGAAAGCTCCACTTCATCCTTGGAAGTATTCATGGTTCCGCTGAGAGTCCCCAGATCCTTTACCTTGGCAGAAAAATCACCGTTCTTCCTGTCCCATGAGATGTCCATGCGGTTCTTTCTGCCGTACTCCTTCACATACAGACTCGCTTCATATTCGGAAGCAGTATTGGTCTCAACCTCCCAGCCCATGCATATGTCTATCTCTTCTCTGTATGAATCACCATCGGAATAATCCGAATATATTGTAATCTCACAAAGCTCCGGATCTGACGGATCGGGTCCAAGTGTAATACTCACCTCACTGTCGGTTTTGGAATCCTCTATCTCTGCCTTGACGAGGCGTGATCTGTAAATATAGAATCTGGATTCCACCTCCATATTATCCAGTTCATCAGCCGCATCGTCCAGTTCCTCAAAAAGCTCGTCCAGCAGATCCTCACCGTCAGCATCATCCTCCCCTGCTGCTATTGCGCAGAATTCAAGATAGCTCGCAAGCAGATCCCTTGCCTCATCGAATTTTTCGTCCTTTTCGGCGTACTTTATTGTATCCTTAAGTGCATCCTGCATTATGTCCTCATCAATAGTCATAGTAACAACCGTTGCCTTTACACTTGAGCTGGCAAAATCGACACTGTCGGAAGACTTACTGAATTCGGCATTCTTGAGTGCCTGTGCATAGAAATGCTGCGCGACATCCGAGAAATAATCTGTGATGATCTGTCTGCATTCCTCCTCAGACTCAAATATTCTCGGATCGGCTTCATCAATTGCATCATAAACATCATCCGGTATCACATCTCCCAGGTCACTGCCCTTGATGTTTTTGGGGATAGCTGCTACTCCGATTCCGTATGCATCCTTACCCAGCAGCACCTTGGAATTGACTATCAATGATTCCGGACTAACCCACAGAGTCGCATCTGCAGCAGATGAGCCATGAACCTTCAGATCGGCGGTAATGGCAGTACTTGACTTACTCTTATCAAAATACTCCGTACATACAAGATCTCCCTTGACATCAATACCATAGCTTTCCAGGATCTCATCCAGATTAACAGAGACGGTCACCGAGCCCTCTTCACCCACAGCATTCATAAACTTTAATACCTTGATCTGCTGTACATCCCTGGCTGTGTTCATTGCTGCCCTCGCAAGCATCACCTTGGGGCTGCCCATCACACAGGCAAAGACTATACCGCCTGCCACTAAAAGTGCTGCCACGACGATAACCACTATCCCCAGCGGACGCTTAAAGAATGGTTTTTTGGGCGCTGCAGCAGGAACGTCATTGTATATGTCTCTGTATGCACCATCCTGAGTTCCGTCCGGGACATCTCCGGTGATATCACCTGAAAATCCGTTATTGTCATTGTTTTGGAAATCGCCTGTTACGCTGCCCGGATCAGCACTGCCCTGTTTCGCTCCGCATTCCGTACAGAATCCCGCATCATCATCAAGGCCGGCACCGCAATTTGTACAATATTTCATATCTGGTCTCCTCTCCGCCTCACAGCTTCACTTTTCCCTCTGTCTCCTGCATTCCTGCCATCAGTCCCGCTGTGCTGTCCGGATAACAGAAAGGAACCGTTTCCGGTTCCTCTGCTGCATTTCTTTTTATTCGCGTCACAGAAAAACAGATCCGTGACGGTACTCTGCACCGGTCATACCGAAAAGGTCCAAGACATGGAAAGCTGTCTCTTACCCTATAATACGGTATACAGGTCAGGTTTGCAATATTTTATACCCTTACCCGGATCAAAGTGGATCAAAGCTGCGGACCTGCTGCCACAAGAGCCTTGCCAGCCTCATTTGACTCATATTTTGCAAAGTTCTTGATAAATCTTCCCGCAAGATCCTTAGCCTTCTCATCCCACTGTGCAGGATCAGCATATGTATTGCGGGGATCGAGGATATTAGTGTCAACGCCCTTGAGCTCTACAGGTACTTCAAAGTTGAAATACGGGATCTTCTTTGTCTCAACGTTCTTGATATCACCGTTAAGTATAGCATCAATGATACCTCTTGTATCCTTGATTGAGATCCTCTTGCCTGTGCCGTTCCAGCCTGTATTTACAAGATAAGCCTTAGCTCCGCTCTTCTCCATTCTCTTTACGAGCTCCTGAGCATACTTTGTCGGATGAAGCTCAAGGAATGCCTGTCCGAAGCATGCCGAGAATGTAGGTGTAGGCTCTGTGATACCGCGCTCTGTACCTGCAAGCTTAGCTGTGAAGCCTGAAAGGAAGTAGTACTGGCACTGCTCCGGTGTAAGGATCGATACAGGAGGAAGTACTCCGAATGCATCTGCTGAAAGGAAGATAACATTCTTTGCTTCCGGCGCTGCCGATACAGGACGTACTATATTCTCAATATGATTGATCGGATAAGATACACGTGTATTCTCTGTTACGCTCTTGTCAGCGAAATCGATCTTTCCGTCCTCATCAAGTGTAACGTTCTCAAGAAGAGCATCTCTCTTGATCGCATTGTAGATATCAGGCTCTGAATCCTTGTCGAGATTGATAACCTTAGCGTAGCAGCCGCCCTCGAAGTTGAATACACCGTTGTCGTCCCAGCCATGCTCGTCATCACCGATAAGGAGCCTCTTGGGATCTGTTGAAAGCGTTGTCTTACCTGTGCCCGAAAGTCCGAAGAAGATCGCTGTGTTCTCGCCGTTCATATCTGTGTTGGCTGAGCAGTGCATAGCAGCAATGCCCTTGAGCGGGAGATAGTAGTTCATCATTGAGAA
>DCHJ01000114.1:20281-25336 GCA_002314805.1 Lachnospiraceae bacterium UBA1755 | reverse complement strand
CGACCTTGCCAAGGTCGGGGTCGCGGGTTCGAGTCCCGTCTGTCGCTCTCATTTTCAGGAACCCTGAGGGGTTCTTTTTTCTGTACATATTATTGATGTTGTCCGAGGCGGACAAAACCAATATGCAGACCGGATGCTTTTAAGGTTGATAAGAAAATGTTTGACATGAGAAGGTTCGATATGAAAAGATTTCTTATAACAATAATTTCAATCATTATTTTGGCGGCACTCATCTCAGGATGCACAGGTAGGAGTGAGACAGGTACCGGAGGGAACGGAGCGTTGGAATCTGCCGTGTCAGGACCTGCCGAAGTACAGTCAGAAGCAAAATCTCCTGAGGAGATGCTTGCGCAAAAGGCTGTTCAGCCTGAACCTGCCGTCCATTATACGCCGACTGATGATGAAAGAACACTTATTTGCGGTGATTGGTATAGAAGCATTGACAACGGAAGCGGCGACAAGGATATTTACTGGATCACAATGGATGATAAGGGCTACTGCTCTTTTGCCCATGAGACAATGGACTCAGATAACTATATAGACAGGCTTGATGGTACATGGGATGTTGATGATCACGGTTTTGTCAACATAGATCTGGGAAAATATGCCGGCAAATTCCGATTCCTGAAGAATTCATACGGCAGCACAAATATCATATGCCTTGACGGTGATGATTTCGTTGAATCAGGTGAAGACGGTGCATATGCCGCATTCGTTCCTGTGAAATGGTACAGAGGTAAGCTCAGATTTGCAGACACATCGACTGCCTCGGAAACGTCTGCGGTTTCCGGAGACAAGGGTATCATCCATGTGGAATTGCAGGGAGAAGGTGATGCCTGGTTTCCACTGGCGGCAGCAGAAGGGATATGCAAGATAGATGTTGATTCACGGGATGGAGAGATGCTTTGCAGACTTGCGCTTAATCAGAACGATCATCTGGCCGTAAAGATTCAGGAGATAAAAGAAGAAAAGGAATAACCTGATTAATTACTGTATTTCCGCTAAAACCGTGGTTACAGACTCGCAAATTTCTGCTTCGCAAGTTCTATAAAGCTCTTTGCAGCTTCATTCAGATAACGGTCGGAATGATATCCGATGGCGATAGTGGAGGATGCTGCTGTAAATGGCAGGATATCTATCTTTCCACGCAAAGGAGAATTATCATCTCCTGAGATTATGAACGGGTTGTGCAGATAGAGCTCAGGGATGAAGGTCAGACCTATTCCTTCAGATGCCAGTGAAAAGGCCGTCTGAACATTACCTGTCTCCAGCTTTATATCAGGGATCATGTTGGCTTTGCCGAATTCAGCATCAATGATGGCTCTTATCCGGTCACCTTTCTTCAGCAGTACGAAAGGCAGGTCCCTGAAGACACGTATATCCGGTTCCTTGTTATAGGCGGCAAGCGTTTTCTGATAATCCGGACCCAGATATTCTTTAAGCATGTCTTTGGGAGCGACAAGAAAAAGATGTTCCGTTATTAGATCTATGGTCTCTGCCTGTTCCAGCATGAAAGGCTTGAAGCCGATCATGATATCAATGGTTCCGCTGTCCAGTTCAGATTCAAGACTTCGGGTGCTTGCCTCCACTACAGAAAGTGAGATCTGAGGGTATTCCTTGATATAATCCGGAAGAAGCAGCGGCAGGATGGCCTGCCCCCTTGTATGCGATATACCTATCTTCAGTTCACCTCTTCTGTTTTTGTTGATATCATTCAGGATACTTTCCGTCTGCCTGTTGATATCGAGTATCTGCGCGGCTGAATCGTGGAAACATTTTCCGGAATATGTCAGTTCAAATCCCCGCTTTCTGTCGAAAAGCTCACACCCCAGCTCCTGCTCAATGCGGGAAATCTGATTTGAGAGAGCCTGCTGAGTAATATTAAGCTTTTCAGCGGCCTTGGTTATGCTGCCCTCATGAGCAACAGCGACAAAATATTCCAGATTTTGAAAATTCATACTTGCTCCCCGTTTTGTCGTAATGTTCCTGTCTATACACGGTCACGGAAACACTTATTGATCTGTCATAATATATTCAAAGAATTCAGAATTCAATATATAGAATATATGATTCTGACTATTCACATTATATCGTATATCATACTTAAAATAAATGTAATTTGTTTATAAAGGATGTGTGTTATAATATTGAAATAAACCGCTGATTAATGGGTAATTTATTGCAGTGCTTTCAAGCAAAACAGAGATTCTGAGGAACCGCTGATTAAGGGGTGCTCTGTTACAGTATTTTTAAACGAGCCGCTGATTCTTGTTAGTTTGTGAAAATAGCAGAATGAGAGTGTACATTAAATCAGCAATTCCCTAATACGTTTGTGGAGAAAGAATATTGGAATTGTTTATTGAATCAGTATTTCATTAAGGGAAATATAATGGGAAGCGGGAACTTAGAGTAATGAACAAGCAGCACAGCAGGATAATAGGTATTGCATCAATTGCGGCATTTGTACTGGCGGTGATCGCCGGACTTCTGATTCCGGATTTCTGCCGCGCTGTTGAATGTCTTGGGACGATATATGTAAACCTTCTTAAGATGATGATCGTACCGGTACTTTTCTTCAGCATTGCGGCATCATTGAGCAGCAGCACAGACAATGTATCGGCAATAACAATAAAAACGATAGTGCTTTTCATAATTATGTTCGTGGTGAGCTTCGTGGTCTGTACCGGACTCTGGGCACTGCTCAGGCCGGGCGCCGGAGCTGCATTTACGGAGATCGAGTGGGAAGGAGAGCTCACAGAGCTTTCCCTGAGTACATTTCTTATATCACTCTTTCCCAACAACATTTTGAGCGCCATGAGCAGTAACAGTATCCTTCCGGTGATCATCTTCGCATTTGCTTTCGGGATCGCTATAAGGTCCTGCCGTCTTGAAAAGCTGGCAGGTACTGTAAGCAGTCTGTCCACGGCATTTAATAAGATGCTTTCGTACGTGATGTACCTCACACCGGCAGGTGTGTTTGCGCTGATGAGCAATACTGTAGCCGGTTACGGAAGTAAGATACTTGGGACGGCAGCTATATATATCGGCTGTGCGTACCTTGGGTGCCTGATGGTAGCAGTACTTGTCATGATAATACCCGTATGGGTGATCTGCGGGATCACACCGGTACAGTACGTACGACGGGTATATAAGGTTTGGATAATGACACTTACCACCTGTTCCTCGGCAGCCACTCTGCCAAATACAATCAGGGTATGCAATGAAGATTTCAGGGTTCCGGAGCGAATCACAAATCTTGTAGTGCCGTTGGGCTGTACGATACATATGTGCGGTGGCGCAGTATCCTTCTCGCTGCTGGCAATGTTCAATATGCAGATGATGGGCATGCCTATGACCTTCGGTCTTTATGTCCTTATGCTGGGGCTTGCACTTATCATCAATATGGGAGCACCCGGTATTCCGGGAGGCGGTATTGTGATCGGTGCCACATATCTTTCGGTGTTGGGTATTCCTATCACCTTCATAGGCTTCTATGCCGGCATTTACCGAGTACTTGATATGGCGTACACTACAATGAATGTATGCGGCGATATCAGCGCCAACCTTATCATAAACAGGTTAAGCGCCAAAGACGTAAATACAGTCCCTGCGCCGGAAGAATGATGGACATAGGGGTAACCATTCATGCGTCAGCTGACGGGTCGGCTGACGAAGAATGATGATGATCTGGATTACAGCCGGGAGAGCAGCCACCGGTCCCGAGACAGAAGCAGGATCGCACGCCATAATAATTACATACCGGGTATGATCACTTCCGGTATTCAGGACGATATGAGAAGAATTAACGAATACAGACAGACTGAGGCAATGCTTATCGACGTTATGGCCAAGGGCATGCCCGGCAAGGTGTACAACCTGGCTGCGGGCGACCCTGACCTCAGTATCTGTGATGCAGTCAAAAAAGCATACGGATCCACAGACCTGGACGCTACGCATAATTACGGCCCGTCACAGGGTCTGCCGGAACTGAGACAGAAGCTCTGGCGGGATCCTTCCTGTGTTATGATCGCCGACGGAGCAAAACAGCTTATCTATGAAGCCCTTTCGGCAACCACAAAACCGGGAGACAGAGTTGTGCTTGCGGGTCCCTGCTGGACCAGCTACATGAAGATATGTGAGATATTGGGACTGAGATATTCACTGCTTTGCGGAGTCGGAGATGAGGGGTACGCACCCGCAATTCATCAGATCGAAGAAGCGATGTCAGACGATGTGTGTGCCATAGTGATCAATAATCCCAATAATCCTGCGGGATATGTGTTCGGGGATGCGCAGGTCGGAGCGATTTCGGCATTGGCGGAAAAGTATGATGCATGGATAATTGCAGATGAGATATACAGGGATCTTTCGCAGGTTCCGGTCAGGAGCTTCAGGGGTGGGGAGAGAGCCATCGTCATAGACGGATTTTCAAAGAGCCTCAATCTGACAGGGTGGAGGATGGGTTACTGTATTGCACCGGCAGCAGTCATAAAGGCAATGACAGCACTGCAGAGTCAGCTGTCGGGTCCGCCGAGTACTCTGATCCAGGACATCCTTATCAGGGCATGGGATGAGAAGAAGACCGCCGGCTTTGAGGATTACAGGGAAAGGATAGAGATACTGTGTGAGCTTGAGAAGTTCAGGAAGCACAGACCACAGGCAGGCTTTTATTTCTACCTGCCTATAGATGCAAAATGGGAAAGCAGCCAGAAGCTCTGCGAGCATATGCTCAGAGAGCATGCGGTTGCGATCACTCCCGGCGACAGCTATGGCGCAGAACGGACAGTCCGCATCTCTGCAGCGGGAATTTCCGCAGATGACCTGAGAGAGATCAAGGGTATCCTCGCGGAGATATGATGCATGAGTGCAGGCATAGGGTGCGAAGGCAGATACCGGGATGCAGGTCGGAACGATATGATGCGTCCGGGCGGTCTCGGAGAGTGCGGAACAACAGAGAAGAAACGAACGCCTGGAGGATGCGTCCGGGCGGTCTCGGAGAGTGCGGAACAACAGAGAAGAAACGAACGTCCGGGGGATGCGTCCGGGCGGTCGCGG
>DCHJ01000114.1:11414-20188 GCA_002314805.1 Lachnospiraceae bacterium UBA1755 | reverse complement strand
GCGTCCGGGCGGTCGCGGAAAGTGCAGTACAACAGAGAAGTAAACGAACGCCTGGGGGATGCGTCCGGGCGGTCACGGAGAGTGCACAGATTTAGGAGGAAGATATGGCGCAGATCAACATTTTGGTAGTTGATGACGAAAAAGAAATTGCGGACCTTGTGGAAATCTATATGGTCAGCGACGGCTACAGAGTATTCAAGGCAGGCAATGCCCTTGAGGGTCTGGACATCCTTGACAAAGAAGATATCCATCTCGTGCTTCTTGATATTATGATGCCGGGCATGGACGGTCTTGAGATGTGCAGTAAGATCCGTGAGACCAAAAACGTACCAATCATCATGCTCAGCGCAAAGAGTGCGGACATAGATAAGATCAAGGGTCTCGGTCAGGGCGCGGACGACTATGTGACCAAGCCCTTCAATCCGCTGGAGCTTACTGCGAGAGTCAAGTCCCAGCTGCGCAGATATACCCAGCTTAATCCCAATTCGGCAGAGAATGCAGAGCAGAACGAGATCTCTATCAGAGGGCTCACGATCAACAGGGAGAACCATAAGGTAGTGGTTTACGGTGAAGAGGTGAAGCTCACACCCATTGAGTTTGACATCCTTTATCTTCTTGCGAGCAACCCCGGCAAGGTATTCTCCACAGATGAGATCTTTGAGAGAGTATGGAACGAGAAGGTATACGAGGCCAACAACACGGTCATGGTGCATATCCGCCGCCTCCGCGCAAAAATGGACGAGGACAGCCGCCCTGACAAGATCATCACCACAGTATGGGGTGTAGGATACAAGATCGAGAAGTAGGAATTGCGGGTTTGAAACGCAGAGCAGTTCTTTTATCACTGCCTGTGCCGCAGCAAGTCTGCGGAATAAAGATTTTTATGAAAAATAAAGTAATCGCCAATATAATATACAGCGCAGCGATCACGTTCGTCATCGAAGTCATCCTGGTGCTGGTGCTCAGCGGCACAATATTGCAGAATTCCGTAATGGAGATTCTGCTTTTTGTGTCATTGGGAATAGTGCTGTTTGCCGTGATTTTCTGGCTTTTCCTGCGGAGGAGCTATGATTATATCACTAAGATCAACGACGCGGTCCGCGATATCGCGGCCGGTAAGCTGGATACACGGCTTGATATAGAAGGTGACAACGAATTTTCCGAGATCGCCCTTGACATCAACAACATGGCCGGGGATATCAAAAAGCTGATGGACAAGGAACGTGAGAGCGAGCGTACAAAAAATGAACTCATCACGAATATCGCCCATGATCTGCGCACACCGCTCACATCCATTATAGGATATCTGGAGCTGCTCTCGTTAAAGACAGATATCCCGGAAGAACAGCGCAGACAGTACACAGACATCGCGTATACAAAAGCAAGAAAACTGCAGAAGCTTATCGAGGACCTTTTCGGTTTCACCAAGCTTACCTATGGCAAGATCGCGATGAAGGTTGAGAGAATCGATATCGTCAAGCTACTCAGTCAGATGATGGACGAGTTTTATCCCGGATTTATGGAGAAAGGCCTGAAGTACGAGCTTACCAGCAACGTGAATTCTGCCGTGATCAGTGCCGACGGTACACTGATCGCAAGACTGTTCGACAACCTTATCAACAATGCTATCAAATACGGCAGCGACGGCAAACGTATAGATGTAAAGATCCATGCTTCGCAGCAGACTGTGGATATTGCAGTGATCAATTATGGCAAAGTGATACCGGAGGAGGAGCTGCCGCATCTTTTTGAAAAGTTCTACAGAGTAGAACAGTCAAGGAACAAGAATACCGGTGGCACGGGCCTGGGCCTTGCCATCGCAAAGAGCATAGTTGATATGCACGACGGACAGATACACGTGGAAAGTGACCTCAGAGGCACAAGATTCATCGTAAGACTCAAGGTCAATTTTGATGAAAACAGAGAGCATTTTGAAAGTACGGATATTTAAGAAAAAACTCATAACTCTGGTGCTGATCCCGGCAATAGTCCTGCTGCTGCCTTTTTTTTCATATGCAGGAACATCCGTCTCCTCATATATGGCAGCCTGGGGAATGAGCAGAGGCAATTCATTGGGGACTGCGGGTGCGCATGTTGAGAGACTGATCGCTGAAGCTTTGGAGGAGACGGAGAGCAGTATTCTGACAGGGATAACATCTGTTTCCTCATATATGGCAGCCAGGGGAATGAGCAGCGGGAACTCATCGGTGACTGCGGGTGCGCATGCCGGTAGACTGATTGCGGAAGCAACGGATGAAACTGCGACAGTCGATGTCATATCTCCGGTTTCAATCGAGCTAAGCTACGGTTTTGAGAACAATGCAAAGGGCGGCAGATACATGCCGCTCAATATCATATACACCAATACCGGTATAGTGGATTTTGACGGCAGCATCAGCATATACAGCCGCGAATCCGATGACAGGATCAGTGAATACAGAAATGAGATAATCCTTGCCAGAGATCAGAGCATGAAGGTGACTTACTATATCCCGCTGGGGATAAGTGCGACCAGTCTGCATCTTAAGCTCAATGACAATGATGGCAATACTTTTATAGACAGGGATATAAACCTTGGTATCGATGCCAACAATGCACAGCTTTTTGTAGGGGTGCTTTCGGATACACCGGAGAGGCTGAGCTATTTCAATGATGTATCGCTGCATTACGGACTGCTCAGATCAAGGGCCTTCACTTTGGATGCTGATTCCTTCCCGCGACAGTCAAGGGGGCTTGATATGCTGGATGTGATCATCATCAGCAATTATAAGATAAGGAATCTGGATGAGGCTCAGTCCCATGCCCTCATGGAATGGGTAAGCAGCGGAGGCGTGCTGGTGCTTGGCACAGGAGCAAGGATAGACGATACACTGGGACGGTATGCTCCGGAGCTCCTTGATGATATGTATGAGATGCCGGAGATATGCGACGTAAATTTCTCCACGGGACCGGATATGGGCAGACCTGATTCGGAATATGTGGAGATCCACTGCGCAGAAGTGGACATGCACGGCGGCAATGTGGTGGCGCAGGATAACGGCCTGCCATTGCTTATCGCATCCAATAAAGAAAACGGGCTTATTGTTGTCTCGGCCTATGATTTTGCGGATACTGCGGATTATGCATCCAGGCATAAGACCTATCCGGTTGATGTGCTCTCAGCCTGCCTGGGAGAGGACCGCATGGATTATCTTGCAGGCGAAGTATACGGCAGTGACAATACGCGTTATGACAGTATTTCCGCACTTGTCAGTACGGGGGACCTTAGTCGTATACCTCCGATAGGTATATATGCGCTGAGCATAGCTGCATTCATACTGCTGGCAGGACCGGTGCTGTATCTTTTCCTTAAACAGAGAAGCTTCAGTGCACTGTACCGTGTCGGCGTGGTGATACTTTCGGTTTTCTTTACAATTATCATCTATCTTGTGGGGAGCCGCACGCGGTTTGACAATACCTTCTACAACTTTTCAACGATAATCGAGGCAGACGAGGATACGGTTGCGGAGACGACCTTCCTGAACCTGCGTAACCCTTATAATAAGAAATACTCAGTAAGTGTGAGTCCTGAGTATACTGTTTATCCGGTCAGAAAGAATACAGCAGTAATACGGACAGCCGAAGACTGGTCCGATCCGATTGATGTGAGCACACTTATAGCGAGGGCAGTCGGAGGAGTAAATATCACCGTCGGTGAGGTCGGTGCGTTCAACCCGCAGTATTTCTCAATGGAAAAAGCTGCTGACAATGAGAGCGGAGCCGGCTTTTCAGGAGAGGTGAATATATACGGCAATGAACTGAAAGGCGAGATATCCAATAACTTTGATTATGATGTTACGGATGCGGCCATGATCTTCTTCGGCAAGGTGGTAAAGCTTGGGGATATCCCGAGGGGGCAGACAGTCAGACTGGATGATCTCAAGGTTGTAAATGTACCTCTCTCATCAGGCAGAGAAGTGGCAGGGCTCCTGTCAGAGGACGAAGAAAAGGCAGGCGTCATAGCATTCTACAGGGATATGTACGTCAACGGTTACAGCACAGATGTCCGTGTCATTGGCTTTAAGAATGAGGACAGGGCAGCGGCGGATGAAATGGTCAGAAATGCTGATATCAACGGCAGAGGACTCACGATGGTCAGCAGTACACTGTATACATACAATTACAGTGACGACAGGCTTTACCAGTCAGTTCTCGTCAAGGGACCGGCAGTAATAAGCGGAGATTATGATTACCGTCTCAATACTATGACAGTGGGAGCGCCCTGTGTCCTTGAGTACCACCTGGGCGGGGATATGCAGCTTTTGAATGTCATATTTGAATGGGCGGATCCTGCTTCCTTCAGCAGATTGTTTACGGGTTCGGTGTCTCTCTACAACTATTCGACAGGTGCCTACGATAAGCTTGATACAGATAAGACAGTCTATGATATGGACAGTCTCTCACAATATCTGTCACCGTCCAATACCATAACTGCAAGATACTCATATGAGGGAGATGCCCCGGTCGGTGAGAAGGTGGCACTGCCGATGGTATGCGTGGTCGGGACAGAGGCAGATGCTCATGAATAATCCGGATCAGGTACATGATAAAGATGGACATTGATGAAAGATGCTTGATTTAATTGATATTAAAAAGACATATGGAAAGACCCACGCGCTTAATGGGTTTGAGCTGCACCTTGAGGAAGGCAGCCTGTTCGGGCTGGTCGGACCCAACGGAGCCGGTAAGACTACGGCGATAAAGATCATTGCGGGACTGCTCGTTCCGGACAGCGGAGAGGTCAGGATAGCAGGCATGAGCACCCGCAATTCCAGGGAAAAGGTACAGGAGCTTATAGGCTATGTGCCGGACAGTCTGGGGATCTATGATAACCTCACAGTCTGGGAATATATGGAATTTTTTGCGGCGGCATACGGCATAGAAGGACTTTCGGGAAGAAAGCGCTGTGAGAATCTCCTTGGACAGGTGGGGCTTGAGGATAAGCTTGAATATCACGTGGACTCACTGTCAAGGGGTATGCAGCAGAGGCTGTGTCTGGCAAGGGCACTGATCCATGACCCGCAGCTTCTCATTATGGATGAGCCGACCAGCGGACTGGATCCCAGGACCAGATTTGAATTCAAGGAGATGATGAGGGAGCTGCACGATGCAGGTAAGACTCTGCTTGTCAGTTCGCATATCCTGTCTGAACTGAGCCAGATGTGCACAGATATCGGTATTATGGAAGGCGGTAAGATGCTGCTGAGCGGCGCGATGGAGGATATCATGGCGAGGATCGAAAGCTCCAATCCGATCCGGATCACGGTGATGGACGGGGTGCGGGATGCTATGATGATAATGAAGCGCAATCCGGGAGTAAAGACGATCTCGGTAAGTGGCAGGCAGTTTCTGCTCAATTTTGAGGGCTCCAGAGAGGATGAGGCGGCATTGCTTGAGCAGCTGATCTCGGCGGATATCCCGGTCAGGGAGTTTGTCCGCGAACCCGGCAGCCTTGAGACCTACTTCATGCAGATCACGGATCATACCGAAGAGAAAATAATCATGGAAGAGGATTTCCGCAGCGCGCGGGACGACGTCTGAGGAGATCGGTCCGCGTCAGTCACAAGGTCTGAATCGGCCGTGCATATCGGGAATAAGGAAGAATAATGATCAGGAATCCGGTATTTACAAGAGAGATGAAGGTAAGCTCACGGAGCATCAAGACTCCGCTTATTCTTGCTGTCTTCAATTTCATTCTGGCAGCCTTCGCTCTGACAAATATGGCAGCTGCCATCAATATTGCCAGAGATAATGCACAGATGGATTATTCTGTATTCATCGGGATCTTCATATATGTGGCGATAATCGAATTTGTACTGATACTTTTTGTGATGCCGGCACTTACGGCAGGCAGTATCAGTGGAGAAAGGGAACGGCGCACTCTTGATATCATGCTGACCACAAGACTTACGCCTGTAAAGATCGTAACAGGAAAGCTCCTTTCGGGACTTTCAAATGTACTGATCATCCTGGTGTCCTCACTGCCTATCCTTTCGCTGGTGTTTGTATACGGCGGGGTTACGTTGTCGAGCCTTGCTCTTATCCTGGTCTCCTTCGTGACAGCCGCAATAATTACTGCGAGCATCGGTGTCTGGGCATCATCCTTCTGCAGGCGGAGCAGCTTTGCGACTGCAATTTCCTATGCGGCGGTGGTGATACTGGTCGGAGGCACCGCAGGGCTCTGCCATCTGACCTTCAATCTTACAGGGAGCGCAGGCTATACACATTATCTGATGCTGGCAAATCCGGCCTCCACCTTCTATGCGGTCATCAGCGACACAATGGGAGAGAAAAATGCAATGGAACAGCTGGCGGCACGGTACAATACGGTTATTACTCTGTCTGCTCAGGCATGGTTTGCTGTCGGAACCGCAGTGCAGCTTATTATCAGTATCATATTGGTATTATTTTCCGTTCGGAATGTTGGACCGAGTAGGAAAGTATGATAGAATACAGGTATGTCATATCAAGCACTATACAGAAAATGGCGTCCGAAAACTTTTGATGAGGTCAGAGGTCAGGATGCCATAATAACCACGCTTAAAAATCAGGTAGCATCCGGTCGAATTGGACACGCCTACCTCTTTTGTGGTACACGGGGCACAGGCAAGACCAGCGTTGCCAAAATATTTGCCCGTGCGGTCAACTGTGAGAATGCCGGTTTTCTGACAGATGCAGCAATGCCGGAAGGGATGACCGGTCCGGAAGCAGCGGAGGATAGCAAAGCTGCAGCCGCTCCGATTCAGACTGGAGGAGCTTTAACCGTGCCCTGCAATGAGTGTCCGGTCTGTATTGACATCATTAACGATGCTTCCATGAATGTCATGGAGATAGATGCCGCATCAAATAACGGAGTTGACAACATCCGCGATATACGCGAGCAGGTACAGTACCCGCCGACAGTCGGACGATACAAGGTCTTTATCATAGACGAGGCACATATGCTTTCCGGAGGAGCATTCAATGCTCTCCTCAAGACACTGGAAGAACCGCCGGAGTACGTGATATTCATTCTGGCGACCACAGAGGTCCACAAGATACCTGTGACCGTCCTTTCGCGGTGTCAGCGTTATGATTTCAAGCGTATCAGCGCGGCTACGATCTCGGAGCGTATCAGAGAACTGGCAGATGCAGAAGGTATCAGGATAGATGACCGTGCCATTGCATATATTGCAAAATCTGCAGACGGTGCCATGCGAGATGCACTGAGCCTTCTGGACGAATGCATCGCATTCCATCCGGGAGAGGAACTCACATATGACCTTGTCCTGGAGATACTGGGTGCGGCAGACACAGCAACCTTTGCTCAGCTTTTCACTGCCATTAATCAGGCGTCGGCCCCGGCAGCGCTCAGGATCATTGAAGCTGCGGTTGATGAAGGAAAGGAGCTGTCACAGTTCGCCACGGATTTTCTCTGGTTCATGCGCAATCTGCTGGTCATCAGGACCGCAGAGGATCCGGCAGGCATCATCGATGCTTCCCGGGAGAACATTGATTCCATGAAGATCTGTGCGGCAGCTGCTACAAGAGAAACTCTCATGCGTTATATCAGGGTCATTGCTGAACTGGTGGGCAGGATGCGCTATTCATCTCAGAAACGCGTGCTGCTTGAACTGGCGGTGATCCGTCTTATGACTCCGCAGCAGGAGCCTGATACAGATGCCTTGCTTGAGCGTATCTCAAGACTTGAGAATATAGTGAATAATGAATTGCGGGAGCGCATCTCCTATATACCGGCTGGTCAGGGAGGCATGGCCGCAGCTGATCTCACCGGAGCTTATGGTGCAGGAACGGACGGCGTAACCGGCACAGGCAATGGATTGCTAAACCGCAATGATCCGGACGGCAGCGCAGGAGGACAGACAGCGGGGACGGCAGCGGGCAATGACCCGGGCAGCCCGACAGGGGGCGCGGCCGGGCTGCGCACAGTGAGACTGCATAAGGCTCAATATGATGATCTGATGGAGCTGAAAGCGGCATGGAATGGTCTGGTGGCAGAGCTGACCGGTGCAAACCGGGTATTTCTAAAAGATACGGGCATTGAAACAAATGACGGAGACAGCCTGATCATAGTCTTTGACAGAGCAGATCATTTCAATTCGCCGCACAGAGAAAGCGCGGTAAAGGAGATGACCGGTCTTGCAAAGAAGAAATATGGCAAAGATTTTACATTCACCGCCAGGCTGAAAGGCAATGCCGATATTCCGACATCCTATGTGACAGAGGAAGAACTCGGAAAGCTCATAAATATGGATATAGAAATCGAGAGTTAAACAGCAGACCGGGTGAAGCTCCGGACATCAGCCGCATACGGTGTACGGGCGTCAGACCGGACAGCAGCATCATTCGGTCAATACACGACAGGCAGTGTAATTAATAACAGAACAAGGAGCAGATATGGGAAGACACGGCGGATACATGGGCGGAATGCCACAGAACATGGGCAATCTTATGAAGCAGGCACAGAAGATGCAGGCTCAGATGCAGGCACAGGCAGCAGAGCTTGAGACAAAGGAATTCACGGCAACTGCAGGCGGCGGTGCCGTTAACGTGGTTGTGACCGGAAAGAAGGAATTCAAGAGCATTGAGATCGCAAAGGATGCAGTTGATCCGGATGATGTAGAGATGCTTCAGGATATGATCCTTGCCGCAGTCAATGAGGCACTGCGCAAGGTAGATGAAGAAAGCTCAAGGATGATGGGTACAATGGGCGGTCTCGGGGGTCTGATGTAGTC
>DCHJ01000114.1:9106-11272 GCA_002314805.1 Lachnospiraceae bacterium UBA1755 | reverse complement strand
AAGCAGCGAAGGCTCACGGTATAAGCAGTATATGCCGCGGAAAAACGGCATATGTCTGGGGAACTATAGCGGTGTATACCTCCTAACAAGCTGCGAGTGCATATCACATGACAGACAGAGGATACCTTCGAACAAGCAGTGAAGGCTTATGGTATAAGCGGCAGTATATGCCGTGACATAAACCATATATGTTTGCGGAATCATAAACAGTATTTGCCGGCGGATGAGTACTGTCAGATGCTTACGGCATTATTTGGACAATGGATTATTACAGCAGTCATATCAACAAATTAATAGAAGCTCTGGCATCGCTGCCCGGTATAGGAGCCAAGAGTGCGCAGCGGCTGGCCTTTCATATCATCAGCATGAATGATGAACAGGTCGAGGCACTGGCAGAATCCATAAAGAGCGCTAAGCACAACGTACATTACTGCAGGGAATGCTTCACACTTACGGATGAGGAGCTCTGTCCCATCTGCAGGAGCGCAAAGCGCAACCACAGGGTCATCATGGTGGTGGAGAATACCAGAGATCTGGCAGCATATGAGAAGACAGGGAAATTTGACGGCGTATACCACGTACTACACGGGGCAATATCGCCGATGCTGGGCATAGGACCGTCAGACATTAAGATCAAAGAGCTTATCGTGCGGCTGCAGAAGGATGTGGATGAGGTGATCATCGCAACCAATGCAAGTCTTGAGGGCGAGACGACCGCAATGTATATCGCCAAGCTGGTCAAGCCCACAGGCATCAGGGTCAGCCGTATAGCCAGCGGAGTCCCGGTGGGAGGCGACCTGGAAAACATAGATGAAGTAACATTATTAAGAGCACTTGAGGGAAGGACAGAACTTTAATGGACAAATACGAATTTAACATTAAGGTTGAACAGATCAAAAAAATGGCGAAGGTCGGAGATTATTCCGGTGCAATGAAGACAGCGGATGAGATCGACTGGAGGAGGGTCAGCAGTGTGAGTCTGCTTACTTTGGTGTCCGAGATCTATGAAAAGAACCGGGATTATGCCGAAGCAAAAGAGATACTTCTCCTGGCTTACGAGAAGGCCCCCATAGGAAAAAGGCTTTTATACAAGCTGACGATGCTTGCACTCAACGAGGACAATATCCCCGAGGCAGAAGCATACTACAGAGAGTTCTATGACCTTGCCCCCGATGATTCACGTCAGCATATCCTGCGTTACCTGATCCTGAAAGCCAAGGGAGCACCGGCGGATCAGCTTATCAGCTCACTCGAGCAGTATAACAGGGAGGAGCTTGATGAGAGATGGATGTACGAGCTTGCAGAGCTCTATCACAAGGCAGGCCGCAGTGAGGATTGCGTGACTATGTGTGACCGTGTGATGCTCATGTTCGGTATAGGCAAGTACGTGGATAAAGCCATGGATCTCAAACTCAACCGGGAGGGCCGTCCGCTCAACGAATATCAGCAGAATCTCATTGATAACCGTGACAAGTATGAGGCCCGCCTCAAGGATATGGAAGAGAATCCGGACAAATACGACCCGGATGCAGATGCTGAGGCAGTGGAAAAACCGGAGAACTATGATCAGGACAACATGGTGTCAGAAGATACCGGTGAGATATACACCGCTCCGGCGGCAGTAACAGGCAGAGGATATGAGCCCGGGTATAATACGCGGCAGGAAGCAGGACCTGAGAAGGAACAGACAGGACAGCCCGGTGATACTTCGGCTGAGCGAGCCGTCAGACCGGCTGAACAGTCGCATGCAGTCTTAGGGACGGCATCATCCGGCAGTATGGATCAGGATCCTCAGGAAGAGGCAGATGAGATAGTAAAGGCAGATCTATCAGCGATCCTTGGAAGCGCGTTTGCCGGCGGAACGGCGGCAGGAATTACAGCCGCAGCTGCGGGTGTGTATGTAGGGGAAGAGGATGAGATAAAAATTGATGAAAACCTGATCAGTATCGCCAAGGCGGCGCGGGCTGAAAAACCGGTACATCCGCATAGATCAGGCTCCGTATTCACGGAGCGGGAGCCGTCAGCAAGGCATGAAGAAATTCCTGACAGAGCCATGCCGGGAGAGGCCGCAGCAGCTGCGGCAGCGGGTACAGCAGCAGCCGGAGCAGCGGAAGCAGGGTCGATACTCACGAGACAGGAATCGGAAGTATGGCCGGATGAAATACC
>DCHJ01000114.1:7659-9037 GCA_002314805.1 Lachnospiraceae bacterium UBA1755 | reverse complement strand
ATACCGGACAGAGCAGCGTCAGCCGTGACTGCGGCACTCGGAACGGAGGCAGGGTCGATATTCACGAGACAGGAACCGGAAGTATGGCCGGATGAAGTACCAGACAGAGCAGCGTCAGCCGTGACTGCAGCGGCGGCAGGGAGCCTGCAGGAAGAAGCAGCAGAAGTAAACGGATACACAGAAGCCCAGGGAGAGGAAGACGAAGAGATGACGATCTATACAGTTAACTTTATTGTAGAGAGAAGGAAGGAAGAAGATGGAGTCAATGCAGCAGTACGTCTTCTCAAGCTGATGCATGAGCATACAGGCTCACATAATCAGGTGGCAAAGATCAAGGCCGGAAAACTCAATACGCTTGGCGTACTCGCATCAAGGGCGAAGCTGGCAGGCAAGGATCTTGTTGTGGAGCAGGCAGGAGATCTTGCGTACTCGACCATTGAGGAGATCATGGAGCTAATAAAGACAGAACCGACCGAAAGAGTGATAGTGTTCATTGATAATCCGATGCAGATACGGAAGATACTCAGTGCATATCCTGAACTGCTTCAGCTGTTTCACGTTGACAAGGAAGAGGATACGCTCGTACAGGAGCCGGAAGAGGAAGTACCGGTGACAGAAGCAGTGCCTGAGCAGGTGAAGACTGCGGCATACGCACCCGCATATCAGGATGACTACTATGAAGAAGAGCAGACTGCGGCTCCGGAACCGATCAGGACACCGGCGGGCGGCATGACGGACACACCGTCAGAACGTGCGGCACAGGGCAGGATGGACGAGGAAATGGACATTGATGAATTTGCAAATTATGCTCAGGAATACGCGGAGAGCATCGACTGTTCCATCTCCGGAAAATCCAAGCTTGCGCTGTATGAGAGGATAGAGCTTATGGAGGAGGAGGGAACCAGACTCACAAGAGAAACTGCAGTTGCCCTCATCGAGGAAGCTGCAGATAAGGCAGAGAAGAAGAGCCTTGGATCGCTTTTCAAAGCAAAGTATGACAAGGATGACAAGCTCATTCTCCGTGAGGAGAATTTTGTTGGCTGATGAGTAAAGAAGAAGCACTTAATATCTTTAAGGAATTGTTATTTCTGGCACGCAGCAATAAGGTTCTCGTACTGAAGGGGGTATTTCTGATCGTGATGATGCTCCTCGGACATCATCGCGGTCTGATACATATCTGGCCGGTCAAAATACCTGTTGCACACGGTCTGAATCAGATACTCGGAGCCATCGCCGGACTTGCAGTCGGTATTGTAATTTTAGCCTTGACAAACAGGCTGCTTGGGTGGTAATATGAGTAGGCTCTGTTGTTAGGGCGGAATAAACTTGGCGCCATGGTCAAGCGGTTAAGACATCGCCCTTTCACGGCGGTAACACG
>DCHJ01000114.1:0-7616 GCA_002314805.1 Lachnospiraceae bacterium UBA1755 | reverse complement strand
TAGCTCAGTTGGTTAGAGCAACCGGCTCATAACCGGTCGGTCCTGGGTTCGAGTCCCCGATCCTCCATTGTGAGGGAGGTATACCTCACGGATATTTCCGAAAGGAAATAACGGCGACATAGCCAAGCGGTAAGGCGTAGGTCTGCAACACCTTGATCACCGGTTCAAATCCGGTTGTCGCCTCTTTATTTGAAAGGAACAGCAACGGCTGTTCTTTTTTCGTGTCCATTCATACGGGCACTCATGTGAATTTTTCCATGGTTATGCTATAATAACCTGAGTTCATTCAGTTGACATCAGCTCAGACCGACGGGTGGATGCTTTGTTTTGATATGAGAAATACTGATGAGAGGAAGCTATGGAAGAGAACTTGGACAAGACAGTAAAAACAGGAAACACTGAGAATATTCGACCTGATGAATCCGGTACCGCTGCTGCGGATACAAACGGAGGATACGTTATTCCGGTTGAGAATACAGCAGATAAATCTGATACGGCTACTGCGGATACAATAGCCGAATCCGGTATTTCTGCTGCGTGTACAACAGATGAGTCCGGCATTGCTGTTTCGGAAGCAGCAGACGGGGCCGGTATTGCTGCTTTGAAAACAGCAGATGAGTCCGGTATTGCTTATACATATACAGCGGATACGCCGGCGGGGGAGAGTGTGAGTGAGGCTTCAGCCGTAACAGCACCTTCGGTCAAGGCGCTGCGCCGGTCTGTAAATCATATTTTCTTTTGGCTGCTGCTGTACAATCTTTTTACTTATGTCGCAGCAGGGCTTCTTGACTTGATTTTTGAGGGCGTTGATGTATACACTCTTACAATGATCACTACAGTGTCAGGTACTGCACTGGTATATCTCTGCACCTTCAGGAGATGGCCTGCGAGACCGTTTTTAAAAAGCAGAAAGAGGATGACCGGAAAGGATTTTGCAACTGTCCTCGGAGTTTTCGGTATATCACAGATAATCACACTTGCTGTCGGAATTATTACCGACTCAATGGGTATTGAAGGCACATCATTGGAGCTTGGAGAGATGACACTTTCACTGGCAGTTTATGCCGCACTTCTGGGACCGTTTGTCGAAGAAATGATGTTCCGCGGATTTGCGATCGGCAGCGGGAGGAATCTGGGCAGGATACCATCTATAGTGCTTGCTTCAGCAGCCTTCGGACTGATGCACGGCAATCTGATACAGTTAGTCATCGGCTTTATAGGAGGACTTGTGCTTGGCTTTGTTTTCTCCGAGTACTCGATCTGGTGGGCATTGCTGATACATATCATTAATAACAGTCTCGGCATTGTAAGCGAGCTGGTCCCGGCAGAAATATCGGATCTGGTGACAGCTGGTTTTTATCTGATCTATGCTTTGTTTGCAGTCTACGCGGTCATTCAGATAATAAAGCGCCGGGACGAGGTCAAAGCATGGTTTGAAGATAAGGACAATCACGGACCTGCGGGTGTGACGCGCAGCATCCTGACATCGCCCTGGTTCATCATTTTTGCAGTTTTATATCTTGCTATAATAGTATTCTTTATGGTATTTCCGGAATTTGCATCAATAGCATCAGGGAACCTGAAGTCATGACGTCTAAAAGACTTATTCAAATCATCATATGTATCACCGTGGCAGCTGCCATACTGATACCCGCAGCTACTCTCTTTGACTGGGGGGATTATTTGTATTGCACCTGCAATGAGTCTGCCAATCAGCAGATGATGATCGAGGTCCTGATCATTGCGGCAATTATCGCAGCGATAAGCTTTCTGGTCAGAAAGAGGAAAGCCCGGCTGATGCTCTTTGCAGCACTGCTGCTGGTCTTTTGCTATATTCACAGCATGCTTCTTCCGGCGGCTGTGGCAGGAATCTATTTTCTCGCAGTGATGCATATCGGAAATATCGTGACAGGCATCGCCGCAGTGATAATTGCCGAAAGCCTCCTTTCACTGATGAATCTTGGCACTCCGCTTAATCTGGGGATCGCAGTACTGGTGATGGCTGTGCTGTATACAGTATTCAGGACACTGTATAAGAAGGAAAAAGTATGCTGCTTCTGCACAGGAAGACAGGCTGCAGACAATGCTAAGGCGATACATATATTTTGTCTGCCGGAGGAGACATCCAGGTGGCAGCTGATTATTAATGCCATAGTGCTTCTTGTGGCAATGGTACAGACAGGAAGAGCCTCCGTGGCAGTCAGAGACTTTGACTCACTATGGTACGGTCTGCGCAGTGAATATGTACTGGCACCCGGAGGAAGCATATTTGAAAATCTGGGGTTGGCAGGGATGGTATATGTATACTCCAAGGGATATGAGATACTTACGCTGCCTCTTAATGCATTCAAGTCATTTGCGTATCTCCCTGTCTTCAATACATGCATGTTTTTGGTCGGTCTGCACATGACGTGGCGGATAGTAAAGACACTCTGCATTAATGATGACGGTTCTGACGCAGCAGCAGGGATGAATTCCCGTTGCGGTGTATACAGTGGAGATGGATTGATGCCCCGGAGATGCCTGCACAGGGCTGACCGGTCGGTTTTGCGCATCCGTACGGATTATGACAGAGCAGAGCTTTTTGCAGGCATTGCAGTCATCATTACTGCAGTTATCCCCGGTATCGTGAATATGTGTCTGGCTGCAAAGCCGGATATGGCAACGTGGCTGCTGCAGCTTATCATGACAGAACGATTCTTTGCATTCGTCAGAGCAGAGGACAGAGACTTAAGGCTCAGACTGTTTTTTGAGATACTGGCAGCCTATCTGCTGTCGCTTACCATGAAACCTACAGCACTCATCTTCTCAAGTGCGCTTGCAGGGATGATGCTCATATGGTGGATAGTGGATGTGGTCGTCAGGAAGAAGTCCCGGGACGCAGGCGGGTGCGGCGCGGACTGCGGTGCCTGCATGAGTAAGACCGGGTCACGTGATAGGAGTGTCCGGGCTGTTATCTCAGCAGCAGCGGCCTTCATATCACTTTGCTTTGTCTGGGGCAGGACTTTCATTCTTACGGGACTGCCCTTCGCATCGGTCTTTACAGGACTGCTGACAGCTCTGGGCTTTGAACTTAAGTATCCGTTTGCATCCTCACGCATTCCGACAAGATTTAAGGGTGATTCTGTGATCAGACTTGTAGGCAAGAGAGCAGTACGGATGATGCTTTCACCTGAAGGGGATGACATGTTCCATGTTTCCATAGCATGGTGCGGAAGCATTATGCTGGTCCTTGCCGTTGTTATTATCATATGCATAGCCGTGCTCATAGCGATCCCGCCACAGCCGCGGACAAAAAACAGGATGGCCGGTGCGGCTGCAATGCTCTTTATTCCGTTTTCTGTCCTGTGTGGAGTGACGCTTGCAATGCTCTCACAGGTGGACGGCAACTATTACATGACTCTGTATTCGATCATGCCGGTCGCGGCTATGTGGCTTTCATATGAAGCCGTTACCCGATGCGCGGAGAGAACCGCCGCTGCAGCCGGAGAAACCGGAAAAAGGACCGGAGCGCATGGAGGCACAGCTGAACCGGATGAGCCGGGTACCCGGGGCCGCAGCTTCATACCGGAAGAAAAAGTTCCGGTATCAATTGTGATAGCTGCAGCAGCAATGCTCGCATGTCAGTTTTTTATCATATTGATCACCAACTGGGCATCGGCAGGAGGCTTCACGCCGATCGCATTTGACAGGCTTTACTATGACAATGAAAATGACAGCCGTGTGATGCTGACAGCTCAGGCAGCGCCCGAAGCTGTGGCAGCCGGGACAACTATATACGATAAGCTTGCCGCCGAGCCTGAGGCAAGAGTGCTCGCGATGGGAGAGCATCCGGCATGCCTGCAGTTTAACTGCGTGACTGAGTCATATTCGGATGTGGCAAACCCGTGGGGCAATCCGCAGCTGGAAAACAGCACTGATGAGTTTGTGGAGTATCTGCATTTTGCAGGGATCGATTATATCTACGTTGACGGTGAATATATTAACCGCGACGAATGCTCGTGGCGCAGGGGCATGCTTGCCGAGATGGATGCAAGGGGACTGCTTGGTGATTATATATATGAGGGAAGCAATTATCTCGCCAGGGTACGATGACAGGTCAGATGTGTGCTGAAATCTGAATTCAGTACACCGGTTACCGTGGGGTCTGCTTGCAGCAGTTGGTATACTTCTGCTGATGCCGCATGTACGTTACGGCAGAGACGGAACCTTTATGGCACGGTCTGAGGAGGCGGCCGGTATCGGTTGTTGCGTCATTTTGGCGTGTTTAGGATAAAAAGTGGGAATACTCGGCAATTCAATTGCCGAGTAGCTCACATACGTATGACAGACAGGATCGCCTGACAGAGGAGCAGTAAAAATGAGAGAAGTATGTTTGCTCAATGACAGCTTTCCGCCGATCATAGACGGGGTTGCCAATACAGTAGTCAATTATGCAAACGTGATGCATGAACAGGGACGTGAAGTCAGTGTGGTCACTCCGGAATATCCCGGAGCCGATGACAGCGGTTTTCCGTATCCGGTGATAAGATACCCAAGTATCGATATGAGGGATCTCGTGGGCTATATGGCCGGAAATCCGTTTTATATCCCGACAGTGCATCAGGTAAGGAAAAGGAATATTGATCTGCTTCATTGCCACTGTCCCATTGCCTCCTGTGTGTTTGCAAGGGAACTTAAGGAGCTGCTGGATGTACCCATGATACTCACATATCATACAAAATATGATGTTGATATCGCCAATGTCGTAAGATCCGGTCTGGTCAAGGATATGGCAGTCAGGCTGCTGGTGCATAATCTGAGCGGCTGTGATGAATTATGGGTAGTAAGCAGAGGCGCAGGAGAAAGTATCAGGAGCCTTGGATATCAGGGTGATTATGTTGTCATGGAAAATGGCGTGGATGTAGCCAGAGGCCGTGCCTCAGATGATGAGGTACGTGAGGCGACAAAGGACTATGACCTGCCTGAAGACGTACCGGTATTTCTTTTTGTCGGAAGACTTATGTGGTATAAGGGCCTGCATATCATACTTGATGCTCTTGCCATGCTTAAGTCCCGGGGCATGGATTTCCGCATGGTCCTTATCGGAGGAGGCGGAGATGAGAAGGCAGTAAGGGAATGCACGCAGGAGACGGGCCTCGCTGACAGGGTGTTTTTTACCGGACCAATCTGCGACAGGCGGACACTGATCGCGTGGTATACCAGGGCGGATCTGTTTTTATTCCCGTCAACCTTTGATACCAATGGTCTTGTGGTCAGAGAGGCAGCAGCCTGCTCTCTGGGATCAGTCCTCATAGCCGGAAGCTGTGCAGCCGAAGGAGTTACTGACGGAACCGACGGACTCCTTATTGAAGAAAATGCCGAAGCAATGGCAGCTTGCCTGACAGGCATCATGAAGGACAGAGCAGCCATGAGACGTATAGGAGAAAATGCTTCAGACAATCTGTATTTCTCATGGAAGGATGCAGTAAAAAAAGCAGAAGAAAGATATGAGACAGTACTGGATAATTACCGCAGCGGAAAGCATATCAATTTGCGGGCGACCTCAGTGGCAATGAGCAATGCGATCAGGGGAGATATCGGAAAATTCACGGCAGATTTCCAAAAGCTGATAAATGACATGACAGAATACCACCCTCTGGGATGGAAAGGAGAGCAGGACAGAAATGAATAAGAAGATTTTTACTAATGTGAAGGTTGCACAGACCTATGGGATCATTGAAGACGGGATAGTTGCTGTAAGCGGCGGGGTCATAAGCGCAGTCGGCACACGGGATGATTATGATACCATCAGCAGAATGCTCGCTTCAGAGGGTGCAGCGGAAGAAATCGAGATCATTGACGGCCGGGGACTCTACCTGGGACCGGGACTCGTTGATATTCACACCCACGCTTCAGACGTGCAGTTCTTTACCGAGGATCCCATTGCATGCGCGCAGCATCATCTCATGCATGGCACCACATCTGTATTTCCTGCGCTTTATTTCAGCTTCACGCCTGAGCAGTATATCGCAGCCATCGATCAGATGAAGGAGGCGTCCCAAAAACCCGGCGGCATAAATATTGCCGGAGTATATATGGAGGGACCGTTCCTCAATCCTAAGTTCGGCTGCGACAAGGAAAACAATCCGTGGAAGACAGTTGACCCGGGGCAGTATATGCCCGTAATAGAGGCGGCAAAGGATTTTGCGGCAGTCTACTGTGTCGCGCCTGAACGTGATAACATACTGCAGTATGTGCATGATGTCAAGACATTAGTTCCGGATGCGGTATTTGCGGTTGCGCACAGCGAGGCATCCTCAGAGCAGGTGGAAGCAATCATACCCTACGGGCTTAAGATAGGCACCCATTTTTCAGATGCGACGGGCAAGGTACATAAGTGGTCGGATGTTGAGATCGTAGGTGTAGGACCGGATGAAGTAGTGCTTATGCATGATGATATCTACGCAGAGCTTATAGTTGATAATATGGGCGTACATGTTGACCCGTATCTCATCAGGCTCGTACGCAAGGTCAAGGGGGATGACCGGGTGATCCTTATTTCCGATGCATATGCCGCAGCAGGTCCAAGACCCGAGGAGTATAAGGACTGCTTTGACATCAACTTTGATTTCACAGGAGAGATCGCCGGCAGTAAGCTGACGCTTGATCAGGCCTGCCGCAACATGATGAAGCATTCAGGCTGCGGTATAGCAGAGGTATTTAAGTTCGCGGCATCCAATCCTGCCAGAGCCATCGGATTTAATGATCGCGGCGAGATCGCAGCCGGAAAACGTGCGGATATCATACTCGTTGACAGCGGCATGAATGTTGAGCATATTTACATTGCAGGCAATAAGATCAGATGAACTACACGCAGTCGGATGTGGTTTTACGTAAAGCGGTGGTAACTGCAGACAATATCAGATAATATCAGCTTTGCATCCGGTTCAGACCGGATAAAAAAGACTTTGACAGGGACTCTTTTGAAACTATCTGTGTGGCAGGGGGCACAAACCGAACCGAAGCATCTCAGACAACATAGCCGGACCTGCAGAAAAAGCAAAGAATGTTACTGTTCAGTCCCCAACCACTGAACAGTAACCCCAAAACGGCTATGATCATTCACTACGAGTAGGAGGCAGCATGATATTTATAGGAATTGATGTTGGTACTCAGGGCGTAAGAGGGCTCGCGGCAGATGAATGCGGCAGGCTCCTTGCAGGTGCCCGCAGAGAATACAGGAATGTCAATCTGGCACCTAGGATTCCGGAGGGCTGGCGCGAGCAGGATCCCCGGGACTGGTGGGACGCTGTATGCGCAGTCCTCGAAGAGATGGATCAGGAGATCGATGTCAGGAAGGCAGATACTATCTGCGTAGACGGAACATCAGGGACTATAGCGGCCATTGATGAAGACGGCGAGCCGGTATGCAATGCACTTATGTACAACGATGTCAGAGGCGGCGGAGGCAAAGGCATCCCGAAAATAATGTGGCTTAAGGAGCACTATGCATGGGGCACGGCAGGCGGCAGTCATGCCGCGGGTGGTGACGCGGCAGACAGTCAGGACACAGATAATGCTGCATCAGGCAGCGGGCGCAGGATACACCGCTTTGTGCATCAGGCAGACTATAT
>DCHJ01000070.1 GCA_002314805.1 Lachnospiraceae bacterium UBA1755 | reverse complement strand
ATGAAGGAAGCAAGAAAGGGAAGGACAGGAAGTATCCTGGTGACTCTTTCAGGCCGCGGCGATAAGGACCTCGATTATGTAGTCGAGCATTATGGCTATGGTGATGAGTTCCTTAAGAAGATGGAGGCAGGAAGAAATGCCTGATAAAAAGATGCGTGCCTTTAATTGCGGCACGCGTTTTTTCTATAGGTGCGCCGGGAGGCTCACATCTTTGGCAGACGACATCCGCTTTGTAAGATCGTGGATCTGCCTGTATAATGAAGCTGTCAGAGAAGTATAAACAGGGATCGCAAACAAAGGGAGGTCTCCGGTATAAACAGAGATCCGCAGGAAATGAATACGGATAAACTTTCTTTAAAGGAGAATGATCATGCATGTATTATTACTCAGTGGTACCGGATGGGTGGGAAGCACCATAGTAAATGAACTTCTGGATCATGGATATGACATTACCGTAATGTCCAGAGGCACAACAAGACAGGGCTTTGATGCATCCAGGACAGAGATGGTCACCTGCGACCGTGAGGATCTTGAGGACATGGGAAGAAAGCTTCGCAGATATGCGAAGGATGTTATCATAGATGTGATCTCAGGTCATTACAGCGCAGAGAATACAGAATTCGTTGCAGACTGCGTGGAAGGAAGAGTAGGACATTATCTTCAGTGCAGTTCCACAGGCGTTTTCGCGCCGCTTGCTGCCATACCGGGAAATGAAACAGATCCTATTACCACCTGTGCGCAGTTTGGAGACGGCTGGTTCAGGAAGGCCGAGGCAGACAGAGTCATTTTAAGACGCATGGAAAAGGGTTTTCCGGGGACCATTCTGCACCCTTCTATCATCATGGGACCGGGAGCATATGCCATTGATAATCTTGGAGACAGGCGCACCACCTTCCTCAGAGAGATAAAGGACGGCTCTCCGATCTATCTTGCAAACGGCGGAACCAATCTTATGCAGATGGTGCATGTGAAGGATCTTGGCAGAGCCTTCAGGCTTGCCATTGAACACGAGACATCCAAAGGGCAGGACATTATCATTTCAGGTGTCCGTGCCATAACTGCGCGAAGATATGTGGAAGCCACTGCAAAGCTGTTAGGCTGTACTGCCAATATCAGGAACATTCCCGCAGAAGAGCTTCTCGCGAGAAAGGACATTGAGATCTCTCCGAATGATTTTGCATTCTTCATGGAGCATATGAGCTTTGATCTTTCAAAGGCAAAGAAGCTCATCGGCTATGAGCCTTCGTATTCGCTTGAGTCCATGATGAATGAAGTTATAGAGTGGACAAGGTCACAGGGGATGCTGTAATGCATCGTATAGAAAAGAAAGGTATCAATAAAGAGCAGTATGAGTGCATTGACAGTATGGCAAAGCAGATAATGCTGATAGCAGCCTGCGCACCCGTAGGAATTAATGTTGCCATATCACCCATACAAATCTGACCATGGCAGAAGAGGACTATGCGGCGGAATATAAGTCCCAGTACTTTTCCGAAGGTCCGCTTCCGGAATTTACATATGTATCATACAAATGGATCGCACGGGGGAAATGTCTTGAGGAATATATCCGTCCTGAGCTGCAAAAGGATTTCCTCGGCAAAGGCTGAAAAGTCCCAGCAGCTTTCAGGCTGTATGGAGATGGGCTATGCGCATCCCATACCCGAAGGTACCTTCTACAATTCCATCGGATGGAAGAGTACCGGCATAATCGCTACCAGCTATTATGGGGAGGCTGATTATTCACGGAGCTTCTGTACACCGTCGGGCAACCAGACGGTGGTATGGGTGGCCTGCCTTTTGTTAAAGCTGTATAAGTATACCGGCAGAGAGATATATGCAAAGCGTGCCATTGCAGGCATGCGCCAGGTAATGAAATGAACTGACAAATGATCGCAGCGTGCTTATCCATGCGGCAGGGAATTACGGGAAAGAAGACTGTACAAAGGAAGTATTTATGAGAGCCAATGAGGCAGTAACGATAAACTGGTGATCCACGGCGGCGGGTTATCAAGCTGATTGAGCACTGAAACGGATACGAAAGCAAATATAGAAACAAATATAGAAACAAATATGGTAACAAATACGGTAACAAATACGGTAGCAAATACTGTAACCAATACGAAAACAAATACAGTAACAAATGAAGGAATAACGAGTAAATATTGCGGATAAATTAAAAAAGTGGAATGGAGGAACGGTTATGTTCAGTGCAGGTTATGCAAGATTTGATATCACTCCTGTTTTAGGTCATCCCATTGACGGATACTACAAAGAAAGATATGCAGAGGGAGTACTGGACCCTCTGGAGGTATGCGCACTGGCCTTTGACTGTGACGGTGAGAAGGCCCTGATCATAAGCCTTGATGTATGCGGCAATGATACTGAGCTTATGACCGAATGGAGGAAGGCTATGGAAGAGAAGCTGGGCATAGCGGCAGATGCAGTATATATCACTCTCACTCATACTCATACATCAGGTGCTCTCCGTATCAGGAATGATCATCCCGGTATTCCTGTATACAGAAGTTTTGTAGGCGCAAGGGTCATGGAAGCCGCCGCAGCAGCATTGGAGGATCTCAGGCCGGCAAGGATGGGCTGGGGCATAGGAAAGGCACCGAACATTTCCTTTATTCGCAGGTTCCGCATGAAGGACGGCAGCGTGCAGACCAATCCGGGTGTGAATAATCCTGATATCGTGGCACCGATAGGAGAGATAGATGACAATGTATATGTAATGCGTCTTGACAGGGAAGGTGCTGATACTCTGATCCTTGTAAACTTTGCGGATCATCCGGATGTAGTCGGAGGCAGCAGGATCTCGGCAGACTGGCCGGGCATGACAAGAAGACAGCTTGAACTGTCACTTCCCGGCACAAGGGCAATCGTGGTAAACGGTGCGCAGGGTGATGTAAACCATGTTAATGTACATCCGACAGGAGGATACGGCAATGACCTGGTTCATGATTTTGACGATGTGGACAGAGGCTACGGACATGCAAGATTCATGGCAAGGGTGATCACAGGCGGAGTGCTTCAGATATATGACAAGGTGCTTTACCGCCAGGTAGACAGGCTTACTTATGCAAGCCGTGCAATAACAGTACCGTCAAATATGCCGTCCCCGGAGGATATGCCGCGTGCCTGTGAATACGAGAGACTGCACCGTGCGGGAAAGGACTCTGAGATACCCTTCCGTGGAATGATGCTCACCACTGTTGTGGCAGAGGCAGAGCGTATGATCAGTCTGGAGCACGGCCCCGAGTCCTTTGAACTGGTGCTTTCAGGACTGCGCATCGGTCCGGTTGCCTTTATCGGAATACCGGGAGAGCCGTTTAACGGAGTAGGGAAAGGGATAAGGGATACAGAGGACTGGGATATGGTGATCACGACATGTCTGACCAACGGTGAGGAAGGCTACTTCCCGATGAAGGATGCCTACGAAGAGGGCGGCTATGAAGCAAGAAGCTCCATATTCAAAGCCGGTGTGGCAGAGATACTCATCGATGAAGGCAAGGCCCTGCTTGATGAATTGAAGTGATTTTTTGTATAATAGTGTGAGTAAAGGCCGTAAGGATATGCCGATTGAAGAGCTCCTTTCGAGACCCGAATAACTCCTGACGGACATAGGGCTGACGGAAGCGTTGTGCGTATCCGAAAAATGAATCTCCTCAGAGCAGACAAGGCAGCGGCCGGACCTGCTTTAAGGAGATCGTTCATTATTGAGAATGATTTATGAAAAATAAACATGTCAAAACATATGCAGTCCTCCTGCTCCTGACAGTGGTGTTCATCACCGGCTGTTCCGGTAAGGCACCTCTCACTTCCGCACAGTTTGTTATGGATACAGTGGTAAACACAGCACTCTACGGAGGTTCTGACGAAGACCTTGAGGCGATCTCCGTGCTGCTGAGTGACTGCGAGAGTCAGCTCTTATCAGAGATACCTGCGGGTGCGCAGGATGACCTTGACGGCCTTGTCAGTGAGACCGGAGGAGCCTTTGACTATCGCATAGGAAGGCTGACTGAGCTGTGGGGGATAGGTACTGACCATGCAAGAGTCCCGTCGCCGGAGGAGATAGCATCAGTACTCGATGACAGGATGCAGATCGATCCGGGAGCATATGGCAAAGGCTATGCCTGCGATGTCCTTAAGGATTACCTGAAAGAAAACGGCATCGGTGGAGCCTGCATAGCAGTGGGGGGAAGTGTCCTCTGCTATGGAGCCCATGACGGCAGGGATGAGTATATCGTGGCGATAAGAGATCCCCGGGGGGCTGCATCTGATTATATAGGGACGATCAAAGTAAGGGATAAGACAGTTTCCACATCCGGAGACTACGAACATGTTTTTGAAGAAAACGGTAAGAAGTATCATCATATACTTGATCCTCGTACGGGATATCCTGTGAATTCAGGACTGACCAGTGTTACGGTGGTATGCGGATCGGGACTCATGTCCGATGCACTCAGCACCGCGGCATTTTCTCTGGGGCTTGAAGAAGGGATGGAACTGCTCGAAAAGTACGGGGCAGAAGGAATATTTATCGGCAGAGATATGAATATATATACCACGGCAGGAATAGATCTGACTGTGAGAGATGGTAGCAAATAAGACCTGAGCAGTATGGTTTCTGCCGGGTGAGATACGAAAGGACGAGCAGCTTTAGTCATTGCCGGCGGCGCAGTCCGGCGGCGCGGCGGAGACTTGTGAGAAAAGACGAGCAGCTTTAGCCACTGCCAGTGTCGCAGTCCGGCGGCGCGGCGGAGACTTGTGAGAAAGGATGGGGGCTTTGGCCACTGCCGGTGCCGCAGTCCGGCAGCATAGTGGAGACCGGCATGAAAGGACAGATATTTGAGAAAACTGCTGAAAAAGGGAGATATAGTTATAATCGCAGCTGTGCTGCTGGCTGCAGGCATCATGGCTGTGACTGCGTTTATCAGGAGGGATGGCGGATGTATGGCTGTCATTGCTGAGGACGGAGAGATCATCGGCAGGATAGATCTGGACAAAACAGAGACTCCCTATGAGATAAAGATCAATGGAGGGGTACTTCTGGTTGAGCCGGGCGCGATATCCTATGTGGATGCGGACTGCCCCGACCATAGCTGTATCAGGATGGGAAAGCTCAGGAGGGCAGGGGACATTGCAGCCTGCGTACCTAACAGGACCTGTGTTTATATAGAGGGGAGCAGGGACGTGAATTCAGAGGAGGGCGGTATCGATGCGGTCACCTACTGATATGACAAAAATGACCCGGCTGGCGATACTGGGTGCGCTCGCCATAGTATTGAGTGCGCTTGAGAATACACTGCTTCCGGAGGTGCCGTTCATGCCGCCGGGCTCAAAGCCCGGACTGAGCAATGTGGTGACTATGCTGGCAGCGTGCCGGTTCGGTCCAGCGGCTACGCTATATATAATTGTTATCAAGGCAGTTTTTGTACTGGTCACAAGAGGTGCATCGGCATTTGGCATGAGCCTTGCAGGGGGCATATTGAGCGGGATAGTGATTACTGTGATGCTCAGGATCAATTCCGTCAATATCTCATACATCGGCATATCGGTACTTGCCGCTTCGGCGCATAACACAGCTCAGCTGGTAATATCCATGCTGTATACAGGTTCGGCCGTTATGATAAACTACCTGCCGCTGCTGCTGGTGTTTGCTGTGTTAAGCGGGATCATCACAGGAGTGCTGCTGCAGGTACTGCTGCCGAGGATACAGACGGCAGCCGATGCATCGGGATGATGCAGGTATATAGATATTTTATGATACGTGCAGACATGTGCAGACAGCTATGCCGGGTGATGGCATAGCTGCAATAAAGCACTATAGAAGCAGGCAGCAGAGGCTGCAGGCAGATTCGGGGAGGCGATTATGGATATAGCAAAAGGACTGCACAGCCCGCTCAGAAAATTCAGGGGCGGAGTTCCGGCAGATCATCAGAAGAATGCAGCAGATATTCCGCTGCAGTCGATTCCTGTACCCGGGACGGTAGCCATAGCTTTGAGCCAGTCTATTGGTGCGCCGTGCTCACCGCTGGTGGCAGTTGGGGATCATGTCTATGCAGGACAGAAGATCGGAGACAGCGATAAAACCATCTCAGCTCCGGTCCACGCATCTGTCTCGGGGAAGGTCATTGCCGTGGGTGAAATAGTATTATCCAATGGAATTAAATGTCAGGGCATTACTATTGAGTCCGACGGAAAAAGAGAAGACTGCCCTGATATCAGTCCGCCTGTGATAGAAAGCCTTGAGGATTTCCTGAATGCAGTCAGGGAGAGCGGGCTTGTTGGTATGGGAGGAGCAGGCTTCCCTACCCATGCAAAGCTGAGATCGGCACTCAAATCAGAGCCCGCAGTCGATACACTCATAATCAATGCGGCTGAATGTGAGCCTTATATCTGCGTTGATAACCGTGAGTGCATGGAGTACCCTCAGAATATCATCAACGGAATAAGAGCTCTGGTACAATGGATAGGCTTTAAGCAGGTCATCATAGGTGTTGAGGATAATAAGCCCAAAGGTCTGGAGAGACTGCTTAACTGTCTTGGTGAAGAGTGCAATGCCGATATGGACATAAAAGTGAGCTCACTTCACAGCAGATATCCGCAGGGAGCCGAAAAAATGATGATCTACGTAACGACCGGCAGGATAGTTCCGATAGGAAAGCTCCCGAGCGATGTGGGCTGCGTGGTGATGAACGTTGAGACCTGTTCAGTCATAGGAAGGTATCTGCGTACGGGAAGACCTGTTATCTCCAGATCAATTACCGTGGACGGAGATGCGATCGACGGACCATATAATCTGAGAGTACCGATCGGTACAAGTATTCAGGATATAATTGATTACTGCGGGGGCTTCACGGAGCCGCCGTACAAGATAATACTGGGCGGACCTATGATGGGACTGGCTCTAAGCGATACAACAGCTCCGATATGCAAGCAGAACAATGCCATACTTGCTTTCAGACAGACCTCCATATCAAGACTGGTGAAATGGGACTGCATACGCTGCGGCCGCTGTGTCGAGGCATGTCCCATGGGGCTGGTACCGGAAAAGCTTGAGCGATATGCAAGGTACAGAAATGTAGAGAAGCTTAAGGAGCTTAATGTCATGGCATGCATGGAATGCGGAAGCTGCGCATTCCACTGTCCCGGCAACAGGTCACTGGTGCAGTATATGAAGATGGGCAAGCAGCTCATCAGGGAGGAGGCACAGAAGAATGTTAATTAATATGAACATAAAACTTACAGTGTCTTCATCTCCTCATGTGCATACCCCGATGACAACACGGGGGATAATGAGAGACGTACTGATCGCGCTGATGCCGGCTGTCCTGGCGGGGATATGTTTTTTCGGAGCGCGTGCTGCCCTGCTCTGCGCTGTTTCCACAGGTGCGGCAGTCTTCTTCGAATGGGGCTTCCGGAAGCTCATAGGACGTAAAAACACGATCTCAGATCTGAGTGCAGCTGTGACGGGGCTGCTGATAGCATTGAATGTGCCTCCGACTCTGCCTGTATGGATGATAATAATTGCCGACTTTATCGCTATTGTAGTGGCAAAACAGTTCTTTGGCGGCATAGGAGAAAACTTCGTTAATCCGGCTATAGCTGCAAGGATAATACTCATGACTTCTTTCCCGAAGGAAATGAACGCATTTATTGAACCTGTCGACGCAATGACTACGGCAACTCCGCTGGCACTGGCGGGGACAGATGCGGCTCCCTCGCTCTGGCAGCTCCTTATCGGTTACCATGGCGGGACCATCGGAGAGGTATGTGCTCTTGCACTGATACTGGGCGGAGTATATCTCCTGGTACGCAGGGTGATCAGATGGATCATTCCGGTATGCTTTATTGGCACAGTTGCTGCTGTGATGTTCTTTGCCGATGGATGCAGCCTGTATTCAGCAGCATATCAGGTGCTGTCCGGCGGACTCATTCTTGGTGCGGTCTTTATGGCAACGGATTATTCCACAAGTCCCGTGACCACATGGGGCAAGGTGATATATGCCATCGGCTGCGGACTGATCACCTGCCTGATAAGACTGTTTGGCTCGCTGGCTGAAGGCGTGAGCTTTTCGATCATCATCATGAATATCCTCACACCCCATATTGAGAAGCTTACAATGCCCGTGGTCTTCGGGGCAGACGAAAAAGGCAGGAAAGCAAAGGAGGGATCGTTATGAGTACTAATGAGATCCCGGCTGCAGGAAAGAAAAAAGGAATGAGGGATATTCTGGTCTGTGCCCTTGCGCTTTTTATCATATGCCTTGTGTCAGCTGCGGCACTGAGCATTACAAATAGTATTACAAAGGACAGGATCATTAAAGTGGAGGAGGAGCAGGCCGATAATGCAAGACGTAAGGTCATCCCCGGGGCTGAAAGCTTCGAACTGTGCGAGCTTGACGGAGGGACATCCATTTATGCGGCACTGGATACGGACGGCAGCGTGATCGGCTATGCGGTGAGCACCACCGATACAAGCTATGGCGGAGAGATCGCGGTAATGACCGGAATAGACATGAACGGTATCATTACTGGAGTTGAGATACTTACTATCAATGACACTCCCGGACTTGGGATGAATGCGAAGAACGAGAGCTTCAGGAATCAGTTCAGGGGGAAGCCGGGAGGCGGGCTCATGGTATCAGGGGATGCCTCCGGAGATGAGATACAGGCCATTACCGGTGCGACAAAGACAAGCGAAGCGGTTACAAGATGTGTCAATAAGGCATCGGCACTGATATTCGGAGCTGATAATGCTGCAGGAAAGGAGGCAGATGGAAATGGAGAAGAATAAAGCTCTTTCACATGAGTTTACCAAGGGCCTCCTTAAGGAGAATCCGGTATTCCGCCTGGTGCTCGGCACCTGCCCTACTCTGGCTACATCGACTTCAGTGGCCTCTGCTATCGGAATGGGTATCGCGGTCACGATAGTACTGACATGCAGCAATATTGTAATATCTGCTCTGCGCAGGGTGATACCGGATAAGGTGCGCATACCTGCATATATCGTGATCATCGCGTCCTTTGTGACAGTGATACAGATGCTTGTGAAGGCATTTGTGCCTGCACTGGATGTATCTCTCGGAGTGTATCTTCCGCTGATCGTTGTAAACTGCATCATACTGGGCAGGGCAGAGGCCTTTGCTTCAAAGAATCCTGTACTTGCATCGGCACTGGACGGTCTCGGCATGGGAATAGGCTTCATATTTGCCCTGGCATGCATGAGTACGATAAGAGAAGTGCTTGGCTCGGGAACCTTCCTTGCAGGGATAAAGGATCTTCTTCAGGTATTCGGTGAGGTGGATTTCAATGGTTTCACGATCCCGTGGCTCAGTGAACATCCAATGACCATATTTGTGCTCGCGCCCGGCGGTTTCTTTGTATTCGGATGTATGATAGCTCTTGCCAACAGAGTGGCTGAAAGGAGCGGACGTAAGTGCGCGGAGCTTAACGGCTGCGGCAGCTGTCCTATGGCCGCTTCCTGCAGGATGACGGGAGAGGAGGGACGGAAATGACAAAAGAATTACTGGCTGTGCTGCTCACGGCGATCCTTACCCAGAATTTCATTTTATGCAGGTTCCTGGGAATATGCCCGTTTCTTGGTGTATCCAAGAAATTTGATACTGCCATCGGAATGTCGGTGGCAGTGATACTGGTCATGGTCCTGGCTACTGCTGTATGCTATCCCATCAATCAGTATGTGCTGGTACCAAAGGATCTTGAATATCTCCAGACGATAGTATTCATACTTGTTATAGCTTCGCTTGTACAGCTGGTGGAGATAATACTCAGGAAATATCTTAAGTCACTGTACAATGCACTGGGGATATATCTTCCGCTGATCACGACTAACTGCGCAGTGCTGGGTGTTGTCCTTCTCAATATCGGCAATAATTATAATTTCATTACATCCATTGTCAACTCCCTGGGCGGAGGCGTGGGATTCATGATCGCAATGATCATGTTCTCAGGCGTGAGAGAAAGACTGGAGACCTCTGATATACCGCGATTCCTGCGCGGCCTTCCGATCACACTTATTGCTGCGGCACTGACAAGCTGTTCCTTCCTTGGATTTTCGGGAATAGTTGACAATATTTTCAGGTAAGGAGAAGTGATATGGGACCTATACTTACTCCAATAGTAATAGTGGGAGCTCTGGGGCTTGTCCTCGGGCTGGTACTCGCAATAGCCGCCAGGGTCTTTGCAGTGAAGGTGAATGAAAAAGCAGAAAAAATAAGGGAATGCCTGCCAGGTGCCAACTGCGGCGGCTGCGGATACAGCGGCTGCGACGGCTATGCGGCAGCCCTGGCGGATGGCAGGACAGACAAGACCGGACTGTGCAGCCCGGGAGGACATGAGGTGGCGCAGAAGGTTGCCGATGTGCTCGGTGTTGAGGCAGGCTATGCCAGACAGATGACCGCTGTTGTACTGTGCCAGGGAAACAGTCACAACGTCAAGACCAAGATCAATTATGTGGGTGCTTCCAGCTGCAAGATGGCAACACAGCTTTTCGGAGGCCCGAAGAACTGTACATACGGATGTCTGGGTTTTGGTGACTGTGTAAAGGCCTGTCCCTATGAAGCTATCTTCATCTGCGGAGGTATAGCCCGGATAGATCCCGGGAAATGCAAGGCGTGCAGGAAATGTATGTCTGTATGTCCCAGAGGGCTGATAGAACTCTATCCGGTCAATGAGAAGCATACGATCGTTTTCTGTAAGAACGGGGATAAGGGAAGTGACACGCGTAAGGCATGTCTTCAGGGGTGTCTGGCCTGCACAAGGTGTGTGAGGATATGTAAAAACGATGCAATAACCATCACAGACAATCATGCCCACATTGACAGTGAAAAATGTACAGGCTGCGGTGCGTGTATACCGGAGTGCCCTGCAGGCGCTATCAATCACCTGCACCTGTGAACTGACACAAATTTTGTTTCACTCAGGGTTTATAGCAAGGTTTATAGCAAAATGAAGTTTCTCTTTACATCATCACGATAAAGTGATAGAGTATATCCATTGAAGAGAAAGGAGCAGCCATGATGATAAGCCGCAATACATATTATTATTACTTTTACAGCACGGTGGATCGTTGTATGACTGCGTTCGACTGATTCTTCAGTTATGCGTAAATAAGACAGCATCCACCTGATTGAAGCGGGTGGATGTTTTTTTATGAAAAAAGCATTGCGGGTGTGAACCGGAAGCTTGTATGCGGACACAGGCTCTGACCTGATGAACGGAAAAAACAAATGAGAGGAAAGAATTATGGTTATCACAGATTTACTTGAAAAGAATTCGCGGTTTTTCGGATCGGAAGTAGCATTGGTTGAGATCAATCCTACGGAAGAGAGAGACAATGCAAGTACATGGCGGGAGGCAAGCCTTATTGAGAATGCTATGCCGGATGCTCCGTACAGGAGAGAGATGACATGGCGTACCTTTGACCGCATGGCCAACCGTGTGGCAAATTTCCTTCTGAGCCGCGGAATGAAGAGGGGTACAAAGGTTGGTATCCTCATGATGAACTGCCTTGAATTTCTCCCCATTTACTTCGGAATACTTAAAGCCGGATGTGTTGTAGTACCTCTCAACTATCGATACGCAGGCGATGAGATAAAGTATTGCCTGGATCTGGCAGATATCGAGGTCCTTTTCTTCGGACCGGAGTTTGTGGAAAGAATGGATAGTATACACAATGATATTCCGGGTACGAGGCTGCTGCTGTTCGTGGGAAAGAATCCGCCGGCATATGCAGAGAACTGTATGGCACTCATCAATTTCTGTACCTCGAGCCAGCCGCCGATACTGATCGATCCGGAGGATATAGGCGCTGTTTATTTCTCGTCAGGAACAACAGGCTTCCCTAAGGCTATCCTCCATAAGCATAAGGGTCTTCTGGCTTCCTGTCAGACAGAACAGAATCATCATCATCAGAGCAAGGACGATGTATTCCTCTGCATTCCTCCGCTGTATCATACAGGTGCCAAGATGCACTGGTTCGGTTCACTTCTTTCAGGAAGCAAGGCGGTGCTCCTCAGAGGCATCAAGCCTGAGTGGATATTACGGACGATCACAGAAGAGAAATGCACTATAGTATGGCTTCTTGTGCCGTGGGCACAGGATATGCTGGACGCGATCGACAGCGGCAGGATCAACCCTGATGACTACATGCTTGAGCAGTGGAGGCTGATGCACATCGGAGCACAGCCGGTACCGCCAAGTCTTATCAGGAGGTGGAAGAAGCAGTTCCCTGATCATGAGTACGACACTAACTACGGACTTTCGGAGTCACTGGGTCCGGGCTGTGTACATCTGGGTGTTGAGAACATCAATAAGGTGGGTGCCATAGGAGTGCCGGGTCACCTATGGGAAGTAAAAATCGTTGCACCTGACGGAAGCGAAGTGCCAGACGGAGAAGTAGGTGAGCTTGCTGTAAAGGGTCCTGGTGTAATGGTCGCATATTATAAGAATCCTGAAGCGACTGCAGAAGTCCTCCATGGCGATTGGCTGTGGACCGGTGATATGGCAAAGAAGGATGAGGACGGTTTCATATATCTGGTCGACAGGAAGAAGGATGTAATTATCACGGGCGGAGAGAATCTCTATCCCGTACAGATAGAGGATTTCCTTCGCGCAAATGATAAGATAAAGGATGTTGCGGTCATAGGACTTCCTGAGAAGAGACTCGGGGAGATCGCAGCCGCCATCATTGAACTTAAGCCGGATGTGACATGCTCGGAGGAAGAGATCAATGAGTTCTGCAAGGGACTGCCACGGTACAAGAGACCGAGAAAGATCATTTTTGCAGATGTACCGCGTAACCCGACCGGAAAGATCGAGAAACCGGTATTGCGCAGGCGCTACTGCAGCATTCCGCTTGTAGAGGCTCAGACAACAGACTGAACTTCCGTCAATATCCGGTTGCGGCCGGTCTGACTAATGGAGATGATTATGGCAAATCTGATCAAACGAATACTTGTATACCTTATAGGATGTATTTTTATCGCAATAGGAATAAATGTTTCAAAGATGGCAGGACTTGGTATCTCGCCGGTGAGCTCCATACCGAGAGCACTTGAGGTCGTATGGGGCTTCAGCCTCGGAACCATGGTGATCCTCGTGTATATCGTACTGGTACTGCTTCAGCTCGCTGTCCTTCGCAGGGAGTTTAAACCAATTAATCTGCTGGGTGTACCGGTAGCCATAATCTTCGGATGGCTGGTTGATTTCTTTGGAATCAATCCAAATACCGCAGGACATCTTCTTTACAGTTTTCCGCGTCCTCAGAATTACATAATGCAGCTTGTATATCTCCTTGTAAGCATAATCATTATAGGTGTGGGTGTGACGGTTTACCTGAGACCGAAGCTTATCCCCATGCCGGCAGAGGGACTGGCTGCTGCCATTGCACAAAGGACAGGAAAGAAATTCGGTGACTGCAAGACAATGGTAGATGTGGGACTGATTACTGCGGCACTGATCATACAGCTTATCTTCCTTGGAGGCTTTTCATCCTTTACCGGCGGGAATGTGGTCGTGAGAGAGGGTACGATAATTTCCGCAATATGCGTGGGACAGGTCGTAAAATTACTGAATAAAATATGGAAGCAGGAACGTAAGTAAGCCGTACCGACAGGATAGAAAGGGGACGGCAGCAGGAGTACTGAACGGGATATGGAAGTAGGCCGTACCGACAGGACAAGAAAGGGACCGGCAGCAGGAGTACTGAACGGGCGATGAAGGCCGGAGAATTATGAAATAGGATATGGGAGAGACCGATAATATGTATTACCAGAAAGAAATAGAATGCATGGACAGGAGCCGACTTAAGGATATGCAGAATGAAAAGCTCCTGCGGCAGGTAAGGCACGTATGGGACAATGTGCCGTATTACAGAGAGAAGATGAAGGCGTCAGGTGTCACACCCGCAGATATAAAGAGCCTTGAGGATCTGTATAAGCTGCCTTTTGTTACAAAGGATGATCTGAGAGAATCCTACCCCTATGGTATGTTTGCTGTCCCCCTTTCGGAATGCGTGAGGATCCATTCCACGTCAGGTACGACAGGCAGGAGAGTGATCGCAGGATACACTCAGCATGATATAGATCTCTGGGAGGACTGCTGTGCGAGAGCAATCGTTGCAGCAGGAGGAAGCCGGGAAGATATATGTCAGATCGGATATGGCTACGGACTGTTTACCGGAGGTGCCGGTTTTCACGGAGCAAGTCATAAGGTTGGATGTCTGACCATACCGATGTCTTCGGGCAATACCGACAGACAGCTCCAGTTTATGGAGGATCTCGGCACGACCTTCCTGTGCTGTACACCTTCCTATGCTGAGTATCTGGCTGAATGCATAAATGAAAGGGGCATAAGAGATAAGCTTAAGCTCAGGGCCGGGATCTTCGGAGCTGAAGCATGGAGCGAGTCTATGAGGAAGAACATAGAGGAAAGTCTTGGGATCAGGGCCTATGATATTTACGGTCTCACAGAGCTTTCAGGACCGGGAGTATCCTACGAGTGCGGCGAGCAATCCGGCATGCATATCAACGAGGATCATTTCTATGCCGAGATCGTCGACCCGGTGACCTTTGAGCCTCTGCCCTTCGGAAGTAAGGGAGAACTGGTATTTACAGCGCTTGACAAGGAAGCCTTCCCGCTTTTCCGGTACAGGACAAAAGACATCTGCGTACTTAACGATGAGCCCTGCAAATGCGGTCGTACCCATATCAGGATGGCAAAGCCCATGGGACGTTCGGATGATATGCTCATCATAAAGGGTGTCAATGTATTCCCGTCACAGATCGAAGAAGTGCTCATCAGCAAAGGCTATTCATCCAATTATCAGATCGTGGTTGACAGGGTAAATCACAGCGATACCTTTGAGATAAGAGTCGAGCTGGGCGCTGAGGATTTTGCAGGAAGCCTTTCACGGATCAATGAACTGGAAAAGAAGCTCACCGGAGACATAAAGACCATGCTGGGGATCGTTGCAAAGGTAAGACTGGTTGCGCCTAAGAGCATTGAAAGAAGTGAAGGAAAAGCGATCCGTGTGATAGATAAACGGAAAATATAGGCTTCACAGCAATGTGATGTAACAGGAATGCTTAAGCAGGATGACCAAACCGGAATGATCGGGACAGATCAGAAAGGTCTTGTCAGAGCAGAACGATCGGTACTAATGGTCAGGTCAGAATGATCGGGCAGGATGGTTTGACAGGTGTGGTAAAAACAGAAAGCAGGTACAGTATGAAAAAGACGATAGACCAGATAAGTGTTTTTATGGAAAACAGGCCGGGACAGCTTTCGGAGATATTGGGTTTGCTGGCAAAGGAAAATATCAATCTGAGAGCACTGACCGTGGCTGAGGTAGCTGAATACGGCGTTCTCAGACTTATTGTGGATGATCCGGAAAAAGCTGTGAAGGTACTTGTGGCAGAGCAGAGGGTAGCCGTGGTCAACAAGGTCATGGCAGTTTCTGTACCGGACAGACCGGGCGGACTCTGTGAACTGATCAATATGCTGGCAGAGGATAACGTGGATATTGAATACATGTATTCTGTATTCAGCAAGACGGATGGCAGAGCGTATATGATTATTTCCGCAAAAGATGTAAACAGCTTGATAAACAGCCTCACAAAGCATAACATTGATACAGATGACTATAACGATATGGGGATCAATTAGTTCATCCTTTGTTAATGGGCTGTATGCTGTGTGCTGTTTCCCGGCTGAAAGAAATCAGGTGCTTCTGTCTTTACCGGAGAGGAGAATGAGACAGATCCACTGCATGATAAACCGCATAGCCTGAACTGCAGAAAAGAGCGGCTATGACTATACGATACGAGGGAAAGACCATGATATCAGAAAAAATGAAATTCTACGGCAATGCACCATCGGTTATCCGTGAGCTGTTTGAATACGGAAAAATGAGAGCAGGAATTGTGGGTGCGCAAAATGTATGTGATTACAGCCTCGGCAATCCAAGTGTGCCGGCACCTGCTTTTGTCAATGAAGCTATCAGAGACATAATAAACACAATGCATTCAAAGGCTGTGCACGGGTATACAAGCGGAGCGGGAGATAACGGCTGCCGGCAGGCGATCGCAGAGGATCTGAATCAGCGGTTTGGTACCTGTTACAGCAAGGATAATATTTATATGGTCAACGGAGCGGCAACCGCAATCACCTGCTGTTTCAAGGCACTGACCATAGATGAGACTTCGGAATTTATCGCCATAGCTCCATATTTCCCGGAGTATGATGTGTTCTCGGGTATATCAGGTGCAAAGCTGAGGTCTGTATCTGCGGATATTCCGGACTTTCAGATAAGGTTTGATGAGCTTGAGAGTGCCATCAACGGGAATACTCAGGGAATAATCATTAATTCGCCCAACAATCCGTCGGGCGGAGTGTTATGGGAGGAGACGATAGAGAGGCTGGCCGGTCTGCTTACTGAGAAATCGGCTGAATACGGACATCCGATATATATCATCTCAGATGAACCCTACAGGGAGCTTGTATATGACGGATATGAGGTTCCGTTTATCCCGAAGTATTACAAGGATACTCTGGTGGGATATTCGTACAGCAAGTCGCTGTCGCTTCCGGGAGAGAGGATAGGCTACGTGCTCGTGCCGGACGGCATGACCGACGGAACTGATAATGTGTTTTTTGCAGTTGCGGGAGCGGGAAGAGCATTAGGTGCAGTATGCGCACCGTCGCTGATGCAGCGCGTAATTGAAAGATGCGCTCAGCAGCATGTAATGCCTGACCTTGAACCATATATTGAAAACAGGAAGCTTTTATGTGAAGGACTTAAGGCAATGGGTTATGAGTACTGCGATCCCAGGGGTACCTTTTATCTGTTCCTGAAGGCACCCAACGGAGATTCGGAAAAATTTGCAGAGATGGCTAAGGCCAGGGATGTGATCATAGTACCGGGAGAGGTATTCCACTGTCCGGGATATTTAAGACTTTCATATTGTGTGGATAGAGAAACCATAGAGAAATCTCTTCCGAGATTTGCAGAACTTATGAAGGAGGCGAAGCAATGAAAAAACTGCTTACAGCAAACGAGGCTATTGCCAGAGGCTTTTATGAGGCCGGAGGCTCTGTTGCATCGGCGTATCCGGGTACTCCGAGTACGGAGATCCTTGAAAACATCAGTAATTATAAGGACGAGCTTTACTGTGAGTGGGCACCTAATGAGAAGGTTGCGCTGGAGACCGCGATCGGTGCGGCAATAGTAGGAGCCAGGAGCCTTGCGGCAATGAAGCATGTGGGACTCAATGTGGCGGCGGACCCTCTTTTTACTGCGGCTTATACAGGGATCAACGCAGGTCTGGTCATCATATGCGCAGACGATCCGGAATGCCATTCATCCCAGAATGAACAGGATAACAGACATTATGCCAGGTCTGCCAAGATCGCTATGCTGGAGCCGTCCAACAGCCAGGAGGCAAAGGACATGGTACGCATGGCATTGGAGATCTCTGAGGAATACGATGTACCTGTCATGATGCGTACCACGACAAGAGTCAATCACAGTAAATCTGTTGTGGAGATCGGAGAGAGGACCGAACTGCCGATGAAGCCCTATACCAAGGACAGGATGAAATATGATGCGATCCCGGCGATCTCCAGACAGCTGCATAAGAAGATTGAAAAGCGCCAGCTTAAGCTTGCTGAGTATTCTGATTCCTGCGCTCTTAATTTTATTGTTGATAACGGAGCAAAGGTGGGAGTAGTCGCTGCAGGTGCAGCATATCAGTATTCAAGAGATGTATTCGGGGATAAAGCCAATTTCTTTAAGGTGGGTATGTCATACCCCATGCCGATAGAGGCGATCCGGAAATTTGCCATGGGTCTTGATAAGCTTTATGTTATTGAAGAGCTGGACCCGTTTATGGAGGAGGAGATAAGGGCAGCAGGCATCGACTGCATAGGCAAGGAGATCATACCTGTATGCGGAGAGCTTAATTCATCTATCATAAGAAAGGCAGTTTTCGGAGAAGAATTGCCACTGGCAGAGGTAAAAACCACGGTGGTCGGAAGACCGCCGGCACTCTGCGCAGGCTGTCCACACAGAGGAGCATTTGTGCAGCTTGGAAGATACTATAAGGATGCTATCGTATGCGGCGATATCGGATGCTATGCCCTGGGAGGAAGTGCTCCGTATAATGCCAAGGACTGTGCGATATGCATGGGCGCTGGGGTATCACTTGCTCACGGCATGAAGAAAGCCTTCAATCACTACGGCCAGACCGACAGGAAGGTCGTTGCCGTGATCGGTGATTCAACATTTTTCCATACCGGCATCAACAGCCTGACAGGGATGCTGTGGAATAACGGAAATGCTCTGGTTATCATCCTTGATAACAGGACAACGGGTATGACAGGACATCAGGAGAACCCGGGTACCGGGTATACTCTTGACGGCGGTAAGGCCAATATCATTTCAATCGAAGAGGTGGTAAGGGCGCTGGGTGCAAAAAATGTCAGGACCGTAAATCCGCTTGATCTTGCAGCAATGAAGGAAGCTCTTGACTGGGGATTTGGACTTAATGAGCCGGCAGTGATCATCACCAGATATCCGTGCGCACTCAAGAAATACTCTCCCGAAGATAAGGAAGAATTCGGAACGCTTGATAAGTGTATCATCGATGCCGGTAAATGTATCGGCTGCCGTGCCTGCGTAAGGACGGGCTGTCCGGCGCTGGTGTTCAATAAGGAGAATAAAAAGGTTGTTATAGATCAGGGTCAGTGCACAGGCTGCAGTATCTGCATGCAGGTATGCCCGAAGGATGCTATATCAAAGAAAGGATGAAGCCATGGAGACAAAGAATATTTTGATGGTAGGTGTCGGCGGTCAGGGAACCATATTGGCCAGTAAGATCCTTTCGGAGGGCCTTGTTGAGCTTGGTTACGATGTTAAGATGAGTGAGATACACGGAATGAGTCAGAGAGGCGGAAGTGTATCGACTCAGATCAGATATGGCAAGGAAGTTTTTGCTCCCACGATCGGCGCAGGCGAGGCGGATATCATGGTAAGCTTTGAGACAATGGAAGCTGCGAGATACATCGGTATGGTTAAGCCTGATGCAAAGATCATAATCAACAGGTACAGGATATTCCCTCCGGATGTGCTTGCCGGAGAGTGTGATTACCCTGATACGATAATTGATGACCTTTCCGCAAAGCTTGATGTCATATCTCTGGATGCCGCAGGTATTGCAGCAGGTCTGGGCAACCCGAAATGCATGAATATCGTACTCCTGGGAGCATTGATCAAGGGCATGGGACTGGATACCGCTGACTGGGATTCCATCATTGCCAAGATGGTAAAGCCGCAGTTCGTGGAGCTCAACCGGAAAGCGCTGCGCGCAGGGATGGATGCGGTGGAATAATGAATTATATTTCTGTTCAGACCCGGGAGACCGGGTCTGAAAGAATCTGAGAGTGGAAAAAGTATGAAAGAACAGAGCTCTTTCATCACTGTATGTGACGCGGGCTGTCCGCGGAATGGAGATCAGCATGAAATTAGTATGTATCGGTGACAGTCTTACATTCGGATACGGACTTCACAAGGCCGACAAATGGGTCACTCTGCTGGAAGAGAAACTTAATAACAGAAACGGTGGGCATCCTGCCGATATGCAGGGATGGGAGATAATCAATGCAGGCATCAACGGAGATACCTCGGGCGGAGCCCTGTCAAGGCTGAAAGGCGCAGTGATCGATCAGAAACCGGATATGGTGCTCATAATGACAGGAGGCAATGATTATATCGCCGGATGTGATATTTCCGCGGTCAAGGCCAATATCACGGCAATGACAATGCAATGCGCGGCAGCCGGAATAAAGGTATTTGTTTCATCCGAGATACCGGCCATACCGGAGCAGGTTGCACCTGAGTGGAAAGCCGTGGCTGATTTTGAAGAATACAATAGAAAGCAGAAGGAGATAAGGGAGTGGTATCCGAAATACTGCAGGGGCTTCGGATATACCTATATCGACCTTTTTGATAAGTGGTGTGAAGCAACAGCAGTCAGTTCTGACTATTATCAGGACGGCATCCACCCCAATCAGGGGGGAAACAGGGTTTTTGCGGAGATATACTATAATGAATTCAGAAAATTCAATTCCTGATAAGCGGAGCCGTTACGGCTCCGTTTCCTGAACTGCCGGGGTGTCTTACATGTGGGGATACTATTATTGTCTGTATTTGCTTTCGCAGAACGATACCTGTTGGTTCAAAAGCTGATAAATGATGAAAAGCGGGGTTGAATTTCAATTTCACACCCGCATTTTGTAAAAAACTACCAAAAAAATTATCGAATATGTGTATATTTTGTACAGTTTACCACTTATTATCCTGTTGAATAACCGCTGTGAAAGTGTTATATTTAACGTAACTAATCAGGGGGAAGACTGAATGTATAAT
>DCHJ01000012.1:3300-5080 GCA_002314805.1 Lachnospiraceae bacterium UBA1755 | reverse complement strand
CTGCTGCAGCAGACCAATTCAGGCTCGCTTACTGACGGTCCGTATTCGCCTCATGCGGTATGACATTTCAATACAAGATCAGATATAAAATACAAAAAGGAAACATATGAGAAGATCATCACACATAATACTCGCAGCATCGGCAGCGCTGGTAATGACCGTCCTCGGCAGCTTCAGTGCTTTCGCCTCGGATGTTGAATATGACTCATTGAGAGATCTGCTAAAGGCAGGTAATTCCACTGTGGAATCACTGAACAAGAGTATAAAGAATCTTGAGGATCAGATCAGTATACTGGAGACCTCAAGATTCAATATTGATTCGCTGAAGGACAGTGCATCTGCTTCCGGTGATACAGGTACTGCCTCTCAATATGACAATGCATCCTCCTCACTTTACAGGACCATCGGGAGTCTTAAGAAAAGCATCGCCTCACAGACTGCTGCAGGCTCCGGTTATGAAAGCACTCTCGATTCGCTGGAAAAATCGGCGCAGACAATGATGATCTCATATAAAACAATGGAATACAATACGCAGGCGGCCCAGAAATCCTACGATGCCGCCACAGCGAAATACAACACGGTCCTCAACAGGTATACTGCCGGTCTTGCAAGCGAGGCGGATGTGACAAAAGCCTCCAATGATATGCTGCGTGCTCAGAATATGTATCTTACATATTCGCAGCAGACCGACAGCATGCGTTACAGACTCCTGCAGCTGCTTGGAATAACAGATGACGGTACTGTGACCATAGGTGAGGTGCCTGCTCCTGATGTAAATGCCATAAGCAGCATTGATCCGCAGGCCAATCTGAATACTTATGTGGGATACGATAATGATGTGATAAGCTCACGTCACCTCAGCAATACCGCCTACTATAAGGAGGCTGCCCTTACTGAGGCAGACGGCAATGCAACCGCAGAATTCTGGGATATGTACAATCAGCTTCAGGCTGATCTCACTGATTATAATGCGGCTGCCTCAGCATTTACTGCCGCTCAGAAGCAATATGACACCGCACAGCATAAATATACTGCAGGGATGCTCACCGCAGCCGATCTGGCAGGTGCCGATGCTTCCTATGCTTCTGCCCTCTCCTCCTTCAAAAGCAGCGAATTAAACCTTAAGCAGGCTTATGAGGATTATATGTGGGCCCTGAAGGGATTAAGCTCAGACCCGCAGAGGTGATGCCGGCGGGATAGATAGAAATGACTGTTATGATTATGACTTCTCTCTGTTCAGTGCCATATATGTCTGCCTTGCAACCCCCAGCTCTTCATTGGCCGGTATCACGTACTGCTTCAGGCCGCTGATGAACTGCAGCTTCTCCATCACCTTGCTGCGGACATATTCTGAATTCTCTCCTATGCCTCCGGTGAAAGCAACTGCATCCAGTCCCCCCATCTCGGCAGCATAGCGGCCGATATAGCCGGTCACTTCTTTGATGTAGATATCCACTGCAAGTCTTGCTCTCGTATTACCATCTTCTGCAGCTTCCATGATATCTCTGAGATCGTTGCTAATACCGGATATCCCGAGCAGACCGGACCGGGTCTGGAGTTCCTTTGTCACATCCTCATAATTCAAACCCGCATATTCATGCATGAACATTATGATATACGGATCAAAATCTCCGCATCTGTTGGACTGCGGCACACCGCACTGCAGACTCATGCCGAAGCTCGTATCAAAGCATCTGCCGTCCACTATGGCGCTTATCGAGCTGCTGCCGCCCAGATGACAGCTGACTGCCTTATAATGCTCTCCAAGCTCTTCTGTGAG
>DCHJ01000012.1:0-3178 GCA_002314805.1 Lachnospiraceae bacterium UBA1755 | reverse complement strand
GTCTGATGGAAGGCAGTCTCAAATACACCCACAAGAGGAGTCCCGGGCATGAGCTTCTGGAAGGTGCGGATGGATCTGAGATAAAATGTATTATGCGCCGGAGCTACCACCATATAGTCCTCCATACCCTTTATCACTTCATCATCGATCACATGTACACCGTAATGGTCCCTGGAAAGTACGGTCTTAAAACCTACCGCATCTATATGTGTACCCTCCGGCAGAGTTGAAAGGAACTCCCTGATCCCTGTCTCATAATCGACTACCCGTTCATATTTCTGAACAGTCAGGACCTTCTCGCCGGGCATCTCGTACAGCTTGAATTTAAGGGATGTGCTTCCTGTATTGCATACTAAAATATTCATTCTTCTTTTCTCCGTTTCGCTTTCCTTTATCCGGCATAACTGACCGTTTTTCAGACTGCCTTTTCCTGACGTGTCGTATGATATGCCGTATGAGTATCTGCATGACCTGTCACAGACCTGCCGCGCGACATACCCCATGACCTGCCGGTGACTGCCGCATGACACTCCATGGTCTGTCACATAACCTGCCCGTACCTGCCGCATGACATGCCCCATGACCTGTCACAGATCTGCTGCATTATCTGCCACGTGTCACACACCATAGCCTGCAGCATGACTTGCGGTGTCTTTAATGATCTCCGGCAGACGGACAGATATCACTCAGGAAGCACTCGCTGCATTTTTCCCTGTTGGCTATGCATATGGTACGTCCCAGTGTGATGATGTCTATATTCCAGAGTATCCAGTGATCCTGCGGCAGCTTTTCCATAAGCTCATATTCGATCTTCACCGGATCCTGCGATGCAGTGAGACCCAGCCTGTTGCTGATACGCTTCACATGTGTGTCTACTACAATACTCGGGATGCCATAAATATTGCCCCTTATCACATTGGCGGTCTTCCTGCCCACTCCCGGGAGCTCGGTAAGCTTATCAATATCCGAAGGCACTTCACCGCCGTATTTCTCCATCAGCATGCGGGCACAGGCGATTATGTTTTTAGCCTTGCTCCGGTAGAGCCCTATGCTGCGGATATCCTGCTCCAGCTCGCTCAGGTCCGCTTCAGCCAGGTCCCTTACACTTGTATATTTCCTGAAAAGCGATGGGGTGACCTTATTGACATTGGCATCAGTACACTGGGCACTGAGCATCACTGCCACAAGCAGCTGCCACGTATTGTCATGATTCAGGTAGCACCTGTACTCTGTACCATACTCTCTGTCCAGCCGTCGTAATATCTCTGTTATTCTTTCCTTCTGGGCCTTTACGGATTCTCTCAATTCTTCTTCTCCCCGATTTATTGTGTATCTGTCAAAATCAGTAATGCAGCATTGCATCCTTCAAATATCTACACCTCCTCAGTACCTGTCGCTCACGGTATCCCACCGCATATTCATACCTGCAGATCTCATATCAGCGGATTTCACATCAATATCCTTCACATCGGCAGATCTTACATTTGCTGATTTCATACCCGCAGATCCTCATCGGTGATCTCACCCCTGGCTGCGATATTGGTCGGTCCTGTCAGGAAAAGTCCCTGCGGGAGCACCTCAACGATAAGCTCTCCGCCTGCCATTTGTACATGCACCTCCCTGCCGTCTGAAATACCCTTACGCGTCAGCACAGTCACCAGACTCCCGGTACCGGTACCGCAGGCATAGGTGAAATCCTCGACACCCCTCTCATAGGTCTTCTCATAGATCAGACCGTCCTCTGATATATCATAGAAATTGATATTGGCTCCCTTTGGGAAAGCCCTGTGATATCTGAGTTTCCTGCCCAGCTCAAAAAGCTCTCCTGCCGGTATGTCCTTAAGTCCCCGCACCGGTATTACTGCGTGAGGAATCCCCGGGTTTCCCAGCTCCACATATGCACAGTCATACGTCCGGCCGTCCACCTCCACAGGATAGTCCGTCTCACATACCGACGGATCGTTGAGGCGTATCCTGTACAGTCTCCTGCTTATTCTTTCACCTGTCACTATACCCGCTGTTGTCTCGATCCTCTGAGTATCACCTGACAGTCCGTTTTCATATCCGTAACGGCAGATGCATCTGGCTCCGTTGCCGCACATCTCACCGATGCTTCCGTCGGAATTATAAAAACGCATCTTAAAGTCTGCATCCCCGTCCGGCCGGTCCACTGCCATAAAACCGTCGGCACCTATGCTCATATGTCTCTCACATACAACTGCGGCAATGCTCCCCAGCTTTTCTGCCGGGATCTTTTCCTCGATGTTGTTGATAATGATGAAGTCATTGCCGGCTCCGTTCATTTTCCAAAATTTCATAATGAAAACCTTTCACTTTTTCTTACATGGTCCTCCGTGTAAACGGTTCACCGGATCTTCTGCGCTTCCTTATCCCTCTGATGATCATGATGATGATAAAGACAATAAGCGCGACAGCCAGTATCACGATCAGGCATGTGATACAGAGTATATTGGTCGCGGTACCTATCCTTGTCAGCTCAGTAAGACTCATTTCCGAATATTTATACTTTCTCCCCAGCGGCTTTTCATACCTTGCCGGTATCTCAGAGATGCCGTCAGCATTCTTCTCAAAGCTCATGAGATAATTCTTAAATGCCACCCATTCCTTGATCTCTTTCCCTCTCGTGTCTGTCAGAGAGCAGGTATAGAAATCCTTTATCGGCGTACCATCCTGATATTTTGGAGTGATGGAAAGTATGCCCTTCGTGAGTCCGTTGAGCATGCCGAGCATATTGGCGGCATACATATTTACACATACCTTGTAAAGCCTGTCATCCTCGATATCCTCTCTCATACCGTCCCTGCGCACCAGCTGCACGCAGGTCACCCTGTCCAGTATAGGGCGGCTCTCATTGAAGCTGTATTCAAGTCCGCTGTAGCTCATCTTTATCGAGCTGACTAAGGTACCAAGACTTGCATCCAGCTCGGTGAGCAGCTTGAGCTCCTTGCCCGATACAAAAGCGGTTATCAGCGGATGTCCCGCACTTCCGTCGGCTCCCACTCCCAGTGAACATATCTCAAAGGCATCCGCCACCGAGATATTGCCCTTTTTGACCGAGCCCCTGATCGTACCCAGCCCCACCAGTGCCACATCAATATCGTCGATGCCGTTTCTCTCCGCCTCATAGAAATATGAATCTGCAATAAGATTCCCGACC
>DCHJ01000091.1 GCA_002314805.1 Lachnospiraceae bacterium UBA1755 | reverse complement strand
AGTCTTGCCTTAGCAGCCTGTAAAGCTAATTTCTTCTTATCCATTTTGTTCCTCCAAAGATTTAATAGTACTTAAATACTTAATATCTTTCTTATCCAGATTGGCGTCCGCAAGCAGATCGGGACGTCTCTCGTAGGTACGCTCAAGGCTCTTCTCCCTGCGCCACTTCATGATATTGGCGTGATGTCCGCTCATGAGTACCTCCGGGACCCTGAGATCCTTATAGACCTCCGGTCTCGTATACTGAGGATATTCCAGCAGATTATCCTCAAAAGACTCAAAATCCGCACTTTCATCATTGGTCAGTACACCGTGGACCATGCGGCTCACTGCATCGATCACCACCATAGCCGGCAGTTCTCCGCCCGTGAGGACATAGTCACCGATACTCAGTGACTCAGTCCCAAGCAGCTCCAGCGCACGCTCGTCCACTCCCTCATAGTGACCGCATAAAAGTACCAGATCGTCTTCCTTAGCCAGTTCCTTGGCTATTTCCTGATTGAAAAGCTTTCCCTGCGGGGTCATATAGATCACTCTCGGCTTCTTCCCCAGCTTCCTGCAGATATCGTCATAGCAATCGCATATAGGTGCTGCCTGCATGACCATGCCGGCACCACCTCCGTAGGGATAATCATCAACGTGTCTGTGCTTATCCCTTGTATAATCACGTATGTCGATCGCTTCGACCTCTATGATCTTCTCATTCTGCGCTCTGCCTATGATGCTGGTATTTAGGCCATCAAGCACCATATCGGGAAACAGAGTCATTACATGAAACTTCATATCATCCTATTCCGATGCACTATCACCCGGCACAGAAGCCTCACAGGTCCAGCAGACCGTCAAGCATATGTACTCTGATTTCCCCCTTTTCGAGGTCAACTCCGAGTATACACTGCTTTATATAGGGCATGAGGAAATCCTTCTCCCCTCGGACCTGCATTACCTGATTGGCGCCCGTCGGTAAAATATCCCCGCATATTCCATAGCACGTACCGTCTTCACCCACGACCTTAAGACCGATGAGATCAGAGATGTAATTTTCTCCTTCTTCAAGAGGCACTGCATCGGCGCGGTCTATCATAATGTCCTTTGTCCGCAGCTTCTGCATCTCCTCCGGTGTATCGATCCCCTCAAATTTGCATATGGCCATGTTCTTAAAAAACCTGACCGACTCAATTCTCAGGACCTTCTCACCCACAAATACCTTTTGCAGTTTTTTGAATCTTGATACATCGTCTGTGGTGGGGAAGACCTTGCATTCCCCATGAATGCCGTGTACTGAAGCTATGACGCCTACTCTGAATCTGGTATCCATCACTCGATATCTACGAAAACTTTTCTGTCATCCCTGGATGACGCTGCTTTTACCACCGCGCGAATACTCTTGGCGATCTTTCCTCCACGTCCGATAACGCGGCCCATATCACCGGGTGCTACCTGGAGCTTGATCTCCACGATCCCGTCGCTCTCGACCTCGGTTACACGCACCTCGTCAGGATTATCCACCAATGCCTTCGCAATAGTTTCTACTAATTCCTTCATCAAGCAATATCCTCCGCCTATCGGCTTACTGGATACCTGCGTTCTTAAGAAGCTTAGCAACGCGATCTGTAGGCTGAGCACCGTTAGCAAGCCACTTCTTTGCAGCTTCCTCATCAAACTTGATTACGCTCGGCTCTTCGTTGGGATCATAGAATCCAACTTCCTCGATAAAGCGTCCGTCACGTGGTGATCTGCTGTCAGCAACAACAACACGGTAGAAAGGAGCCTTCTTCTTGCCCATCCTCTTTAATCTCATCTTTACAGCCATTTCTTCATTCCTCCTAAAAGATTTCTATTACTGTGTTTATTTTTCATCATGCCGTTAAGCTGCTTCTGCATTTTTTTCATCTGCTCAAACTGCTTTACGACCCGATTGACTGATGCTATGTCCTGTCCGCACCCCTTAGCTATCCTGTTGCGTCTGGACGGACCAAGGAGCTTTGGATTGGCACGCTCCTCCGGTGTCATTGAATATATCATAGCCGTGATCCTGGCAAACTGCTTCTCGTCGACCTCCGGCATATTTTTGCCGCCCATACCAGGCAGCATCCCCATAATGCTCTGAAGGCCACCCATCTTCTGCATCTGAGTCATGGCATCCAGATAGTCATTGAAATCAAACTCACTCTTCCTGAGCTTTTCTGCCTGTCGGCGGGCTTCCTCCTCATCAATGCTCTGCTGTGCCTTTTCTATCAGCGTGAGCACATCGCCCATGCCCAGGATACGCCCTGCCATCCTGTCGGGATGAAACTCCTCAATATCCGTGAGCTTCTCGCCCATACCGGCAAAATATATAGGCTTATCGGTGACTGCCTTGATAGACAGAGCCGCACCGCCTCTTGCGTCGCCGTCCAGCTTGGTAAGGATGACACCGTCAATACCGACCTTATCTGCAAATTCCTGTGCCACATTGACAGCATCCTGACCGGTCATGGCATCGACAGTAAGGAGTGTGGCGTCCACGTGGACTTCCTTCTTGATATCTGCCAGCTCATCCATCATCATCTCATCGATATGAAGACGACCCGCGGTATCTATGATCACTACATTATAGGAGCCGGCCTTCACCTCGGTCATGGCATTCCTTACGATATCTGTCGGTCTGACATCCGTACCCATCGAGAATACCGGGATGCCCAGCTTCTCACCGTTTTTATGCAGCTGATCGATGGCTGCGGGACGGTAAATATCACATGCAACAAGCAGAGGTCTCTTTCCCTGAGACTTGAAGCGTCCTGCCAGCTTGGCTGCAGTGGTCGTCTTACCTGCGCCCTGAAGTCCAGCCATCATGATCACTGTGAGCTGAGGATTGAGATTGAAACGTGTACTCTCTCCGCCCATGAGCCTTACGAGCTCTTCGTTTACGATCTTGATGACCTGCTGTCCCGGCGTAAGGCTTTCCAGCACATCACTGCCCACGGCACGCTCTTCAACCGACTTTATGAACTGCTTTACGACCTTGAAGTTAACATCAGCCTCAAGGAGAGCCATCCTGACTTCCTTAAGCCCGGTCTTAACATCATCTGCACTGAGCCTGCCCTTGCCGGTCAGGTTTTTGAAGGCCTTCTGCAGTTTTTCGCTTAAAGATTCAAATGCCATTGTCTGTTATGCTCCGATCAGCGGTTTCCTTATAATATCTCAAGGATCTTCCTTGCCGTCTCCTGGTCACTGCTTTCCTTTACGAGCTTCTCAATCTCCCTGAACTTGGCAACAAGTCCCAGCTTTTGCTCATATTCCTCAAGTGACCTGTCGCAGCGCCGTATCATGTCATGCACGCCCTGACGCGAGATACCCTCAGCTTCAGCAATCTCGCTCAAAGAGTAATCGTTAAACACGACTTCTTCATATATTCGTCTTTGATGTTCTGTAAGAAGTGCTCCGTAAAAATCAAAGAGCAGGCTCTTACGAACCAGATCATTAATCTCGCTCATAAAATCACCTGCTCTATAATATAGTATTGACGTCTGTGTGTCAAGTGTTTTTACTTGACGATAATCATAGCGATAATCATAGTAATCATCCGCAGAAGGTATCTTGATGTTTTGGACTGAAAAAGTAAATATTTATTCTTGTACTTTCGTATCCACCACATCCGAATTGACGGTTATCACCGGTCTTACCCCACCGCTTGTTTCATCAGCGTATGCACAGATATTATCACCAGTCATACCACGGTTATTGACTGTCAGGACGTGGTACGCATATTTTTCACAATCTCTGGTCCACCACCACGATTTGCCATTTTCACTGCTCTGATTTACACCTTGACTATTTGCATATGCTGTAGCCTCACAGATCCTGCTTTCATTATCCGGCATATACTTTCCAACCTCTGACCGACTTAACACATATACATAATTTTCAGTCTCATCATCGGGAAACCCACTGACCGACTCATCCTCAGGAACACCCCCGATAAGTACCGGCTTGATACTGCTTAGTTCACTATCGGAAAAAGCACCGGTCAGGAATTCTCCGTTAAGCCACTCGCGCAGATCCGAATAGCTCCATAAAGGTATGTAATCCTGTTTTCCGTAGTTTTTGCAATCCAGTATATATTTGCTTATAAGTGTTGTGCCATCTCCATCTGTGCTTATTACGATCCATTCGATATCCTCCGGACCGTTTTCCGTATTGTTGTCCTGCTCATATCTCCCAAAGAATACCGTCTGCTTTTCAGTATTACTTATAGCATTTTCAGTGTCGCCAGGATCTGAAGCATCAGACATTTTTGTTTGTGGCTTCGCTTCATCAGGCTGTTCATTCTTTTTCTTCGGTTTTGGAAATACTGCTGGCTTCTTTTGCTTTTCATATGCAGCCTGCATACGTTCTACATAAGCCTTTAGTTCAGGGTCGTCCTCATAATCATCCGATACCTGTCTTGCGTAACTCTTTGACTTTCTTTGCGTTGGCATAGCAGCAAAAACAAATATGAAGATTAAAAAGAGTATGCTGATACATATAAAGACGGCAGCAAAGATAAGCATACTGTTCGGCTTTATGTTTGTATGCTTATAGTAATCGTCCATATTCCGCATGCGATCCAGCTGATTCCCGCTTATATCGCTTTCATTATACGCCCACATCCTCGAGCCTAGACTTTCATTCCGATTGCCTTTCCCACGCCTCAACACCCACAGTATGAACAATACCGTGAGACCTATAACAACTGCAGAAATAATTATCCCAGTAACAACAGACATAAAACCTACCTTTCATCAACATGAAGAAATTTAAATCAATATATACTTGTTTCAATAAATCCAGAAACTTCTATTATGTCTCCATCAAATATTGTTATTGTATTATTAAAGCCAGAAACACAAAATGAAATTTTCGCATCATATATACATCTTATGTTTTCAAGTAATGAGATAAATTCCAAATGTGTTAGAACCATTACATGATTATGCAGAAGTTTTTGGCTAAACTCATACAGTCTTTGTCTTGGAGAATCCAGAGTAACACCCGTCCCACTAAAATCACCCTTATCAATCGGAATAGCATCGAACTGTGTTATTTTCCATTCCCAAACTTCCGATACCTTTTCAATCTTTTTAATTAGTTCAATTATTGTTAATACATTATCATTGCAATCATCACAATAAAATCGCATAGTTACCTATCTCCCAAAGGTGTATTAGTATCTGTTCTATGATTTATTTTATTACCATCTCTGAATATTGCATCATAAATTCTCTCATGCCAATGCGGTGCGGTATGATAATCTGGTGAAGTAGTATTCCCATATCCATGATTTGTATAATCAACCCATCCTATTTCTCTTCCATAATCATCATACATTTTTATTTGCTTGACATTTCCCGACTCATCATATTTTGGCAAATACTTCGTTCCTGGACTAACTTGACTAGGTGAATTCTTATTATAGAATTCATCAGGCAAGAATAACTCTGTTTCTTTGCTACCCTCCCCCGATGCACCACCTTCATTTTGTTTACTGCCTCCTCTATCTGTAGTTGAGTTTGAATTCTTTCCGGCTGCATTGGCGGCTACTGTCGCGGTTATTCCCATGCCCCAGGCCATTGCACCGGCCAACATCTCTGCACCACCATTATCATAAACTACGCCGGCCTTCTTGATTACATCATCAATACTATCATAGTATTCACTTATATCGTTAAGCATCCCGAGAGAAAGCTTTCCGGTACCAGCATCATAATGCCATCCACTCCGTACTCCGATAAGATTCAGTTTGGCCTCCATAGCCTCATCATAGTATCCACTCTTTGGAAATACCATCATCATGGCCTGAAGCACAAGCATCTTGTTCGGGTTCATCATTACTTCATTCATATCCAATGACCCGCCGTTATCTCTTGCTTCCTGAATCAATGTATCGTATGAATCTAAAAGAGTACCTTCATGCGTCCACCATGTTCCTTGGAAATTTCTTTCACTATTCCAGTAACTTTCTATTGCCTTTTTGTTTCCGCTCGGCACTGATGAACGCTTTGCCTTTACACGTACTGTCCCATCGTCCTGTGTAGCTTCCCATGGCATTGCTGCCCCTGATACATATATATAGTCTCTTGTCGCATTGTACCTGGACAGCGTTGGGCTGCTCGTGGTCGTGTTCTTACCGCCGGATGTCGTTGTTCCTCCTTGCGTTGAACTTG
>DCHJ01000073.1 GCA_002314805.1 Lachnospiraceae bacterium UBA1755 | reverse complement strand
CCGTACAGTCTTGCAGCCTCCTCTATGATTGCCGGATTCCTTATGGCACCGGAATTAACACTTACCTTGTCAGCTCCGCATTTAAGCACACGGTCAAAGTCCTCCACCGAATTGATCCCTCCGCCCACCGTAAGCGGGATGAAGACCCTCTTTGCCGTCTCACAAAGGATATCCGTAAAAAGCTTCCTGCCCTCCGCAGATGCCGTAATATCATAAAACACCAGTTCATCTGCACCGCACCTGCTGTAGTAATCCGCCAGCTCCACCGGTGAAGATACATCCTTAAGTCCTTCAAACTGTATTCCCTTCACTACCCTGCCGTCTCTTACGTCCAGACACGGGATTATTCTCTTAGTAATCATTCAGCTGTCCCTATTGCCTCTCTGATGGATATCGCCCCTTCATAATATGCTCTGCCGATTATTGCTCCGTGCAGCTTCATGGCTGTCAGTTCCCTTATGTCTTCCATTGTGGACACACCGCCGGAAGCAATGATATTGAGCTTAAGTGCTGCTGCAAGCTCCCTGTACAGCTGCCTGTTGGTACCCCTCATAGCCCCGTCCCTTGATATGTCCGTGCAGATGATCGCCGACACTCCAAGCGCCTCCATGCGCATAGCAAAATCTATGGCCTCAAGCTCCGTCTTCTCGGTCCATCCCTTAACGGCAACATATCCGTCCTTAAGGTCGATACCCACAGCTACCCTGTCGCCGAAGGCGGCAACGGCCTGCTTTACAAAGTCTTCATTTTCAACCGCAGCCGTGCCAAGTATTATCCTGTCCACACCCGCATCCACATATGCCGCAGCGGTCTCCATATTTCTGATACCACCGCCCACCTCAGTAAATAATGAACTGCGGGTTTTAATGGCTTTGATTATCTCAATATTGGGTGTACTGCCTTTTCTGGCTCCCTCAAGATCCACCACATGGATACAGGATGCACCCTGGCTCCTGAAATCCTCCGCAACGGCCAGCGGATCATCACTGTATACAGTCATCCGGTCGTATTCGCCTTTGAAAAGACGGACCACCTTACCCTCGTAAAGGTCTATCGCAGGATATATCTTCATACGTCTCCTTAAATTAAAGCTCTCTTCCGGCAAGTCTTCCTCCGCCGCCTCTGTGCACCGATGCTTACCTGTCCTAACCCGGCGTGCAGAATGCACGCAGTATCTTAAGTCCTGCCGTACCGCTCTTTTCCGGGTGGAACTGACAGCCGAAGACATTTTCCCTCTGCACCGCTGCCGTCACCGGGATCGAGTACTCTGTCACTGCCGCAGTATCCGCGTCACAGTCCGTCCCGTAATATGAATGCACGAAATATACATATTCGCCGTCCTTCATATCCCTGAATATCGGACAGTCCTTCTTTACTATCTCAAGCCTGTTCCATCCCATATGCGGGATCTTGAGCCTGTTGTCCACGGCTCCCGCAAGCGGACGGATACTGCCCCTGATAAGGCCCAGACCTTCGTGCTCCCCGTATTCAAAGCTTTTCTCAAATAAGAGCTGCATACCGAGACATATGCCCATAAGCGGCTTGCCGGAAGCTGCCACATCCCTGACCACCTTGTCCATACCGGTTTCTCTAAGCTTCCTTACGGCATCCTCAAAGGCTCCCACACCCGGCAGGATGACCTGATCGGCTCCCATAATGACCTGCGGCTCCCTGCTGACCACCGTTTCCTGTCCGATGGACTCAAAAGAGCTTTTCAGTGAGAACAGATTTCCCACACCGTAATCGACGATACCTACCATTTATGCATTCCTTTCCGGAGTCTGTACTATCCCTTTACAGCAGCCCCTTGGTCGACTGTATATCCTCAGGGAAATCCCTGTCTATCGCAGCAGCCTTTCTCAGGCTCCTTGCCACCGACTTGAATGCGCCCTCAGCGATATGATGTGAATTGATACCGCTTAGCTCCCTGATGTGGAGCGTGATGCCTGCATTGGATGTAAAAGCGATCCAGAACTCTCTCACAAGCTCTGTGTCAAAGGTTCCTATCTTTTCTGCCGGGATCGGCAGATCCATCTCCAGCCAGCTCCTGCCTGAGATATCTGCTGCGGAAAGGATCAGAGCCTCATCCATGGGAAGTATGCAGTCCCCATATCTGCATATGCCCTTCTTATCTCCCAGAGCCTCCCTGAAAGCCTGCCCCAGACAGATACCGATATCCTCCACTGAATGATGATCATCCACAGCAGTATCACCATCGCACCTGAGGTCGATGTCAAATCTGCCGTGTCTTGCAAAAAGAGTCAGCATGTGATCAAGGAAGCCTACGCCGCTGACTATCTTACTCCTGCCTGTCCCGTCCAGTTCAAGCCTTACTTCAATATCTGTTTCTCCCGTGGTTCTTGTGATTTGAGCATTTCTCATTCTAATATCCCATAACCTTTCCTGTGATACTGTCATCCGCGGGCAGCCTTCCTGCGGCACCCGCCATCCCCGGATAACCTTCCTGCCATACCGTCATCCTCGTACAGCCTTCATGTGTTACCGCCATCTCCGGATGACCTTACTGCGTTTCCTGCCATATCATCATCTCCGGACGGCCCGTTCTGTCATACTGCTGCAGCCCATGAACAATCATAGCACGGCAGCTCTTCCCACCGTCTTCATAGTGCTATCTGCCGATGATCATTTTTATCTTACTCAGGAGTTCATCCATCTGCTCCATAGTGCCGATAGTGATCCTGTTGTAATTACTTATCCTCGGCTTAGTAAAATGCCTTACAAGCACGCCTTCATCCTTAAGCCTCTCATAGAGCACTCCGCCCTCTATCTCATCCGACGCGGCAAAGATAAAATTGGCCTTTGAGTCCAATACCGTAAATCCAAGGTTCTCAAGCTCCCTCACCGTATACTCCCTGGTCCTGATGGTCTCATTACAATTGCTGCGTGTGTAATCCTCATCAGTCAATACCCCTGCGCCCAGTATCATCGAATATGAATTGACATTGTACGGGTTGGTTGAGTATCTCAGCGTATTCATATCCGCGATAAGCTCCCTGCTTCCGACTGCAAACCCGAGTCTTGCGCCCGCCATGGATCTGGATTTTGAGAAGGTCTGGACTACCACCAGATTATCGCATTCATTTACAAGCCCGACCGCAGATTCCGCACCGAAATCAACGTATGCCTCATCAATGACTACTATGTTGTGCGGGTTTGAAAGGGCAATTGTCTTAATATCCTCAAGGCTGATAACCATTCCTGTCGGAGCATTTGGATTGGCGATGAAAATGTTTTTGTTTATGCCGATATAATCACTGATACAGATCGAGAAATCATCCTGAAGCGGGATCTCAGTATAAGGTATGTGATTGAGCTGCGCAAATACCGGATAGAAGCCATAGGTGATATCCGGGAATACTGCCGGTCTTTCCTCATCACAGAATGCCATAAACAAAAAATTCAATATCTCATCAGAGCCGTTGCCCGCTATTATCTGATCCGGGTGCAGTCCGTACAGCTCTGCAATCCCACTGCGGATGATCACGCATTCCGGGTCTGAATACAGCTGAAGCGGTCTCAGGTTTGTACTTACATATTCCATCGCCTTTTCAGAGACCGGATATGGTGATTCATTGGTATTAAGCTTCAGAAACCTTCTGTTCTGCGGCTGTTCACCCGGTACATAAGGTATGAGGCTTTCATGTCTTTTACTGAAATATCTGCTCATATTTTCTCCGATCTCACACAGCTGCTATGGGACAGCCGGATATTATTTCATTCGTTTTGTGACGCTCTTTCCGTGTCCTGTAAGTCCCTCTGTCCTTGCAAACAGATCGATCTTTTCCGCGGCTTTGGCGAGAGCCTCCTCCGAATAATATGTATACTGGGTCTTCTTGATGAAATCATCTACCGAAAGGGGACTTGAAAATCTTGCTGTCCCGCTGGTCGGAAGTGTATGGTTCACACCCGCAAAATAATCTCCTACTGCCTCGGGACAGCTGCGGCCCAGGAATATAGATCCTGCATTCTTTACTGCTCCCAGATACCTGAAAGGATCATCGAGACAGAGCTCGAGATGCTCCGGGGCGATCTCATTGGCTATGTCGATTGCCAGTGCTATGTCATCACATACGATGATCTTGCCATTGACATCCACAGATACCCTTGCGATCTCCTCACGTTCAAGCTCCTTAAGCTGCCGCTCAAGCTCCCCGGTCACTGCCTCTGCCAGCACTGCACTGTCTGTCACAAGCACAGCGGATGCATTCTTATCATGCTCCGCCTGTGAGAGCATATCCGCAGCCACAAGCTCCGGATCTGAGCTGCCATCGGCAACGATCAGTATTTCCGATGGACCTGCGATCATATCAATGGATACAAGTCCGAACACCTGACGCTTTGCCTCTGCGACGAATACATTGCCCGGACCGACGATCTTGTCAACCTTAGGGATACTCTCAGTGCCATAAGCAAGTGCTGCGACAGCCTGTGCTCCGCCTGTCTTAAATATCTTAGTCGCCCCGCCGAGAGTCGCTGCCACAAGCAGTGCGGGCTTTATCTTACCATCTTTACCGGGCGGTGTCACCATCACGATCTCACTGCAGCCTGCAATAGATGCCGGTATGGTATTCATGAGCACCGTTGACGGATATGCTGCGGTGCCGCCCGGTACATATACACCGGCCTTCTCGATCGGAAGGATCTTCTGCCCCATGATGATACCGTCCTTATCCATCATAAAGCCTGTGCGCACCTGACGGCTGTGGAACTGTCTGATATTATCCGCTGCTTCCTTAAGCACCTCAAGAAGCTCCGGAGTGATGCTTTCAAAGGCTTCATTGATCTCATCTCCGCTTACCTGCAGCTCCTTTAGCTCAGCCTTGTCAAACTTAAGGCTGTACTCCTTAAGAGCCTTATCGCCGTTATTGATGACATTTTCGATAATATCCCTTACGATTGCCGACACGTCCTGTCCCGGATCCATTTTGGCGAAGATCTCTTTATTATCTACTTCTCCGTATCTGTATGTCCTGATCATATCCTGCTCCTCTATGCTTTCCTGTTATATCTCAATGTTTCCTGAGCTAATCCGGGCTTATGGCTTTTGCGCTTATATTACCTTCACGGGCTCAGCTGCCG
>DCHJ01000015.1:23248-23843 GCA_002314805.1 Lachnospiraceae bacterium UBA1755 | reverse complement strand
AGGCGGTTGGCCCTCTCCGGAGGGTATGCACCCTCCGATATTTGAAGGGAGGGATGCTCATGAGTGATTTTGAGATATTGAGTCTTGTGATTGCAATCATTTCGATTATCGTCATGGTCTTGATAGAATACATCAAGTCGACAAAAAAATAAACCGCCGTCCTGAGAAAACGCGGTTTATTTTTTAAACAATTTCCAGGGTCAACCGTCTATCGGTAGTTCCTTTTTCAATTACAAATATACAACGCATTTATTAAAAAGTCAATTTTTGAAGTCTTTATATCCGCAGTCATTTCGAGGTTCCTCAGCTTTGGGCCCGGGCTGTCCCCCCGTAGTAAATCACCGGGTCCGCTGCAGGCGGACCCGGCAAAGAGAGGTGTATAACGGTATTACTTCTTGTCGCGGTTCTTGAAGATCACCACAACCATGCCGCCCAATGCGAAGAGGGCTATTACGTTCGGGATGACCATCAGGTTGTTGAAGAGGTCTGTGAGCTCCCATACAAGGTCATTGGAAGCAAGTGTTCCCAGGAATACGAATATAAGTGCAATGATCGTGTAGATAGTATTGCAGAGCTTAGGATTCTTCCTGCCGAA
>DCHJ01000015.1:5371-23232 GCA_002314805.1 Lachnospiraceae bacterium UBA1755 | reverse complement strand
AGATAGTTCGCATTGATACGTCCGAAGAGGTTCCATCCGAGGATGGTTGAGAATGCGAAGAACAGGAGGCAGACCGCTACGAAGATAGCTCCGAACTTAGCTCCGAATACTGTACCGAAGGCTGTCTGTGCAAGGTTTGCCTTGGTGATGCCCTCCGGAATAGCTGTTGTGATGACAGGAGCATCGCCGCAGTACAGTGTGTTGATGATAACGAGTGCATTGACTGTAAGTACGATGAAGGTATCAATGAATACACCGGTCATAGCTACAACGCCCTGGTCATGAGGATTCTTTACGTTGGCAAGTGCATGCGCATGAGGTGTGGAGCCCATACCTGCTTCATTGGAGAAAAGTCCTCTCTTGGCACCCTGGCTGATCGCGGTCTTAATTGCATAGCCGAAGGTACCGCCAATGATAGCCTGAGGCTGGAATGCATACTTGAAAATGAGTCCGAAGGTTGCCGGAACGTACTTGATACGCACGATCAATACAACAAGTGCTCCCAGAAGGAAGAGACATGCCATAACGGGCACGATCTTCTCTGTTGCTGATGCAAGCCTCTTTACTCCACCGATGAAGATGATTGCACAGATGAGCACGAGGATGAGACCCATTACCCATGTTGGGATACCGAATGCGCCCTCCATGTTGGAGCCGATCGAATTACTCTGTACCATGCTGCCCATGAAACCAAGTGCAAGTGTTGCCATTATTGCAAAGAATGCTGCAAGGAATTTACCAAAGCCGCCCTTGAATGCTGTGGTGATATAGTATACAGGACCGCCTTTGATGTTGCCGTCTTTGTCTACCTGACGTGTCTTGATTGCAAGTGTTGCCTCGGCGTAGATGGTTGCCATACCAAAAAATGCGATTATCCACATCCAGAAGATCGCTCCGGGACCACCTGTAAGGATAGCGCCTGATGCGCCTACGATGTTACCTGTACCTACCTGAGCAGCGACGGCTGTTGCAAGTGCCTGGAATGAACTCATGCTGTGCTCATCTTTTTTGCCGTTTAGTGAAAGGTTGCCGAATGTCTTCCTCCAGCCTTCTCCGAAGCATCTGATCTGTACGAATCCGGTCTTAATTGAAAAGAAAAGTCCGATTCCTACAAGTGCGAAGATGAGAATGTAGTCACTCATGTACTTGTTGATAGTTGCAGCAATGTTTAATAATGCCTGATCCATAAAAACCCTCCCTTGCACACCCTCGCTTCGTTATTATTGTTTTGGTCCGGGGGTGTGAAAAATTAAGCTGTGTCTCGCAACACGAAAAAAATAGAGCCTACGCCGAAACGCAGCTCTGAAGACCATACAGTATGAGGGCAGCAACAAAGGTTGCCCGCTCTGTCCTTTTGCCTGAGAGATTCAATGCCGCATACATCGCACGGCATCTTGCACCTTCGGCACCCATACCGGCTGTATGGGATTCTCCAGAGTGTGCTCCGCTTCCGGTTACCATTGCTTCCGAAAGTTTCAACGTACGTTGCATAATATAGCACTATTTACCTGCGATGTCAAACGATAATTCAGCAAGGAAAAGTGGCAAAGCTAGTGAACTACTCGGCAATTCAATTGCCGAGTAGTTCACCCCAAGATTTTTCTCACCGCCTGAATCGTTTCTACAAAATCAATCCCGGCAGCATAGGGCATCTGTTTTGCGTACCCCAGCCAGTGTTTCTGCATTGTCTGACTTTCCAATATGTCCTGCAGTATTTTCCCATGGTCATTTATATTCCCGAAACTTCCTCTATGCTTTGCTGTCTCCAGAAATGCCTCTTGAAAGATTACGGGATCATACGAATATGATGACAACAAATATACATCATAAAAATCCCTCGGTCTTGTATTATCAACACCCCTGCTCAGGATCGTTTCGATTTTTTCGGCAAGTACGGTTTCTAATGAATATGCCCACAGTTCGCAGCTATCCTCCGGATTAAACATATCCGAAAATGAGTATCTTCTTGCTCCAGGCGTCATCACATCACCGGTTGATACATCCATCGTCATTGGATCATGAATCTTACCATACTCAGCCATGAAGCTGACACGAAATCCTCCATATTTGTCATCGCTCCGAATGGGAGCAATTGACTGAAACACATAGGTGATTCCATCATCGTCCGGTATCCTGCAAATGCTGTCAAAAGCCGTTTGGATCTGTTTCTCCGTCAGCGGCAGATTTTGAAGTGTAACATCCAGATCCATCGTTGTTCTGTGGTCAATCCCGATAATTGATGAAATCAGCATTCCGCCCTTTACAACAAACTTATCCGCATATTCGGAGTGTGACAGTCGGAACAGAAATCGCCGCATCAGATAACTCTGCAATACCGCCTGAGCGGATATATGGTACTCTTCCGCCATATTTCGGATTTTTGCTTTGAGGCTTATATCGTTCATTAGAGAAGCACCTCCATGTATCTCTGGATTTTCGGTTCAACTCTCAATTGTTTTGCATATGCCATCAGGCGGTTAATGTCATGATTGCGATCGGATGCATACTTTTTCATCGCAAACTGAATAATCTGTATATTCTCCCCTGAACCACGCACAATATCACAAAGGGTACGTTCAAGATCATAAGCTCTTACTTTATTTCCATATGGGGTCTCAACTTCTGTAATACCTAAACTGTAGTTCTTCGGGATCACCCTCGTGACCGTTACATTCTCACTGTTAAGTGAAGGACTGTTATAATTCGTTGGAAATGTCATATGAAAAGAGAGCGGGACCTGTTCTGAGTATCCGTGAAGATAAAGCGCAGTCTGATGAGAAATGATTCCCTGCGAATATCTTTCCTGAAGAAGCTTATAATCATCCTGCCAGGCATCCGAAAGCATATAGATTCCACGGGAACAACGAACCAGTTCGCCGGAATCTACCAAACCTGTCAACACAGAACGATGCAGTCCCATTTTTGTAATCATGGCAGAGGTTATCACTCCATTATCCGCAGATGATAGAACCTTATCTCTGATATCTGCTTTCAAACTTATCCCTCCTTGTTTCGATTTTTACACATATATTTTTATCATTATTATGTGTGCTTGTCAACTTTGTGGATATAAAAAGGCTCCCATTTTCATGGAAGCGTTAAGAGGCGGCAACCTGATTTGAAAAGTTGAGCTCAGCGGGAAACCCAGAAAATAAGGATGTTTGAGATTTCTTCATCCTGCTGAACTGAAACCAAAACACTTTTACCAAAGAACGAAGCAGAATAGTCCTTATTCACGCGCTTCCCTATGCCGTCTGTCAGTTCTTCTTATTAGTGGCCAGACTCGCATCCTCCACATAGATATACTCGCAGTAATCGTATCTGGGATTTTCGTCCACTCTTGCCTTCATCGCACTGTAGATCTCATCCCTCAGCTTCCTGATGCGATCCATCCTATGCAGGCTCATATCCGGGTAAAACGGGCCGTCCACATATGTGACGACCTTGGGGCGCCTTATCAGCTTAAGCTTTCTCTGCTGATAAATATTGGTACAGGTAAAGCAGGGCGCTCCCGCATCAGCTGCATAATGAAAGGATTCTGTCCCGAACGGACGGATATCCGTATAATACGGCCAGATATGCGCCTCCGGATAGATCGCAATGACGCGCTTCAGCTCTATCAGCTTATTGATCCCCTGCAGATAATTCTTCATCCCCTTTAATGACGTCGGGATCGGCACGACACCCAGCATCTTGACGACCGTGCCCAGACCTCTGATGGATACGGCATCGGGATTTGCTATGATATGAGACCATCTTGGAAAGGTCAGGACAGCCGGATTATAGGCATCCAGCATATAATCCGTATGATTGCCGAAGATAAAGCAGCACCTGCCCTTAGCACTCTTAAGCACCTTCCGGTTCCTTACTCTCTGCAGATATCCGACCTTAAGTATCAGGAAGACGATAGGCCACGCAATACACCTGATGGCAAGCTCTCCGGCTCTGTAAAATATGTTTCTGTCTACATATTTATAATCCTCCGGCAGCGCTGTCTTCTTAATGTTGGTGGCCGCAAAATCATCATTTTTCAGATCATGGTAATAATAGGTTCTTTTTTTCATGAGGCGTGACCCTTCACACAGTCCGTCAGCATCCTGCGCATATCCGACATGCATTTCTGCTGGCTGATATTCTGCGCGTACCCGTGGTACAGCTCAGCTCTCTCTGCCTTCTCTTCGGGGTGCTCTATCCAGTAATCTATCTTTTTAGCCAGATCGCTGCTGTCATTGCACCTGAACAGATTCTTCTCATCAATTGCAAATGCGGCCGTGGCACATTTCCCTGAATCGGAAATAACGGGCACCACTCCGCAGGCGATCACCTCAAGACATGCTATAGCCTCGATCTCCACCTCCGCAGGGTGACAGTAAAGATCCGAATAATTGATCACATCTACCAGCTCCTCGCTCCTGAAGAACTTCATAATCGGTTCGCCGATCCTGCACCCGGCAGCGCATCTGCGGATCTCCTGATCCCGCGGTCCCTGACCCGCAAATATCAACTGGATCTTATCCTTGTATTTGCTCCTGGATACTGCTTTGATAAGCACCTTATGCGATTTTTCTTTGGAATATCTGCCTGTAAACAGGATCACAAATTTATCCTGAAGAGCTGCGGGTTTGAAGGTCTGCTTCCTGACAAACCGCTCATTTACTCCGTTGGAGATCACGTAGCCGTTGGTCCTGTGATGTATTTCCTTTTCAAACAGTTTTCTGATAAATTCAGTGGGGTAATGTATGGCATCGACATACCGGTAAAGATGCCGGTAAAAATTGCGGTAGGTGAGCTTATTGACAAGCTCCGAGTTCATCATGCCTATGTGTGAGGTAAAATTCTCCGCCTGCACATGAAAGCCTGCCGTCACCGGCTTTTTCATCTCCCGCGCGATCCTGACAGCTTCCTTGCCCAGAGCAAACGGCATCATGATATGGACGATATCAGCATACCTGATTGCTTCGCCTATGACCTTTCTGTCTGCCTTTGCCAGAGAGACATTGTTTCTTTTTACTATATAATTAATAAGCGGTCCGAGATCGAGGGTGCCCACGACAGCATAGCCGTCTGCACCTCTCTTGTCCTCATCGCAGCAGACGATAGTAACTTCGTCTCCCTGCGACCTGAGATATCTCACCAGATTCATACATGCGATGGTTGTCCCGTTATTTTCTTCTCCAAGAACATCCGCAATTATTGCGACCTTCATATACTTCCTCTCTATACCCCCCGACATATCGAAAGTACTGTATTTTCATCTCTTTGACGCGCGGATCTTCCGGTCTGTCTGCTCAGAGCAGTTCTTCTTCATATCCTATGGTGCACTGTCCTTTCTTCCGGCCCGGCACTGCACAGATGACTTGGATCTGCCACTTTCCTGTTTTTTAGAAAATGCCTGTATCTGCATCACCGGTACAATGAACAATCACGCCGGCACCATGACCGACATTTTTCAACGGACGAAACCCGTACGTATCCGCTTATCTGTATTTGAGTGCACGGATGGCATTGAGTACCGCCAGGACCATGACACCTACATCGGCAAATATCGCTGCCCACATGTCGGCAGCTCCGGCTGCCACGAGGATGAGGCATGCAAATTTGACTGCCAGCGAGAAAATGATGTTCTGGTATACTATGCCGATACATCTGGCTGATATTTTCTTTGCCTTGACTATCTGCATCGGATCGTCATCCATGAGTACCACGTCGGCGGCTTCAATGGCTGCATCGCTGCCCAGTGCACCCATGGCTATGCCTATATCTGCTCTTGCCAGCACCGGTGCGTCATTGATGCCGTCTCCCGCAAAGGCCAGCTTCTCTCTGCCCTGCAGCCCTGCAAGGAGCGCTTCCACTATCTCTACCTTCCGTCCCGGCAGCAGCCCGCTGTAGATCTCGTCTATCCCCAGCGCGGCTCCGGCTGCATCGGCAGTATCCTTTACGTCACCGGTGAGCATTACTGTCTTCCTGACGCCTGCGGCCCTGAGTTCCTTTATCGCCTGTACTGAAGAAAACTTTATCACATCCGCAATCTCTATGCAACCTGCGTACCTTCCGTCCACAGCTACATAACATACCGTACCTGCACCCCGCTTTTCTTCATAAGAGATACCCAGCCGATCCATGAGTCTGCCGCTTCCAACTGCGACAGCTATGCCGTCCACTCCGGCAGTCACTCCGTACCCGCTGGTCTCCTCTATATCTGTCACCCGGCTGCGGTCTATATCCCTGCCGTATGCCTGCTGCAGGCTTCTGCTGATCGGATGTGTTGATGCACATTCACATAATGCCGCATATTCTATGAGTTTATCGGCACTCATGTCTACAGTATGCACATCTGTCACTTCGAATACTCCCTTTGTGAGTGTGCCGGTCTTGTCAAATACCATGCAGGTCACCTTGGAGAGTGCTTCCAGATAATTGGAGCCCTTTATCAGTATTCCTTCTCTGCCGGCGCAGCCAAGTCCCGCAAAAAAGCTTAGCGGTATGCTGACCACAAATGCGCAGGGACAGCTGACTACCAGAAAGCTCAGTCCTCTGTATATCCATAATTTCCAGTCTGCGCCGGTCCCTGCGATAAGGCGTATGCAGGGGATCCCCACTGCAAGCAGCAGTGCTGCTATGCACACGGCAGGTGTATAGACTGCCGCAAACCTTGAGATGAAGTTCTCTGTCCTTGATTTATTGGAGCTGGCGTTTTCTACCAGATCGAGTATCCTGGATGCTGTGGATTCGCCGAACAGTCTGGTGGTGCGCACCCGCAATACACTATTGATATTGATACTGCCGCTGTAGATCTCGTCGCCCACTGATACGCTGCGTGGCAGGCTCTCGCCGGTAAGTGCGGCAGTGTTAAGGCCTGATGTACCCCCGGTCACGATGCCGTCGATGGGGACTTTTTCGCCGGGCTGAACCACTATGACCGTGCCGACTGCCACTTCATCGGGATCCACGCGTGTGAGGTGTCCGTCCTCTTCGATATTGGCATAATCGGGGCGTATGTCCATAAGTGCCGAAATATTGCGGCGGCTCCGGCCCACCGCGCAGCTCTGAAAGAGTTCCCCTATCTGGTAAAAGAGCATGACTGCGACAGCTTCGGTATAGTCGCCGCTTCCACTCCATGCGCCCAGAAACAGCGCTCCCAGTGTGGCAATGGTCATCAGGAAGTTTTCGTCCATGACACGGCCGTTCACGATGCCTCTGGCGGCTTTGATGACGATATCATATCCTATGAGTGCATAGATGATAACATATGCGATGAGCCGCGGCAGTCCCGCAGCCGGGATGAATTGCAGCACGGCCGCTAAGATAATGGTGATGATTATTCGGACAAGTATCTTTTTCTGTTTTCTGTTCATGGATGCAATACCTTACAGTTCTATCTCGCAGTCAGGCTCGACCTTCCTGCAGACCCTGAGGACTTCCTTCATGACGGCCTTGTCGTCAGCTCCATCTTCAAATCCGACGGTCATCTTCTGTGTCATGAAATTGACTGTGACGGTTGCTGCTCCTGTGACTTTCTTTGCAGCCTGTTCCATGAGGTTGGCGCAGTTAGCGCAGTCTACTTCGATTTTGTAGGTCTTTTTCATCTGTCTCCTCCTGATCTGAACCCGTTGTCGGTCACTGCAATTCTGACCGATATACGAGGGTTTTACATTTACACTCTCACTCATTTATCCACTTTCGGCATTATGTGCGGTGTGTACGGTCTGAACATCATCTCTGCATACTTCTTCACGGTACGTGTACTCGATTACGCTCACAGTGCATATGCTCGATTACGCTCATGATGCATATGCTCGATTACGCTCATGATGCATGTACTCGAGTGAATTACTCGGATACAAGTAACCGAGAATTCCCGCCTTTTATCTTATATTATCTGAAGTATACCGATTTCGGACGTATTGCACAATATTATGTGCTCTTGTCTGTCCGAAACAGAAAACCGAACATTCAGTGAATCTCAGACTCACTGAATGCCCGGGTGTCTTATGCTACCACAGCATGCTCAGGACATCACCTTTAATGTACAGGTTCCCCTTAACATTTGCTCTGATAGTATGCAGCTGTTCCTGTCCGACCAGATATGCAAGGTTCTGTCTTGAGCAGGATGCAAGCCTGCAGGTCTCGGTTGTATCAAGGATGTTGTTAACAACAAAGGCTCGGAAATCGGAAAGCGTGATGTTTTCAGACTGTGACCACTCATACAGGACCCCTGCCGGAATATCCAGCGCCCCGCCAAAGGAAAGTGAGTAACCGCCGACTCCGACAGCACAGGATCGCTGAATTATCTCATTGTCCAGATGCCTGTAGCTGTCATCCGATTCCGCCAGTTTTTCAATATTTATTTTCTTCATACACCCGTCATTAAAGAAACACAGCAGCGCCTTTTCACACAGCACGGCTTCTTTCAGGTTGTGCTTTTCCCTGTCTGTGACATACTCCGGCAGACTCCCCAGAGGAGTTATCTCAATAGCATCCTGTGAGCACCTGCCTCCGGACATCTCCAAAAAAGAAATCTCGCTGTATTCCTTAAGCTTGTGGGTTGCAAGTATACTCTGAATATTCTGCCGTCCCGGAGGAATTATTCTTGACCTGACCCAGAGTTCACTTTCTTCACGCGCAACAGTATATATTCCCCTCTTTACAAAACCGGTAAACATCAGAGGTGCTGTCCATTCATCCAGCCAGTCTTCCAGTTCCACGATGAAGGCCCGGCTTTTCTCATAATACAGCAGCGTTCCTACAGACTTTTTCAGATCATTGTCGAATATATCATAGGCTTTCATAATAAAGATACCTCTTATATATCATTTCCCATATCCTGCTGCGGAAGGTTTCGGATATTATGCCTTCCAATCCCTCAAAGAGGATCTCTCTGTCCGATTCTGCCAGCTTTCCCGAAAATATTTCTTTCTTATTACCTATAAGTGCCAGATTATCCAGACAGGAATACCCTCCAATGTAATTCTGACATTTCCGGTCTTCCATAACATCATAGGCTGCAGCTGCTTCATCATCTTCGCAGGAATACAGCAGCGATAAACCATGATCAAACAGCGGGGCTATGCGTAATGAATGCCTCCTTGCATTGCGGAGGACTTCAATATTGGCACCATGTCTGTCCCTGTTGAGGATAATAAAATCCACTGCTATCATGGTATCAATATATCTCTGCCATCCGTTCCTCACGCAGAACTCATAATGGCTCTCTCCCGCAAAATGGTTCACGCGGTAATAATCGTCCAGCGCAGACTTTGTCTCCCCCCTCAGTTTGAAATCTGACGAAGCGCAAAGATATGTATCCAGGATGCTGCCGTCTATCTCAATATCTGCATGGATAAGCTCGTAAGACAGGTGCTCAACTCCCAGGATCGTAAGCAGTCGGTCAATTATTATCTCATTAATGCACTCATGACCGACAACACCCATGACGGGATCAAAATTTGAAAGCTTGTAGTACTTCTTGACTCCGTTTATTGTCATCTGCGATTTCAGGAAAGTGCCTGCCGTCCCGCTTGAATTGCGGATGTGACTCCACCGCAGATATGTCAGATCCTGCTTATCCCTGATGACTCGGTTGTCTGATTTTCTCCTCATGTTTTTCTCCGCTCCATTTGACGCTCGTCAAATAAATATGTATAGTTTACCATTATATTTGACGGGCGTCAATGGAATGCTCGTATAATCCTTGTGCACCGGAAAGCCAAATTCCCAAAACAAAAGGTTTATTTCAACGGAGAATGAGAACAGGGAGTATTGAGGTATTAAACTATAGGAACTGACCAGACATCGTGGAATCATTACAAACACAGACCGGATGCGGATGCATCCGGTCTGCCGGTCAAAAAGCAATATATCGTTTGTTACTGAATCAATGCTCCGTACGGAGTGCCGCTCTTTGGATTGGTATATACCCATGACGCAGCCGCTGCGTTTTGCTTTGACTCTGCAAAGGTCCACATATTCGGGTTCGATGGAACGGTATTGAAGTTATACTCTTTTCCGTCGATGAGCTGTTTACCTACAAGCATATTTCCAAGCTCCTTGTCAAGATAGTAGGTATGACCGTCCTTCTTGTCCTGATGCCATCCGGTACACATCATACCTTCGTCACCGAGGTTCTTATCCTCATTCAGATAATACCAGCCTGACTTCTGCTTTGACCATCCGGTTACCATGTAACCATTCTCGTCGAAATAGTAGAATCCTTTTGTCCTGCCGTCCTTGGAATTAGGATTGCTAAGATACAGCCATGTATTTACCGGTTTCTGCTTCTGGGTACCTTCAAATGTCCATACATTGGTTGTCGGAGGTACAAGCTTCCACTTTCCGGTTGATACCGTGGGATTTGCTACCGGTCTGCTGTACTGTACCCAGCCCGCTGATGTCACTGCTGCCGAGCCTGAGCCTGAACCGGTGCCTCCGCCGCCACCGCCGCCACCGGATGTGATCTGCAGTTCTCCTGAAACATATGTAAAGTAATAGTTGTCTGCCGTTCCGCCTGCCGGTGTAAGCGTGTATTTCCCTACCGCTGTACAGCCTTCTGCTGATACTGTGGGTGCTGTATACCCTGCTGCCGTTGCAGCTGTCTCGCCGTTTACAAAACCTGTCACATCTACTCTGAGCGCAGGAGTCTTTCCGGAGGTTATGGTCTCACCTGCATAGGCTGCAGTAAGCTCAGCCTTATTGACATTCAACGTTCCTGATGTGTACGTGAAGCTGTAGTTGTCTGCCGCTCCGCCTGCCGGTGTAAGTGTGTGCTGTCCTGCTGCTGTCTTTCCTGCTGCTGATACTGTAGGTGCCGTATAGCCTGCTGCTGTTGCGGCTGTCTCGCCGTTTACAAAGCCGGTTACCTTTACACTGAGCGCCGGAGTGTCTCCGTAGGTTATAGTCTCTCCCTCGTAGACTGCTGTAAGCTGAACCTTATTGATCGTCCATGCGATCTCTACGTTGTCAACCGAACCGTCTGCCCATGCATAGTTTGCGGGATCGTTAAGGGCATATACAGCAGTGTAGCTGTCCGCCTTGGTTGCCTTATCAGTTCCAACCTGCTTCATGGTCGTGCTGTCAAAGCCGATTACTGCGAGCTCCTTCTCGTTTCCGTCATAGGTGAATTCCGATAAGGTTGCTATTGGCTTTGTCAGCTTCTTTGCAACGATCTTAAGCTCTCCTGGTGTGTACTTGAAACTGTAGTTGTCTGCTGCTCCGCCTGCAGGTGTAAGTGGATACTTTCCTACCGCTGTACAGCCTGCTGCTGATACTGTGGGTGCTGTATACCCTGCTGCTGTTGCGGCTGTCTCACCGTTTACGAAGCCGGTTACCTTTACGGTCAGTTTCGGTGAACCTCCATATGTTATGGTCTCGCCGCCGTAGGCTGCAGTAAGCTGTGCCTTATTGATCTTCCAGCTGATTACCACATTGTCTGTCTTTCCGTCTGCCCATGTATAATTATTTTTATCGTCAAGAGCATATTCTGCCGTGTAGCTGCCTGCCGGGACTGCCTTATCGGTTTTGACCTGCTGCATTGTCGTACTGTCAAAGCCGGTTACCGCGAGCACCTTCTCTTTTCCGTCATAGGTAAATTCCTTCACTGATGCGGTGGGCTTTGTAAGCTTCTTTGCGACGATCTTAAGATCTCCGTGATCATACTTAAAACTGTAGTTGTCTGCTGCTCCGCCTGCCGGTGTAAGTGTGTATTTTCCTACCGCTGTACATCCTGCTGCTGATACTGTGGGTGCTGTATAACCTGCTGCCGTTGCGGCTGTCTCGCCGTTTACAAAGCCGGTTACGGTTACAGCTAATGCAGGTGAATCTCCATAGGTTATGGTCTCGCCACCGTAAGCTGCAGTAAGCTGTGCCTTATTTACGGTTATACCCTGAGTTGTGCTCTTTCCGCCATAGGTGATGGTAAGACTCGTGGTTGCGACTGTAGGCACTGTCGGACTTACTGTGATTTCTGACTCGTGACCGCTGTATGCTATTGTCTCTGCTGTATCATCATCGTATTTAAGATCAAGTACCAGCCCCGTAAGATCTGCAGCATCTCCGTATGCGTATTTGATCTTATCCGGCTTTGTTTTTACAGAGATCGATGCAAGTGCCCTGTCCTCTGTCTTCGGGAAGGTGTAGCTTACTGTTTCCACAGTCTTATCAAAGGATACCTTCTCTTTATTTACTGTCACTGCCACTGTATTTGCATACTCGTAGTTGGCTGTATCCTTGAGTGCTGCAGTAAAGTTTACTGTATAGGCTTTTCCTCCCTTGAACTTAGCATCTTCCGGTTCCCATGCTACGTTCTTTCCTTCGTAGGTTGTCGCTCCTGCGCTCACCGTTTTTGCAGGTGTGCCGTTCTTTTTAGGTGCTGTTACCGTAAAGCTCATTGCAGAGATCTTTGCCTTATTGATCTTCCAGCTGATCTCCACATCTTTTGTTGTTCCGTCTGACCACGTGTAGTTCTTTGCATCCTTCAGAGCATATGTCACCTTATAGCTTTTTGCTTCCGTCGCCTTCTCCGTTCCGCTCTGATCCATGGTCTCGCTGTCAAAGCCGTATGCCTCAAACTTCTTCTCCTTTCCGTCATAGGTGAAGCTCTTTTGCTTTGCGGTAGGCTTTGTCAGCTTCTTTGCGACGATATTAAGCTCTCCGGGGTTATACCTGAAGCTGTAGTTGTCTGCTGCTCCGCCTGACGGTGTAAGTGGGTACGACCCTACATCTGTCTTACCTCCTGCAGATACTGTAGGTGCTATATAGCCCGCTGCTGTTGCCGCTGTCTCGCCGTTAACAAAGCCCGTTACATCTACCTTGAGTTCCGGGGTCTCTCTGTATGTTATAGTCTCCCCGCCATAGGTTGCCGTAAGCTCAGCCTTGCCTATAGTAAACTCTGTATACGATGAATATCCTTCTGTATATCCTTCTGTTTCTGCGACATGAACGCGTACATAATAGGTTCCTGCCCATACCGGAGCTTTTCCGTTACCGGCAGCGCCGCTGTTGTTACGCGATGTCTTTGTCTTTCCTTTACTGTCAAGATAATAGGTGCAGTCAGCTTTGCCATTACCCTCGTATGTATAGACTATATCTGCAGTGCCCTCTGTGGACCTCTTGGCTGTCACAGCATTTCCGCTGTAGGTTATCGATGAAGCTGTCGCAACCGTTATCTCCAGTGACTTGCTTACCATTGCATAAATGGTCTGGTCCGCTGTGAATGAAGCAGCCAGCAGCTCGCTGTCTGTGTACTTCTTTGCGCCTATCTTCCAGCCTGTGTGGATCTCTCCTGTACCAAGTGTAACTTTCGGAAGCTTTGTACTCAGCAGCGCCGTAGCGTCCTCGATCGTCTGCTCCGGCCATGACTTTATCGCTGTCGGCTTCACCGTTGCCGTACTGCTTCCGCTTATCTTCACGCTGTGTGTCAGTGGCTCTGTAAATCCTGCATTTACTGATACAGTTCCGCCTGCAGCCTTGAGATCGTCGATCGCCTTATCTGCAGCCGTTCCGGCTGTATTTGGTGTCACATCACTGCCGCAGACAGTACCTGTACTTGGTGTCACCGCTGTAAATCTCCTTGGCAGCCCGGACGTAACCTCCGGACTTCCCGGATTTTCAACACTGACGGTGACAGCTCCGCCCGGAAGTCCGTCTATCTGATATGCTCCGTCTGTCCCGGTCTGTGCTGAGTACTTATTATCGCTGCTGTCAACTGCTGTGACCTTTACTCCTTTGATCCCTTCCTCATCGGCATCCTTTATTCCGTTACGGTTTTTATCAAGATATACTGTACCATTGACTGTTCCGATCTGGAGCACGCAGCCGAAGTTGTCTGTCCTATTGATAAAGGAAGCCGCACTGGTTCCGTCCTCCAGCTTGAACATATATGATGAACGCCACTTATTCTTAGTATCTACCTTAGCTGTATCATCTGTGACACTGAAATTGAACGGAATATACTGGGCACCCGCAGAGGACGAGAAGACCTTCCCCGACTTCAATGCAATACGTATGAAATTTACGTCATCTGTGATCGTCGTGTTCCAGCCGTTCTCCGGCTCCACAATTCCGCTTTCCTTGATCTCCGAGGCCTTGGTCACTGTCGCATATCTTATCTCAAAAAGCGCATCTGCATTGGCTTCGTCATACTCATTGCCCTTAAGGTACATATCAAAGCCGCAGGACGTGAAGAACTTACTGAACATTGTCCCCATTACGGATTCCATATCAGTCTTGGGAACAGGCATATAGACTACAAGCTCATCTGCATCGCTTCCGGTCAGGTTCTCCAGTCTGACCCTTATGTCAAGCGCTTCTCCGTTCTTAAGAGAGATACCGTCAGTCGTACTGTCATATTTCCGGTATTCGGTTTCACTGCTCTTCTTAAACGCTGATTCGACTGCAATATCCGGATTTGATCCTATAGTAAAGGATTTCGCGTTGGTGACAGATGCTATCACTTTACTATTGCTGAGGCCATATCCGTATCCGGGTCCGCTATACACTCCCTCCTTATACTCATGGGTATAACTGCCTGTAGAATTGGTAGATGCAGCTGCATCCCGCAACTCGGATCCGCAGAATATAAGCTGCTTTATATCATATTCAAGACTCTTAACAGCGGGCTGTACATGCATTGAGAAGCTTCCGTTCAGTACATGCTGATACCATTTGCTGTCCATGCCTCCTACATAGGGTACCTCCTCATCCCTGAATGTAAGCTCATAAAGGCTCCAGCCGTCCTTCAGGTTCTTCGCCTTTGCAGTCACATCCGTAAATATCGGCGTTACAGTTTTATCACTGCCTTCTGCGGAGCAGGTAAATACTGCATCTTCCGTATTCAGTGTCATCCCTTCCGGCACAGGTATCCACATCAGTGGTTTCCAGGTCTTATCCTCATCAGAAGCCCAGGAATTACTTGTCCAGCTTTTCACTGCAAAACGAACATCATCTCCTACACAGAACGTTGTTGATTCTTTTCCCTGTGCATCAGTCACGGTAATATTCGGTCTCGCACCATACATACTGCCACTCCCGCTGTACTGGTCTCCGTCCTTTCCATAGTAATGAACTGTAAAGGTCTGCGATCGTGATATTGTTTGAAACTGCTTGGTCTCTGCCGCAGACTCAACAGTATACTCTGTAGTATAGTTATCCCCCTCATCTGTCTCCTCACGGGGGTATCCATACACTCCGCATACAGCATAATAGTTGTTTGAATACGCGCCACAAAATGCCCCCCTTTCAGCTGTAACAGCCATGTCGGGAAGCCATACCTTGACAGTCTGGAGCCCGGTACCCTCCGGATATCCTATGGCATCTGCAAGAGTCTCCGTGCTCACTATGAATCCGTAATCCGATGATTTTTTCGATCCTGACTGCACAACGGCCAGCGCATCTATACGTTCCTTGTATTCTTCTGCAGATTCACTGTCTTCTTTTTCTATGACATACTTATTGCCCTCTTCGTCGGTCAGTTCTATCCTGCCCGGATAATATCTGAGGATCGCCTCTTCCTTTTCCTGCGCCGTTTCAGCCGCATTAACCGTACCAATGGAAAACGGGATTCCGACCGCATTCACAAACATCTTGTCTGCCGGAAGCTCCACAGTATATATCAAAGGCACATTGACTGCTTCGCCACCTGATTTTGCAATGTTGAATCCATTGATCTGTGTCTGGTAGCTTCTCCCGGTAATACCTCGCTGGAAATACGCACCCCTTGTCGAATTAATGCCATAATACCGTGACAGGAAAACATTAATATCTCCGCTTGCGTCCAGCTTGCAGATGCGGTTGCCCGCACTTACTTTCAGATCTGTCTCATAAGAGTACGTAATGCTCTCATCTTCATTCCACCACTGCTGCTCGGTTTCAACGGCCTCAACCTTGTACACTGCCGCCGCATCGGAAGGGATCACACACTGGAGTGAAATATTCTTATAATTGTATGAAGTGGTTGCATTTCCGAAATTCTCTGTCGTAAAGGTGTAATACCACCAGTCCTTATCTTCTATGGTTCTCTTTTCCGGTCCGGTCTTTTCATATCCTTTTCTTGCTGAAAATTCCAATGCCTCACTGTCCGTCCTTACCGTGAGCGAGAGTTTTTTCATGACAAAACCATCTGTCTTCACACCCTCAGTCAAGGCAAAATTTCTGGGACATAGATTCTCTATCAGGTTTACTGTCTGGCCTTTCTTAACGTAATGCGTACTTCCGTTTGTCATTATGCCACCGTAATATGACTTTTCGAACCGATCGGAATAAGAATAATCATTATGGTCCGCTTTAAAGCGCACGTTCTGGACAGCCTCCGTGTTTTCAAGCGTCCCGTCTCCCTGAGACACCGACACCTTTATTGCCTCGGTAAGATCGTACCCGTCACGGCACTGCTCATAGTTGATAAGCGCTTTGTCCGCTACAAGCAGCAGGCGGAGCGTATGTGTGAAATGATTTTCCTCATGGGTATGCTTAAGCTTGATAGTTACTCTTCCACCTCTGGGCTGATATGGCTTACCGTTTTCGGTCTTGAAGGTGTCCATGATATACTTATTGATGTGGGCTGTCTCGGTATCATACCCGTGGTCGTCTGTCGTGACATCCCATATGACGGAGTCTATTGCCTCGTCTCCTTTCGCTATCTCTGTTTCAGGATCAGTATAATTAAATCTCAGACCCGGAGCCAGCTCGATTACTATGTCTCTGTCATCCGTCAGGTTGTTTTTGAAAAAGTCTGCAGATATCTCAAGCGGAAAATACACCTGTGTGGTTACAGGCTCCCATTCGATCCACTCGGATGGCGTAGCAGTCGGATCGTCAGCATCAAGAATAGCTATATCCTCTGTTACTTCGTCCTTGATATGACCTGTGGACATGAAATCACGAAGGTAAACCTTGGTCAGTCCCCTTCCGGTACCCACAGGGACTGCGGAGGCTTCTTCAGTATTCATTATCGCGAATATAGAAAACGAAGATGCTTCCAGCGTGAGATCCTCTCCCTCCGTGGTAAATGCCAGCTCATCTACATTCATATCGTCATCAACGTGGTAGGCCCTGATAACGGCATCCTCGTCCTCACCTTTTACAAGTCCGGTATTCTTAAATGTGATCTTTACAGTATTATCATCGACGGGCTCGACTTCGCTGCCGTCTTCATCTGTAAAGCTGATGTCATAGGCATAGACCTTATCGGCACACAGTCCTTCGTTGGCTTCTTCTACCGCACTGATGATATCGGGAAGCTCAGCAGTGACCTTTACTATCTTTACCTCAGGTGCTTTCTCAAGACCGAACTGCTCTGCAGAATATTCGATCACTACCTGACAATGGTCCTCCTCGTCTTCGTATGTATAGATGATCTCGGAAGCGGTTGCTTCTTCAATCTCCTCTTCCTCTACCTCTTCTGCAGCCTCTTCGTCAGTCTCCACGGATTCCGTTTCTGCGGGATCCCCGGAGTCATCCAATACCTCACCGTCTGCAGGCTCGGAATCATCAGCCTCTTCGGAGCTCTCATCCTCTGCGGCTGTATCTCCGGTCGGCTCCTCCGCTGTTACTTCTGAGGAATCTTCAGCAAAGCCGTCTGCCGCATCGGTATCTTCATCAGATCCTTGCGACGCATCGGTATCCACGATATCATTTACGGTATCGGATACCACTGACTCCGCATTGCTTTCTCCTGCATACTCCGGACCGGCAAGAGTCTCTGTCGCAGGTGAAGCAGACTGCATGGCAATGCCCTCTCCTGCGAAGCAGACGTTCTCAAATGCCAGAGCTATGACAATTGTCAATGCTGCTATCCTTAGCATTCTTTTCCTGTTAAATATCCTGTTCATAATACCTCCCCTTTTCGATAAGTAATACCTGGCTGTCAATGA
>DCHJ01000015.1:0-5353 GCA_002314805.1 Lachnospiraceae bacterium UBA1755 | reverse complement strand
ATCCGCATCCGGTATTGCAAAAAAAAACTGCAGCATCACACCTAAGTGAATCTGCAGCTGGCTGACTCCTATGAGTCCCTGTAGCTTTGCGTCACCGGGTCACCCCGACTTTGCCAAGTGACCATAGTGTACGCAATAATGTTCATATTTACAACAGTTCATGGTATTCTGTCACATTTTTGTCACATTCCCATTTCCTGCTGTCTGCCACGCGGGCTATGTCTACTCAAGTATCTCTGTTTTGTCAAATCCTTTGGAATCTATGATGCATATCCATGTCTTGCCACGGTTAATTCTGAATTCATTTCCCTCCATATCGTAATAATGCGTTACTCCGAATTCTCCGTCCTTACGGCTGGCAAACGGCATCGCCCTGCCGTTGGTGATGATGAAGCCATAGCCGTCTTCATGCACATCGATATTGAGGTAATCCGTATCTGCGTAATGACCGACCGGACAGTACTGGAAAATTATGTTTTTTACAGCCACCTGCCCTTTATCGCTCATATGCTCCCTGCCGTACTGATAGCGGTAGTAAAGACCGTCTTCAGGGTCATAGGTGAACCATGGAGCGTTATAGGTATATCCCGGCTTTACCGTGCCTGCCGGAAGACTCAGCGCCTCCTCAAAGACGATCTCGTCCTCTTCAAGATTGAATCTGAAGTGTCCGCCCCTTTCTTCATACTCAGTGCTGTAATCCCGGGAATACCCGAGCCGGTCAATGGTATTATCCAGCATCTCACCGCTCGTATACGCGTTATGGGGGGATTTCTTGTCCTTTGATCTGTAGTAGGCTGCGCCGCCTGATCCGTCTACACCGTTGATATTGTCGACATTATCGAGATATGGCTTTGCAAATGAGGACTGTCCGTAGTGAGCATAGATCGCATCCCACTCTCTCGCGAAATAGGTGTAATAGGTCCTGCAGCTGCGTACCGAGCCGATACGGTCCAGATCATCATAGGCTTCGATCACACTCATGAAGCGGTTCATGGTACCTTCCACCGGCGCTTCATAGATGACTCCCGCATCCATCATACCGTACTGTGGAGCCGCCTCTTTATCATTGCTCATCATAACAGCCACCGGTCTGCGGCAGCCCTGTTCTATGGGAACCAGCTCTCCTGTCAGGTATGAGCTTATCATCCCATCCTTTTCTACTCTCTCGTTGATGGGTACGAAGGCTTCTGTCTCCGGCTCTGTCTCCGGCTCATCCTCTATCACTATGGATGGCGGAGCTTCTGTCGCGGTCTCTGTCCCGGATTCCTGCTGTGCGGGTGTCTCTATTTCTGTCTTCTGCTTAGCACCGCAGGAGACAAGTACAAGACTGAGAAGTACCATCAGCAGTCCGCAGAGCAATAATTCAGTTATGCGCGTTGGTTTAGTCATGTCTTAATATTAGACACTTTTCCTCTCTATTTCAATGCTTTCCGGATATTTGATGACTTAATCGGACCGGCAGATGTTCCTGTGCGGGCACGTATGCCCGATTCCCGGTTTTCATTGACGCTCGTCAAATAAATGTATCTTCGTATGTCTATAGAAGGCCTCTGACCGTATTGAATCGGCATTGCGATACCTCCCGCAGATGCATTACTAAGGACACGTTCGGTAAAGTGCTATATTTTCATTTTCGAAAATTACAGACTGAAATTGATGATTTAACCAACATTTCGCAAAAACAAAAACAGCACTCGACAGTCAATGTCTCGTGCTGAAAAACAAAAACCAACCGGCACTTTTAAGCGGATGGCGGGAGTCGAACCCGTCTCTCAACCTTGGGAAGGTCGCATACTACCGATGTACTACACCCGCAGAGAAGCTATTACCCGCCATCCGGACGAAATAACTCCTTGTCGCCCCGACAGCCGATGTTCCTATTATACTCCCTGAGATTGCTATTGTCTATCGCTAATCCGAATCTGACGGTGTAAGTGTGTAAGTTTACTGTGGGAAACATAAGTATTAAGAACCCCTGTGCTCATGATATGTGTAGAAACGACAGAATCATCGTGGTCTTCTTTATATCATTCGGCAGGACGCACCGTCAAGCGTGCTGCGTGCCGTTGACCGGGTAAGCTTGCTGCGGAAAAAGAAGAAGGACAAACAGATCGGAAGGGTATCCCTCCATATGTACTTAAAAACGTCAATATAGCAGACCGTCCGCCAGTCTGCTATAATACTGTACGGAACTACCATAGAAAAGGCAGGCGGTTGGCCCTCTCCGGAGGGTATGCACCCTCCGAGTATCTGAAAGGAGGGATGCTCATGACTGATTATGAAATCTTAAGCCTGGTGATAGCAATTATTGCGCTTATCGTCACTGTCCTGATTGAGTATATAAAGTCAAATAAAAAATAACCGCCGTCCTGAGAAAACGTAGCGGTTATTTTTACCAATAAATTTTCTTGGGTCAACCGCCTATCGGTGGTTCCCTTGTAAGAACAATATACTCTAACCCTAAAAAAAAGTCAATTTGTGGAGAAAGGAAACATCCGACATTTACTCAAAATGCCGGATCATACATGAAAATGGAAAGAGAATACACTGCCTGCGTAAAAGTGGAACCAATAAATGCAAAATTTGCCGATGAGGATCTCTCACACAGAGATTTCCTCGGCGCTCTCATCAATCTTGGAATAGAGAGGGACTGTATTGGAGATATCCTGGTGGGCGACGGCAAGACTTATGTATATTGTACGGAAGCAATGGGGGATTTTATTACCGATAACCTGAGCAGAGTAAAGCATACGGATGTGAAATGTCAGAGAGTTCCTGCAGATGAGTGTACTCTGGTGCCGGAATATGAGGAGCTCCGTGTCAATGTCGCTTCCGAGCGTGTGGACGCCATGGTCGCCGGTGTATACAATCTGAGCCGTACTGTGGCTGCAAGACTGATTACCTCTGAATATATCTCCATCAACGGCATTATAGCAAAAAACGCAGGGAAGACCGTCCGTGTCGGGGATGCGGTTTCCGTGCGTAATCATGGCAAGTTCTATTATGACGGTATCGACGGTACTACTAAGAAAAACCGTCTCTATATAAAGATACGTAAATGCATTTGATGCAGCGTCCATATGTGTCGCTCTATGCGGCACCGTAGTTTCAATGCTTACCGGCACATTTCCCCCGCTGTATCAATGCTGCCACGTAAACTCCGGCCTTGCTGTTTCAGTGCTTCGCGGCGCTTAACTCTTGCCGGTCAGATGCTGCCACGTAAACTCCGGCCTTGCTGTTTCAGTACTTCGCGACGATCTTCCTTTGCTTTTTTGATGCTGCCCCAGGCTCCGCCGCCTGCAGATCTGCGCACATCCGCAGTTTCGGCACATTCCGGTGCTGCACAATATTTATGCACGTATCCAGGTATCCTGTGTGCCGCTTACTATCTCACAACCAGCTTGCTGAGCATGAGGTTTCCGAATTCGGGAACCTCGTTTATTGTTGCAACCTCTCCGAACATAAACATGCCCATGCTGTCGGTCATTATATCCTGTTCAAGGATACCCTTTAGCCCTGCGCACCCGAAGATCATGGCATCCTTATCGTCATAGAAAGTATGCATCTGCGGGTAGACATCACCCTTTTTCACATATCGCAGAAGCATCTCCGGGCAGAGATCTCTGCCTGATACCAGCCGACCGCCGTTCATTGATGTGTGAGCATTGACGCCTCCCATATCAGAGAATGTCATATGCTCGAAGTCATCCGCACCGAAGCCATATTCTGCTCTCTTCCTCGTAAACCACTCCAAAGCATCCTCTCCGTCAATGGTATCGAAGACTCTGGGGTCGGTAAAGCCGATCTTATGTGTCTCCAGGATGTTATTGTGAATATTCTTACTTTCCACTGAAATTGACGCATCCGGGTCGCATATCATATAAACAGCCACCTGCCCTGCGCCTGCCACAAGTCCGCTCCTGCCCGCTGCCAGATCGCAGGCAGCTGCTCCGCCGGTAAGCGGACAGCCGGTCTTCTCATACAGCTTTCTGATAAATTCATTCTCCCCGCCGCAGTTGCCGAAGAGGACAATGCCTGCCTGCCAGGGCATCTTTGAGTTCTGTGCCGCTCCACCATCAGCCGCAGCCTGACTCATGCAGGATCCTGTCCCGGGATCCGGGCTTTCAGGTTCAGCCGTTGTCGGAATCTGTGCAAGCACTTCTTCCAGTGTGCCGAAATACGCTTTTCCTCTAAGCTTTTTATGCTGTGCATCCCACTCGCGGACATTCTCGCTTGCCGGATCCGGAGCCCCTGCAAAGCCAAAGCTTGCACAGCCAAAGCTCCTGCCCTCCTGTGCCGCACCTTCCGTCTCATATATACATGGTGTTGTAAATCTTATCTTCATACTCTCTCCTCTTTCCATAGCCCGCTGCAACATTTTTATCTGCCTTATCCCTGCCTTAGCACATGCTTTCCTTCTCGTCCAGAAACCTCCACTCGATGAACCTGTTGCTGATCCATTCATCCGGAGCGTATTTATCTGCTATTGTACCCGCAACTGTCAGTGCCGGCTTTCCGTAATGCCTCCTGCTCCAGCGGAATACACAGATCATTGCCAGCGCAAAATCGACGATCAGTACTGCAAACATCACTGCCGCAAAAACATGGAGCTCCGGAATAGTCAGCGGTTCCAGCCAGGCGGTCAGCCGGTCGCATACCAGACATACTCCCAGCGACATCGCTGCCCAGCCCAATGAAAAGAGCGGACAGATAAGTCCTGCCACGTTAAGCGGACGATTACTGTAATCCCATGCCTTCATCCCCAGCCAGTGCTTAAGCACCAGACCTGCTCCCAGCTCGACCGCAGTTACAATAACTGTCATTACAACGATCTTCCAGAACAGCGACGGTATATTAAGCTTCACCGAGAGAGCATACAGAACGGTTGCTCCCAGACCGTATACGATATTGTACCATCCCCATACGGTCGTCACGTGGGATTCCCAGCGGTGATACTTCATGACGCAGAATACGCCCTCGATCGCAACACCAAGAATACCCGCAACCAGACCTATATAAAAGACCTTATCACAGAAACTCCAGTCCATCTTCCCCCCTGCCAGACCGGTCACTCCTTAATATCCGGTCTGAATTTCCTGCTAAGCAGCTCAATATGTCCTCATCAGCCTTGCTGTTAATTCCCTTTGAAAAGCGATTATCTCTTTATCAATACCGCAGCCGGATCATTAACATTGGTGCCTGCCGGTCAAAACACTTTCAAAACGCTGCAGATACACTGTATCCCGGACGGTTCTGCCTCCCTGTACGGGATGAACCCTTCTTACATGCCGCGCAGCGATACGTCTGCCGCCTGTTTCGGACAGCCTGCGCACCGACATTTTTTATTTTACCT
>DCHJ01000042.1:1872-4170 GCA_002314805.1 Lachnospiraceae bacterium UBA1755 | reverse complement strand
TGATTGATGGTGCCGCTCTTGTTGGCGTAGAATATGAGGTCTCCCGGCTTCATGGTCGCTGTTGTGACCTTGACTCCCATCTTGGCCTGCGCGCCTGAGTAATGCGGCAGCGATATTCCGAAGTTGGCAAATACCTTCATGGTAAAGCCTGAGCAGTCGCAGCCTCCGGTCAGGGATGTACCGCCCCATACGTACGGATTGCCGCAGTACTTGACTCCGAAATTGCATACCTTCTGACGGAAGGAGTTCTTGGCTGCCGACTCTGAATATGATATTGCCTCATTGAGAGCCTGCCTTACAGACACATAATCTCCGGATACCCATGCGGTTGACGCCTCGCCGTCTTCGTCGGTATCGCCCAGATCGATCTTGACCCATCCGCTTTCCTTATCGAGCACGGGATAGCGTTCCTTGTTGCTGATGGAGGTCCAGACCTGATAATCCTTGCCGGGGCCTGTGCGCACGTTGAGGCCCTCTCCTCCCCCTGTACTTACTATTGCCATGACCGTGGATTTTTCAATTGCTCTCCGGTTGGCCTCATCACCTGTGAGCAGGTAATCGGCACTGACATATCCGGTGACTGCGCCGGAGCGGATCTTGTACCATCCGTCTTCCACACCCAGGATATCGGCACCCGCATCTCCCGGAAGCTTACCTATGACTTCCGAGTTCTTGCCGGGGCTCTTGCGGATGTTGAGGTAGTTATTTACGTTGGAGATACCGAGATTGTCATAATATGACAGTACGTCCTGCTTCTCGTTGGCTTCTCTTGCCTCGTTGAGGCAGTTCCTGATCTCTACGTATTCGGATGAGATATAGCCCTCTTCGATCTTTACCCACCCGTCTGTGTTGTCAAGGACTTCATATCTCTCGCCTTTTCTTACTGCGCCCAGGACCTTGGCATCGGTGCCGGGCTCCTGCCTTATCCACAGCACATCGGGGATGACGATTGCCCTCTGAGCAAAGTGCTGCTTTGCAAGTGTCCTGCCTTCGTCGCCGGTGGCAATATAGTCGCTCTTGACATAGCCCTCAAGTCCGCCGCTTGAGATATGGTACCAGGCACCGTCCTCGACTGTCTCAAGGATATCGCAGGCGCTGTTGTTGTAAAATTTGCCGATGACAGCTGCTGATTTGCCGGGCTCTTCGCGCACATTTAGGAAACCGCCGTCCTTGAGCCGGCATATGCCGAGGTTATCGTAGCTGTCAAGCTCCTCGTCAATGAGGGCCTCCTGCCTTGCCTTTTCCTCGGCTTCCTTTTCTGCCTGCAGCTCGGCAGCTGACTTTGTCGGTGCTTCGGTTACGGTCTCTGTCTCTGCCATGGTGACTGTCTCTGTTATCACTGTCTCATAAGGCAGGGTTTCTTCCTTGCCGCTGTTGGCAATGCTCACGATAATGCCAAAGATAATGAGCGCAAGAAGTATGCCTCCGCCGATTATATACTGCTTTTCTATGTTCGGTTTTTTCCAAGAGCCAATTTTCATCCGATACCTCCGAGCTGGCCGCAGCACTGACCGCTGACTGCCGACTGCTGAATGCCGACTGCTGACTGCCGGCTGCTGACTGCCGGCTGCTGACCACTGACCACTGACCACTGACCAATGACCACTGACCACTGACCGTAATATTATAACACAGCCTTGCTATTTTTTACTACATTATGTATACTTTTGGTCATGGCAGCAGATTTAGCACAAAAACTTGTAGATACCTTCAGCGGACTGCAGGCATGGCAGTATGGCAGGGAGCTGATCGTTTTTATCATCTCTATGATGCCGGTCCTGGAACTAAGGGGCGGTCTTATTGCTGCTTCTCTCCTGGGGCTCTCTCCCCTTAAGAGCTATATCATCGCTATCATCGGCAATATCATCCCGGTACCCTTTATCCTGCTCTTCATTAACAGGCTGTTATTGTGGATGCGCAGATCCAGGCTTAGGTGGCTCAACAGCTTTGCCAACTGGCTTTACGGCAAGGTGGATAAGCATAAGGGGCAGATCGAGAAATATGGTTTCTGGGGGCTGGTGCTCTTTGTCGGGATCCCTCTGCCCGGTACCGGAGCATGGACAGGATGCCTCATTGCTTCAGTCCTCAATATGGACCGCAAGAGGGCTGCGCTTGCCACTCTTATCGGAGTCTTTATGGCAAGCATCATCATGATGCTGGTGAGCTTCGGGATCATAGGGAATATCATCAGATAGTTCCATAATAAAATCATTTCGGGAGCAGCTGAATAATCAGCTGCTCCCGGTGTTATGTACACATCTGCACGCGGCTGCATGCATCAGCGTACAACGGTTTTTT
>DCHJ01000042.1:0-1737 GCA_002314805.1 Lachnospiraceae bacterium UBA1755 | reverse complement strand
ATATTCTGCTCTGTCTCTTTATCAAACAGATGGATGAGCTCAGGACGTAATGAGAAGTGGATCTGCTTATGTCCGCCGTGAACCATGTTCATATCTACATCTGTTGTCGGAACTACGATGACTACATCCTTGCCGTCTGCATTCACATGGAGATGGAGCTCTGAACCCATGAGCTCGGATACGTCCACTGTTGCAGGGATGCCCTCGTCTGAGATCGTCACATGCACCGGTCTGATTCCGGCGATAATGTTCTCCGGTACTTTGTCCAGATCTCTGAGCTCCTCCTGACGTATTGACGGCAGCTCGATCTCTGTACCCTGGATCTCGACGAAATATCTCTCTCCCTTCTTGAAGAGTCTTGCATCAAAGAAATTCATCTGAGGTGTACCGATGAAGCCTGCCACAAAGAGGTTCTTCGGATGATTGAACACGTCCTGAGGTGTACCGATCTGCTGGATGAAGCCGTCTCTCATGATAACGATCCTGTCGCCCAGTGTCATAGCTTCGATCTGGTCATGTGTTACATAGATGAATGTTGTATTGATCCTCTCACGGAGCTTGATGATCTCTGCTCTCATCTGGTTACGGAGCTTAGCGTCCAGGTTGGAAAGGGGCTCATCCATGAGGAGCACCTTTGGATCACGCACGATGGCACGTCCGATCGCAACTCTCTGTCTCTGACCGCCTGAAAGAGCCTTGGGCTTACGGTCAAGGTACTGTGTGATATCAAGGATCTCGGCTGCCTCGCGCACCTTCTTGTCGATCTCTGCCTTTGGAGTCTTCTTGAGTTTGAGCGAGAATGCCATATTCTCATAAACCGTCATATGCGGATAGAGGGCATAGTTCTGGAATACCATGGCGATATCCCTGTCCTTTGGTGCTACGTCGTTGACTTTCTTTCCGTCGATATAGAGCTCACCTCCTGAGATCTCCTCAAGACCTGCTACCATACGAAGGGTCGTTGACTTACCGCATCCCGAAGGACCTACCAGAACGATGAATTCCTTGTCTGCAATCTCAAGATTAAACTCCTGAACTGCTACGACACCTTCATCGGTGATCTGAAGATTGACCTTCTTCTCTTCAGCACCGGCGTCTGCCTTCTTTTTCTTCTTCTCTCCGCTTACGAACGGATAAATCTTCTTGATGTTGACTAACTTTACTTCTGACATTTTCTGATGACTCTGAACTGCGCCGGATCCCCGAAGCGCATCCTCACATATACCGAGCCTGATATATGCTTACGGCATGTCTCCACAATGCCGCACCGCGAGCCTTGGCGGATGTATTTCCTCCTTTTCTTTTAACGTGAGACTGCCACGATAGTGGATTGGACAGCCCCCGCATTTCTGATGATATTATAGCTGTTTGTCAATGACTAAGCTACCTTTTTTGACCAATCTTTAAGAATTATTTTCTGATTTGGCTTCCTGTTCAAGATTTGCCGCTTCTTCGTATTTCGGTAATTCTTTTAATGAAACCGTTGTGTTTTCTGACGATAAGTCTGTTAAGATACACGTCCCTGCTTATTTCCATGAATGTCCCCATTTAATATTTTTGCCGTACGCGGCGTATTTTTTAGTTGCAGTATATCCTTCAATCGGATATTCCACAAGAATAATGTTTAATATTTTTGCCGATCCGCCGGTTCGGAAGTTCAGCACCTAAAGACCCTTTTTGACACCCATTCAACATACGATAAACCCTTATGAAATCCGGCAAAAGTCGGATTATTTT